>JAFPTK010000217.1 GCA_017400305.1 Lachnospiraceae bacterium | reverse complement strand
CTATCATTTTACACGGGATACCGTCTTGCGTCAATCGAAAAGTCAGTAAAGGAGTTTCGTCTCCCCCTTTGTGTAGCGGTCGATGATATCGGCATTCACATCCCAGGATTCATATCCCTCCTGCCCTCTGCGATCCGGCAGCTCCACATAGGAGGAAAGATCCCGGTACAGATATTCCGTAAACTTGATACTGCCCGTGTAGCTCAAGTGTGATTCATCATAGAGATCGACCTCCGGATCCAGTCCGATGGACTCATAGAAATGATTGTAGTTGGGGCACGGAACCCCGGCCTCCAGGAAGATCTGCTGGGAACGGTTGTAGAACATCTCCTCCTGGGGTGTGACTCCGGCGTAGGGGATCACCATGAAAAACAGCGGGATCTCCTCCTCCAGCGAGAGCTCGTAGATCTTTTCCAGGAATTTGGACTGTTTGGGCGTATAACCGATCGCCTGATCCTGCGAGGGTTCGTTCAGATCCCAGTGCGCATATTCGATATATGGCGTAAATCCCTTGAAATTGACGAGTCTCCCGGGATCGGAGATCGCCAGGAAATCCTCCTCCTTCAGATCCCCATAGCGGGAATGTACCGCAAAGAATTCCGGAAGATACTCCTCATAACGATTCCGCTCGATCATGTCCGAGATCGCCTCGATCTTATTGCGGGACAGATTCAGACCGTAGATATTTTCCCCCGGGAAATCATACTGGAAATCCTCCGTGAAGGAAGCGGGAGAAAACAGATCGATCACGATCAGCCTGGGGTGCTGGGTCTTCAGAAACTCCCTGATCCAGTAATAGGTCATCCACAGAGGCTGCTCCGCGGAGCTGTAATCATAGGCAGCCACACCGTGCTCCTTCCAGAGATATGCCGTATTGACCCCGTAATGAATATGACTGGAGCCTAAAAAGACCACATCGATGGAGTTTTCCGGCTGCGCATACAGGGCTCTCGCCTGGTTGATCCCGTGAGGGGATTTGACACTCAACAGGATACTGAGATAGTAAAGCGCCACTATGAAAACAGCCAGAAAGAAGCCGCCTGTCAAAACCCTTATGAGGATCGCGATCCCTCCGGTCTTTCTCATACAAACCTCCCGTTTAACTGTTTGATCAGGACGCCGAGCACATCCTCATTGTGCCAGGTCCGTTTCTCATAGCAGGCGATGATTCCGGCCCGTTCCTCCACCGTAAGCTTCCTTCCGGCGTTCAGGGCCAGCAGCTCAAATAGGAACACCATATTGAGATGGACGGCCGCCTCTTCGATCCGGCGCAGAAAGGAGTAATCCTCATAAGTCTCATAATGCCTCCGGATCAGACAGTAGGTGAAATATCTGGTCAGATCCCGGATCCCCGGGGTATCGGGACCCGCGAAATATCGTTCCTGCAGCTCTTTCAACTTCCGCTGTCCTTCGATCTCCGTGAGCGGGTCGAAGGCGCGATAATACTCCCGGCACATCCGGTACAGACGGGGCTCCGTCCACTTCAGCCCGTCCTCATAGAAAAAGGTACTCATCATCTCATTTAAGAGCATGATCGAGAAGGGAAACAACCGGATCCTCTTCATCCCCCCGGTGGAGAGCTTTAAGCAGCGGTCCTGCTCTCTCCTGCCGTCATCCGCCAGCTGAAAGATCACCTCATCCAGAGCATCCGCATCCGGGATCCGTTCCGGCGAGAGGCTCATCAGCATCTCTTCTCTTCGCTCCATCAGCCTTTGCAGGAACTCCGGATCATCGTTGTCCCCCGCCCGCGGCAGTTCCCAGAGACCGGTCTCCTCTCTAAAAGCCAGTCCCCCCTCCGGATCACCGGCAGCCTGCAGATACAGCGTCGCGGCGTGGATGCAGGAGAGGTCCAGGGTCCGTTCGACGAAGATCCCCAGATTGGCCCAGTCTCTCGGATAGATGCGGCAGGTGTCCGGCAGGAACTTCTCTCCGCGTGCCTTCTGCAGAGAGCAATATCCGTCGGGATCCAGCATCGGGCAGTTGAGATGCCATCGCCCGAAGGCCGGCTGTCTGGTACCGAGGATCGCGATCCTGGCGCGCAGGCCGACCGGACTCTTCTCCCTGCGAAACCGGCGCACGCTGTCATCATCCAGCGGGATCCGCCAGCCGTGGCAGCAGTTTAAGGGACATTTTTTGCCAAGACAGGAAAACCGGTCATAAAAGAGGATCGTGCGGATCGTCGTTTTCATAACAGCTATCATACCATAGATCCGGGAACGCAACAAACAGTTGACAGGCAAGATAAAGTATGAAAGAATAAATTGATTTATCACTTTAACGCGTTGGTGCGTTTATGTGTAAAAGTGCCCGCGCACCCAAGTACGGAGGACCATTATGATCATTAAAATCCTGTTGCTCATCATCTTCTTTGCCGTCATGATCGGCATCGGCTTCTACTCCCGGACCAAGGCCGGCAATGTCAACGATTACGTGCTCGGCGGGCGCACCGTCGGCCCCTGGATCACCGCCTTCGCCTTCGGCACCTCCTATTTCTCGGCCGTCGTGTTCATCGGATATGCCGGTCAGTTCGGCTGGAAATTCGGCATCGCCTCCACCTGGATCGGTCTGGGCAACGCTTTCATCGGTTCCCTCCTGGCCTGGCTGGTGCTCGGCAGACGCACGCGCATCATGACCCAGAAGCTGGACGCGCGGACCATGCCGGAATTCTTCGGCAAGCGTTATCAGTCCAAGGCGCTTCAGATCGTCGGTTCCGTCATCGCGTTCGTCTTCCTGGTCCCCTATACGGCTTCCGTCTACAACGGCCTGTCCAATCTGTTCGGTATGGCCTTTGATATCCCCTACGCGGTCTGCGTCATCGTGATGGCGGTCCTGACCGCGGTCTACGTCATCGTGGGCGGCTATATGGCGACCGCCCTGAATGATTTCGTACAGGGCATCATCATGCTGATCGGTATCTGTGCCGTCATCGGCGCGGTGCTCTCCGGTCAGGGCGGTTTCCTCTCCGCTCTTCACAAGCTCTCGGAGATCCCCGCCGACGATGTGGCGGTCCCCGCGCTGCAGGGAGCTCACGGTCTCCTGACCTCCTTCTTCGGTCCGGATCCCTTGAGCCTCGTGGGTGTCATCGTACTGACTTCTCTCGGTACCTGGGGACTTCCCCAGATGGTGCAGAAATTCTATGCGATCCGCGACGAAAAAGCCGTCAAGACCGGCACCGTCGTTTCCACCTTCTTCGCTCTCATCATCGCCGGCGGCTGCTATTTCAACGGCGGATTCTCACGCCTGTTCGATGTTCCGGCGATCTACAAGGAGAACGGCTCCATCGCCTATGATACCATCGTTCCGGTCATGCTCTCGACCCTTCCGGACATCCTGATCGGTGTCGTGATCGTGCTCGTGCTCTCCGCATCCATGTCCACGCTTTCCTCACTTGTGCTGACATCGAGCTCCACCCTGACCCTTGACGTGCTGAAAAAGACCTGCATGAAGGACATGGATGACAAAAAGCAGCTCGTCGTCATGCGGGTGCTGGTGGCCTGCTTCATCGTGCTCTCCTTCGTCCTGGCCTTAAAGCCCCCGACCTTCATCGCACAGATGATGGGCATCTCGTGGGGTGCTCTGGCCGGCGCATTCCTTGCGCCCTTCATGTACGGTCTGTACTCCAAAAAGATCACCGGCGCCTCCGTATGGGCCTGCTTCATCACCGGTGTCGGTCTGACCGTCCTCAATATGTTCGTGAAATTCATCAAGTCCCCCATCAACGCCGGTGCTATCGCCATGATCGCAGGCCTTATCGTCGTGCCCATCGTGTCGGCCCTGACGAAGAAGCCGGAGAAGGCCTTTGTCGACGAACTCTTCACCTGCTATGACCAGCGCGTGACCGTCCGCAAGGCGACCAGCCTGGAGGATAACGAGGAGAAATAAGAAGCGCAGGAACCCCGCTCTGCCTGTATGCGAAAAAACGGCGGCCCGTCAGGGCCGCCGCTTTACGTTGTTCCGGATCATCCTTTATGCTCTGGGAAATACCGGTTTGAGCGCCGGATAGAGCTTCTTGAATTCCTGATAACGCTTCTCGTATTTTGCGGTGAGCTCCGGATCGGGCATCACGGTGTCGACCACTTCGACGATCGCCTTCGCCGCTTCCTCCACACTGGCATATTCGCCGCAGGCCACCGCTGCCAGCATCGCACCGCCGAGGGAAGGGCCTTCCTCGGTCTTTAAGATATCCAACGGGATCCCGAAGATATTGGCCACCATCTTGCGCCAGAGCGGGGATTTCGCGCCGCCGCCGACGATCTTCGTCCGTTCGATCTTAAGGCCCAGACTCTTCGCGACCTCAAAGGAATCCCTGAGAGCAAAGGTGACCCCCTCCAGGACCGCCTGGGTCATATCCGCCCGCGTGGAGTCCATGGTCATACCGGTGAAGGTGGCACGTGCGAAGGGATCATTGATCGGCGAACGCTCCCCCATCAGATACGGCAGGAAGAAGACATGATTCTCGCCGAGCCTGTCATCGGTGATGAGCTTCTGCTCCTCCCCGTAATCCTTTGTACCGATGATCTCATCCATCCACCACTTATTGCAGGATGCCGCGGACAGCATGCATCCCATGAGATGGTACTCCCCGTTGGCGTCACAGAAGGAATGCAGGCCGTTATTCTCATCCACGCTGAAGTTTTTCTGCGAGATGAAGATCGTTCCCGATGTGCCGAGGGATAAGTTGCAGTGACCGTCTCCCACCGTTCCGGTCGCCACGGCCGCAGCCGCGTTGTCGCCCGCACCGGCGGCCACTTTGACCGTTTCCGGCACTCCCAGCTCCGCAGCGACCTCGGGCTTTAAGGTTCCGATACACTCGTAGCTCTCAAAGAGCTTCGGCAGCATCTCGGTCGTGATCTCGCAGAGGTCACACATCTCCTGCGACCATTTGCGATTCTTCACATCTAAGAGCAGCATACCGGACGCATCGGAGACATCCGTGGCGTGGACCCCCGTCAGCATATAGGCGAGATAATCCTTGGGAAGCATGATCTTTCTGATCCGCTTGAAATTCTCCGGCTCGTTTTTCTTAACCCACAGGATCTTCGGGGCCGTGAAACCGGCAAAGGCAATGTTGGCGGTATAGGAAGAGATCTTGTCCTGTCCGATCTCGTGATTGAGATAGTCACATTCCGCCGTGGAACGTCCGTCATTCCAGAGGATCGCAGGACGGATCACCTGATCCGCGTCATCCAGGATGACGAGACCGTGCATCTGACCGCCGAAGCTGATGCCGGCGAGCTGCGACTTATCGATATCCGCGATCAGGTCCTTAAGACCTGCCATGGACTCCCGCCACCAGTCCTCGGGAGCCTGTTCCGACCAGCCGGGATGCGGGAAGGATAACGGATATTCCCGGGATACGATCTTGACGATCTCCCCCTTCCCATCCATCAACAACAGCTTCACCGAAGAGGTGCCCAGATCGATTCCAGCGTAATACATCGTGTCAATTCCTCCTTTCAATCACTCATTTCGCTGTGTCAGCAGACATTGTCCGAAACGGACGCGCGGCTGGAACGGACCGCCGCTGTCATCCATTATATTCTTTCTTCCCGTCAGGTTGCAATCACCTGTGCCGCCGCTTTACCGTCGGCAAACGGTCCCGGCAGGATCGCCTTTCTCTTTTTGCCGAAATAATCCGTATCCCATACGATCGGCGTACCGTCGGGATTCTCATAGCGCTCCTCCGGTTCGAAGGCCATGCCGAGCGTCTCCGTATCGATCATACTCACGGCGGCATCCTTGCCCAGGATCTCATAGAGATTGGTCCGGATCGTGTACTTTCCGCCCTTTTCCTCCACCGCGAACTTCACCCTTCCGCGGATGCGGGTGTATTCCTGCTCGCTGTCACAGGGCTTTGCCCCGTTGACAAAGACATTTCCGCCGGTCCAGACCGGAAGGTGCATGTAGTAGCGGTCGCTGGCCTGGGATCCCATCCCGCAGTAACCTTCGAATTCACGCTCCCACTCCTCCTGTGTCGGATACCCGTCATAGGGCTTCGTGCCGACGGTGGCATTGCCGTCCTCCCAGGCATTCGGCGACATCTCCGCCTCCAGCTTCTTAAGGAACGGGCGGACCGGCTGCTGCAAAAAGATATTGTTGTAGAACCGCATATCGCCGTGCAGGATCGTCATGAATCCGGCCACCTCCGTGCGGTGCGGTACATGATACGGGGTGTAGCGGGGCGACGTTAAGGTTTTGGCGCCGTTGTCCACGCCGGTGCCGACCGCACCGAAAGCGCCGCCGATCAGATTGTGGACCAGCGCCACGCCCTGTGTGCAGAGCTTTAAGCTCCGGTCGGACAGCAGGATGTTGTTGTCGATCAGCGTCGGTCCGTGGGATACCTCGATAAAGATATCCTCTCCTCTGGCTCCCGCGGCCTCCGCACACATCAGATGATCAAAGGGAAGCGTATTGTCATGCATAAAATTCTGCGTGACACGGGTGCCCTGCGCCTGCCAGTCGAGCCAGATCCCACGTGTGCAGTGATGGATATGATTCCTGCGGTAGATACAGTCGATCGCCGCATGCATCTTGATCCCGCCGATCTCCGCTCCGGCCAGATTCTGCTTGTTGTTGATATGATGAATATGGTTGTCCTCGATCAGAGAGAACACTCCGCCGAGATGGCCCACGATGCCGGTCTGACCGCAGTCATGGATCTCACAGCGTCTGACGATATGCGAGCCGATCCGCTCCTTTGTCCATCCCTCGCGCTGCGCCTGACAGATACAGTCACGCTCCGTCTGGGTGCCGTCCTTATATTTCCATTTGAGCCATTTGTTGTCATTCTCCGGCTGCAGATACTTGCCCAGAGAGATCCCGCTGCATTTGGAATGACTGATCTCGCAGTCCTCGATGATCCAGCCCTTGGACCAGTGCGGGCCCACCATGCCCTCCTGATAAGCGGTGGGAGGCGCCCACTGCGTTGCCGCCTTCTCGATCTTAAATCCGGAAAGGGTGATGTAGCCCTTCCCCTCCGCGGTCGGGTAGAAACAGGCACGCCGCGCATTGATCTCCACCTTTTCGCGGTTCGGATCAAACTCGTGGAAATTGGCATACAGGATCGTCTCATCCCTCTCCTCATCCTGCTCGGCATACCAGGTGTAGACAGAGAAATCGGGATCCCAGGAGGTCTTGCTCCGGACGGGCTTCTTCACGTCCTTTAAGGAGGTGACCTCGTAGAGCGATCTGTCATTTACATACACTTCCCCGATATGCGCGATCATGGATGCGATGAACCAGTCGCCGCGGACCAGTGTGGTAAACGGATTACAGGCGCCGAAGATCCGATTGTCCACCCGGGTCATCCAGACGCCGGGAGCTCCCTTGACGCGTTCCCAATTTCCGACCGGTTCGGCGCCGGAGATGACAGCCGCCCCCTTCCTCACAGAGCGGTACGTGATCCGCTTCTCGGGGGTTCCCCCCTGTGCCGGATCCACATGCTCCCGGTAGATCCCCGGGAGGACCAGCACCTCATCCCCCGGCTCTGCCAACAGAGCCGCTTCGGATATCGTGCGGAAGGGATGCTCTTTACTTCCGTCACCGGTGCGCTTCACTTTGCTGTTCACGTAGTACTGCATCGTTTTCCTCCTTTTCTTATGTGCCGGTTTTCATCCGGAAAGGCGCCATCGGCAATCCTGCCTGATTGCAGATCAGTGCGCCATGATAGGTATTGCTGTCGATATAGCGGATCTCTGTCACGGTGCGATCCGCCTCTTCCGCTCCCTCTGTCCCATCTGTTTCCACAGACAGTTCTCCCGGCGTCAGTTCGATCGCACGCTCCTCCGGCAGGATCACGGCGGAGAACGGGATCCTGAGACCATCCGCTGTCACGCCGACAAAGTCAAGAATCTCATCGCCCGCACCGCGGTCCTCCGAATGAAGTCCGTCGGCATGACGAAACCGGATCCGGAACGCGCCACCGGAAAGAACTTCGATCCCTTCCGCCTCCGGGCCGGTGTATTCTTCCTTTCCGTGGTATTTTTCGTGCGCAGCGGCGAGTGCGAGCCGGTATCCCAGCGGTTCCTTGTCATGGGGATGCAGGTCGTTGTCGGCGCCGAGATCGATCGCTGCGATGAGATAACAGGACGGTTCGGAGAGACACTGCCGCTGCATCTCCCGGATCCTCGGCCAGGACTCCTCCTCTGTCAGATCGACCGTGAAATTGGGCAGCTGCACGCAATAGAACGGGAGCACCTCCGCCTGCTCCTCCTCCGAAGCTTCTGCCCGTTTCTCGGGGACAGAGGCCGTCGCCCAGCGTTTCCGGTACCCGCGGATCATCCGCAGCAGTTCATCCCCGTAATCATCCTCCTTGTCGGCATTGGATTCCCCCTGATACCAGAAGACACCGCTGATCGTATAGGGATGACAGGGGGCCGTCATCGCATTGTACAGGCCGGTCGGATGCCAGCTGATAAAATCGATCTCCGGCATCGGCGGCATCTGCGTATAGGCCTGATATTTCCATTCCCCGGTGAGATCAACCTGCCAGGCCACAGAGCCCTCCAGGATCTCCCGATCCTTCTTCGTCCGGATCGTGACGGTGCCGTCCTTCTCACAGATCAGGGCAAACAGCTTTCCGGGGGTGAACCGTCCCTCTCCGTGCTCCACGATGAGGCGGATCTCGATCTCATTCTCCCCTTCCTTAAGAGTATCGACGGGAATCTCATACTTACGGGGCGGGTACTGATACCCGATCTCTCCGACCTTCTGCCCGTTCAGATATACCTCATCGCGATCGATCAGAGTGCCCAGGAGGAGACGTACCCTTCCCTCCCCGGCAACCCGGAGCATTTCCTCTGTCAGGGAGAATTTCTTACGGATACTGAGCTTACCGATGAACCCGTCGAGCAGCGGATCATCGCGAAAGATTCCGGGGACAAAGAGACTGCCGACCGGAAGGCCGCGAAATTTAAAATCCCGGTTCATCTCCTCGTCCTGATCCAGGGTCAGGTTCCAGTCAGCTGCCACTCTCTCATTCCGGGCCAGCTGGGTCGCGATATATTTCTCCCCCGCGTAGCGGTCCGCTTCCCGCAAAAAGGTGGTGTAGCCGTGAGGCGCCGCCTCCGTGGCTTCCGAGAGCATCTCGCGGCTCATCCAGCAGCTGATCAGAGATCCGCCGAGGCTGGCATGGAGGAAAGCGACGGGGATCCCGGTCATCCGGTAATAATGCAGGGCAAAGAAATAGCCGAGTGCGGAAAAAGACAGGATCGTATCCTTTTCAGCGCTCCACCAGACACCGGTGTGATGATCCGAAAGCTCTCCGGCGTAATGGGTCTCCTCCGCGATCTTGAAGCATCGGATACAGGGTTCCGGTTTCTCGGACACCGCGGCGATCTCCTCCGGATAGCGGTCCTTCACCCGCTCCATCATCAGATCCACGTTGGACTGACCGCCGGCGTAGAACACATCGCCGATCAGGACATCCTGGATCCGGATGCTCTCGCCGATATCATCGCTGATCTGAAGGGTGTGCGGCTTCCTGTCGGGCCGCATGGGCGGCAGGAACATCGACCATTTGCCCGTCTCATCCGTCTCTGCCTCCACACAGGCAGCGGCGATGGAAGCCCTTACGATCCTGCCCGGTGCGTCCGTTCCCCACAGATGGACCGGTCTGCCGTGCTGTAATACCATATGATCAGAGAGTAAACGGGGCACCGCTAACTGATTCATCGATTAACCTCATGAAAGGAGAAGCCGGGCAAAATATGCCCGACTTCTCCGAAAATATGAAATGTAACGTTAAGGTGAGACAATCGTACTCTCCGATCACGGAAGCATATCCGAATCGCCGAAGTACTCTGCCCACTTCTCGGTGCGCTCGTCGATGATGGCCTGACCGCCGGAGGACAGATAATCCGCGATCGCATCATCCCAGACCTTGTCGAAATCAGCCGCGGCACATTCCACAGACAGATCATAGGCCTGATCTCTCTTGGCAGAGAGGGTGTCACCGACACCGGCTTCCGCCTCGATCGTTCCCACATTGACGTTCTTGGGGGTCAGACCGTCCGTCATAGCGATCTTGCTGGCATTATCCACAAGTTCGGGATCGATGCCGGCATAACCGTAAGAAAGGGACAGAGCCGCCAGATCCTTATCGCCGTAGTAAGCACCGTTGCAGGTGATCGTCATGTCGATGTTCTTACCGGAATTCTGGATCGCATCGCCCTCGGCAGCCTTGATCTGGATGGCGCCACTGTCCAGTACCTCATGGGTCACACCCTCGTCACCGATCTGCAGATATTTGATGACATCGGGCTGGCTGATGAAGTCAAGATACAGCAGGGAAGCCAGAGGCTCCTGGTTCGTGATGGGGAAGAAGCTCTTGCGGTCGCCCGCGGTGCTGTAGAGCCACTTCGCATGCTTGCCGGCGCTGTTCGTGAAGGGATCGATCGCCACGAACTTCGCATCAGGACCTACATTGCGGGCAAGGTTGGCATTGTAACTGTCCTCGCCGTTGCGGAAAGGCATATCCCAGTTGTGCTGGAAGGCACCGACATAACCGGCCTTGATCATGTCATCCTCTTCGGTATCATCCGGAGCAAGAGAGAAATTCTTGCGCATGAGGCCATCGTTGTACCACTTGTTGAGAAGTCTCACCGCTTCCTTGGTCTGAGGCTCGGTGACCATACGATCATCAAAGCCGTTGATGTAGTAATCCTTGTCGCTGATCGAGGGATCCATGAAGGACGTGATGATGTTCGCTGCTCTCCAGCCGACATCCTTGCTGATGGAGAACGGGACCATCTTCTTCGCATCCTTGCCGAGCAGGGTATCCGCATTGTCTCTAAAGGCTACCAGCATGTCCTCAAATTCCTGTGTGGTGGTGGGAGCCTGCAGGCCCAGCTTGTCCAGCCAGTCCTGACGGACAAAGGTGACGATCCTCTGCTGCTCGAATCTTCTGCCCTCCACGGCCCAAACAGTGCCGGTCTTGGGATCCTTGTCCCAGTAGATGTTCTCATCGCCAAGCCATGCCCACAGATTCGGCAGCTCGGACTTGTACTGATCCAGGAGCGGAGCCAGATCGATGACACCGCCCATATCCGCATAGGTTAAGATCGTCGGATAGGAATAGGTCACGCAGACATCCGGAGCCTCGCCGCCGGCCAGCAGGTTGTTGATGTCATCCACCTCGGTCCAGCGGGGAACCTTCTTGAAGGTGACCTCGACGTTGTGCTGCTCTAACATCCCCTTCTTGATGTACTCGGTGTACATGTTGTTCTCGGGATCGGAGCCGCCGTCGTTACCGCGGTCATAGACCTCAACGGTGATCTTGCGGGTCTCGGCGAATTTGCCGTCCGTCAGTTCGGAAGGCTCCGCAGCGGGTTCCTCTGCAGCGGGCTCCTCCTTGGTCTCTTCCTTAGCTTCCTCTTTGGCCTCTTCCTTGGTCTCGGTCTGCTCAGCCGGCTGCTCCGGTGCTGTGCCCGAATTGCCCGACTCGCCGCAGGCTGCCATGGAAACGACCATAGCGGATGCTAACAACAGTGAAAGAATCTTCTTTTTCATCTTTTTCCTCCCTTCATTGATGATGAATGATTCTATAATATCCCTTTCGGGGTATTATCACTCTTTGACCGCGCCCAGCGTCACACCTGCGATGAAGTACTTCTGCAGGAACGGATAGACGCACAGGATCGGCACCGTGGAGAACATGACGATGGCAGCCTTTAGGGATGCCGCCAGACCGGGAGCCGAGAAGCCCTCCTGCGTCGCCACCTCCACCTGGTTGATATTGTTGATGATATTATACAGTAAGAGCTGCAGCGTGTAATACTTCTCCTCACGCATATACATCAGGGCATCGGAATAACCGTTCCACCGTCCCACCGCATAGAACAGCGCCAGCGTCGCCAGCACGGGCTTTGACAGCGGCAGATAGATGATCGTCAGGATCTGGAAGAAGGTGGCGCCGTCGATCTCCGCCGATTCTCTCAAGCTGTCCGGGATCCCGTAGAAGAAGCTCCGCATGATGATCATGTTATATACACTCATGACACCGGGGATGATCAGGACCAGCGGATTGCTCAACAGATGAAGCTTCTGCATCAGCAGGTAGTTCGGGATCGTGCCGGCATTGAAGAACATCGTGATCGTGATGAAGATGTTGATGGCATTGCGGCCTTTCAGCCCGTCAAAGATGAGCGGAAACGCGCAAAGTGTCGTCATCGTGAGGGACAGCACGGTGCAAACGATCGTCAGGAACACTGTCCAGAAAAAGGCCCGGACATACTTGGGATCCTTGAGCACCGTCGAATAGGCATCAAAATTGAAGCCCTTGGGGATCAGATATACCTCGTGCCGTACCAGGAAATCCGTACCGCTTAAGGATTTCGCGAGAAGATTCAACATCGGGATCACGCAGATAGCAGCGATCGCAAAGCACGCGATGACAAAGACGATATCCCAGATCTTGTCAGCATTGGATTTGACTTTCATCGTCCGTCCTCCCTCCTTTACCAGATGCCCCGGTCACCCAGCTTGCGGGAGAGCCAGTTCGCCATGAGCAGGAAGACGACACCCACCACCGACTGGAAGAGACCGACTGCCGTCGTCAGAGAGAACTGCAGTCCCTTGATACCGACACGGTACACATAGGTTGCGATGACGTCCGCCACCTTCATGACCAGGTTGTTCTGGAAGGCGAAAGGCCGGTCAAAGCCGCCGCCTAAGATATTTCCGAGATTCATGATGAGCAGGACCACGATCGTGGGCCGGATCCCCGGAAGCGTGATGTGCCACATCTTGCGGAAGCGCCCCGCGCCGTCCACGGCCGCCGCCTCATAGAGCTCCGGGTTGATACCGGAGATCGCGGCCAGATAGATGATGGACCCCCAGCCGAAGTTCTGCCAGATACCGAAGGCGATATAACTGCCGATCCAGTGTGCCGGATCATTGAGAAACGGAATGGAGGTGCCGCCCAGGTTCTCGATCAGCATATTGATGAAGCCGGTCTCCGGTGTGAGGAGCTGTAACGCCAGCGAGTAAATGATGACCCAGGAGAGGAAGTGCGGCATGTAGGTGATGGTCTGCACGACCTTCTTGTATCTCTGGAAGCACAGCTCGTTCAGGATCAGGGCAAAGATGATCGGTGCCGGGAACCCGAAGAGCAGATCCAGGAGGTTTAAGGTCAGCGTATTGCGGAGGGCATAGCGGAAATCATTGTTACCGAAGGCCTTGATGAAATATTCAAAACCGTGGTTCTTGGCTAACGGGAGCTGCCAGATGCTCTTTACGATGCTGTATTTCTTGAAAGCGATCTGCACATAGACCATCGGCAGATATTTGAAGACAAAGAGATAAATGAGCGGCAGAGCGAGCATGGCATAGAGCTGCCAGTATCGCTTCATGTAAACACCGAACTTAACCTTCTTTTTCGCCGGCATGGGTTTACTCATAGATTCCTCCTTGGCGCCAATGTAAAACAATTAACAATATATTATCACAGCCCCCCTTTTCATAAAAGTCATTTTGCAAAAGAGGGCATCGAAGGCATGATTGACAGCAATTTTTGCATAATCAGTAGATCGTCCTCCCTTCTTCATCCTCAATGGCGCTGATCCGGTGGAAATAACTGTTCACCTGGTCGCACCACTCTCTCGCATTCCGAAGCTGCCGCTCCATCCGCTCCAGGATCCGCTCATAGACCTTTACGGGGATCACATCCGATAAGGTCTTGATCTTTTCGAGAGCTGCTTCCACCTCCGAGAGTCCCTCGAAATGGGTATCGTAGATGTGCTGGATCAGCGTCTTTCCGGAGCTTAAGCGATCCGTATACCGGACACGATGGAAGAACAGCAAAAGCTCCTCCGGGCACCGCTTCGGATCCTCGTAGACCGCCTTCCAGGCAGGTCCGTACTGCGCGGCGTATCCGGTTCCGGCATCGGTCCGGTCGACGCCGAGGCCGAAATGATCCGCCCGGTGATAGGTTCCCCAGCGGTCATACTCATAGCCGTCGACACTCGGTCCATAGTGGGTCGCGGGGCGGACCATCCAGCCGATCCCCAGCGGCACCGTATAGCGCTCGTAGACAGCGCGGGAGTTTAACAGGATCGGGAGCAGAACCTCGGAAGCCTTCTCTTCCTCGAAGGTCAATCCCAGCCACTCCTTCGCGATCTGCTCCGCGGACAGCGAAGGATCGAAGGAGAGTCTGCCGAAGCCGTAGAGATTGGCCTGTGCCAGATCTCCGCCGGTCCAGTTGGCATCCCGTCCCATATTGGAGACCGCTGCCATACCGCCCATGCCGGGCGCCATCGCATGTCCCGGTGCCTCTCCCCGGATGATCTCCGCCACGGTATCCTTCTCTCCGTCCGGCGCGCTCGTATGGAAATCCAGCACCTCCTTGAACAGCGGAATCAGATAGCAGGTATCGATCTGCTGACCGGTGTACTCCTGGGCGATCTGCACCTCCAGCATCATATTTGTCTTCTTCATCCCGCCAAAGAGAGGCGAGACAGGCTCTCTGATCTGGAAATCCATCGGCCCGTTCTTGATCTGCAGGATCACATTGTCCGCATAGTCGCCGTCCGTATGGATGAAATTATCATAACCCGCCCTGGCGCGGTCCGTCTTCTTATCCCGCCAGTCCTGCGTGCAGTTGTACACAAAGCAGCGCCAGATGATCGTGCCGCCGTAGGGCTTTACGGCTTCCGCCAGCATATTCGCACCGTCGGCCTGCGTCCTTCCATAGGTAAAGGGCCCGGGGCGTCCCTCGGAATCAGCCTTCACCAGGAAACCGCCAAGGCCCGGTATATTGGCAAATACCTCGGCCATCCGCTCCTTCCACCAGGCTTTCACCTGCCCGTTTAAGGGATCCGCGGAATCCAGACCGCCGATCTCCATGCAGGCGGCATAGTTAAGGCTTAAGAACAGACGGATCCCATAGGAAGCCAATACACCGGACAGGACCTTCAGATCATCGTAATATCGATCAGAAATTAACCATGTGGCGTAATCTTTGACATTGACATTGTTGATGACGACGGCATTGATACCGACACTGGCGATCAGGCGGGCATAATCGCGGATCCGATCGCCGTTTAAGATCTTACCGTCCTCGAAAAAGAAGGACCGGCCGGCATACCCCCGCTCGATACTTCCGTCCATATTATCCCAGTGATCGAGCATCCGGAAGGGATTGGCCGGCACACAGGGGCCGAAGGACTCTGCGGTACCGCCATGAAGCCTCTGCTCTCTCAGGATATGAAAAGCGCCGTACAGCGCTCCCCGCGCATCCGAGGCCTCCAGGAGCAGGTTTCCGGCGTCGTAGGAATAGCTTTCCGCGGGAAGATCCGCCTTTCTGCGGATCACCACAGAGGAACCGGCGGGAAAGCTCCCGTAAGCTCTCAGCTCTCCGGCCGCGTTGGCCAGAATGTCCTCCTCCGCGGCGGGAAACCCTTCCTGTTCCACATGGAAATCCTCTTTGCCGTGATCCTTCGGCAGCCAGCACAATTCCCAGTCACCCATGGCATTCTCCTTTCCTGCTAAGTCCTGCGGATCGATGCAGATCTTGTCGACTCTTTCTGTATG
>JAFPTK010000216.1 GCA_017400305.1 Lachnospiraceae bacterium | reverse complement strand
GGAGCATTTCCCCTCAAACGGCCACCAGATATTTTCCCCCTGCACGGTGATGGTACCTAAGACCTCCCCATCGTAGGCGCTGCGGATCTCAAAATCTCCGTTCAGGTATCCGCGCGTATGGATGCGCAGTCCGGTGACGCCCTTGCAGGCAAAATATTTAAAGCCCATGGTGACCCCTTTGTGGATGTTGGCCACATAGCCGGTCGCCTTGTCGCCGTCCTTGCCGTCCATGATGATGCGCGGCGCGTCCGGATCGGTTCCGACGTAGAGATCATGCCGCTCCGTGAAGAGGTGGCAGGCGATGTAGGAAGGATATTCGCCGCGGTCCGAAAGCGGTCCGCCGTTCAGTCCGCAGGAGGTCAGCTCCGCCTGGATCACCTGTCCGTCCGGCGTAAAGGAGAGCTTCTCCGCGCAGCCCTGTCTCGTATACCAGGTGTTGTAGGTGTGACGGTGATAGAAAATATACCAGTCGCCCGCGATCTCCACCATGCTTCCGTGGTTGTTGGCGCCGTAAGCCATGGGCAGATCCGCCGGCTTGCCGTTCGTGATGCCCTTGTCCGCGTTGCTGTTCAGGATGCCGCCGTAGGTGTACGGTCCCTCGATCCGGTCGGAGGTCGCGTAACAGAGCTCATGCATCACCTCGGAGGAATAGATAAAGTAGTAAACATCACCGCGCTTGCGGATCGAGGGCGCTTCGAAGAAGGCGTGCCCTTCGAAGGAGGTTCCTTCCGAATAGCAGGATCCGGGGACCACGATCTCGGGATCGCGCGTGATGGTCAGCATATCCTCCGCGAGACGGGTCAGCATCGCACCGTGACGACTCTTGTCCCCGCGTCCGCAAAAGCCGGTGAAAAGCCAGGTGTCCTTCCCCTCGGTCAGCAGGCCGGGGTCAAACTGCGGCTCATCCCCCGCGCGGTTCCCCAAAAGGGTTCCGTCCGCGTAATGGACATTGCCCAGATAGGAATATTTTCCGGCAGGTGTGTCACAAACGGCCACCGAGACCACGTTCACCTTGTCCAATACATAGTACAGGTAATATCTTCCGTCCGGTCCGACCGTCACATCCGGCGCATAAAGGCACATTCTCCCATCCGGGTTCAGGGGATCCTGCGTCTTCTCATAGATCACGCCCTCGTATCTCCAGGCACCGAGATCCGATACCGGCGCGGACCAGCAGACATAGTCATTCAGACAGAAGGTCTGTCCGCCGTAGCGGTCATGCGACCCATAGACATAGACCCTCCCATCAAAGACGTAGGGCTCCCCGTCCGGAATGAATTCCCAGGACGGCAGGTACGGATTGAAAGCAGTTGTGTGGCCCATTTTTCCTCCTTTTATGCGACGGTGCGCATCCCCTCATATTCGCTCAGGTCTCCGGTTTTCTCCTTTGATCTGCATGCTTTTCATAATATTCCGCCTTGTTGCGGTACATGGCTTCGTCCGCCCGCCGGAAGACCGAGAGATAGTTCTGATCCTTCCCACGGCTGTAGGACGCAAAGCCCGCCGAAATCGCCAGATCGGTCGGGTAGCTCCGCTCCTGCCGGTTGAAGCGGAGCAGCTCCTCCTCCATGTTCTCCGCCAGCTGCTCCAGTGCGCGCGGCTTGACAGCTCCGTTCAGGACCACGATGAATTCATCGCCGCCGACACGGAAGGTATTCTTCCCGCCGAACACATGCCGGATCACATTCGCGGCATCGATGATGACACGATCCCCGATGGCATGTCCGTAATTGTCATTGATATTCTTCAGACCGTTGACGTCAAAGACGCCGATGGTAAATTCCGGATCCGCCTCCAGGATCTGGCGGTCCAGGTCCTCCTCCACCTTCATGTAAGCCGCTTTGTTGTTGACGCCCGTCATCTTGTCGATGGTCGCCTGCGAACGCAGGAAGGAGATGTACGCATGAAGCTGATCCTGGATGATGCGGATCTTCTCAGCCAGCAGGCCGATATCGATATACTCGCCCGCATTTTTCATCGCATTTTCCTCCGGCCCGGACAAGCCGATCCCGCCGATCTCCTGATCGCTCACCTTGGCATTCAGCGATTCGATCTCTCCGGACAGCGTATTCAGATCACTGTAAATCGTACGGAACCTGCGGCGCATGCGCCCCGTCAGCACCAGCATGATGGCAAGTCCCGCCACCAGGGACAGAACGCATCCGACCACCACCGTGAGGATGCTTTTTCGCACCTGCCCGTCATACCAGGCAGCGCTGAAGTCCACGGCAATGACGCCGGCCACCTTCCCTTCCGAATCAAAAACGGGCGAATAGGCACTGTAGAAGTGTCCCCAGGCATCGGCGTAGGGTTCCTCATCTACGGTATCAACACCCGTAAAGGCCCGGACCAGAGCATCGGTGACCGCCACCGGCGCCCCGAATTCTCCGGGATCTTCCACCGCCGGATCGACGGTGAAGGTATAGGTGCCGTCACCCATATCCCTGATCCCGTAGATATATTCCAGCGCAATATTGTCCTGAAATACCTTCAGGATCTGAAGCGTCTCCTGATACTCCGGGGTATCCTCATCTTCCTTCCGAAGGCGTCCCAGCACATCCCCATCCACCAGATCCGCCGCGGAACTGGAGATGTCCATCATACGACTCCGGATCACGGTCTTCATGGCTTGCTTGGACTGGTGCACCAGTGCTGCCCCAAGCGCCATATTCATCACAATAAGCAGAAGGGAGATCAGGATGGCATACCTGGTCGTCTCACGAAGACTTCGTCTGTTCTTCATGCCTTGTCTCACACTCCTTTGCGTCTTGCTTAAGCTGTCAAACGCAGGTTTCACATCCCTTATATATTAGCGCAATCCATCCTCTTTTTCCACCGGCGCAGATCTTTTTTCTGCTCAGATATTCTCCTCCGCGGTCACCGTAGGGTGAGCGGCCCCTCGGCCGCTCACATAAAACAAAAACCACATCCTTGCGGATGTGGTTTTGTTTTATCCGAGCGATAGACGGGGGCGCACGACGTCCTGTGGACGTCGGCCTTGCGCCGACCGGAGCGAAGCGGAGACCTAACCCGCACCGCGGGTGAGTGGCTCCGCTTCGCTCCATAAAAAATGACACACCCTACGGTGTGTCATTTTTTATGCAAGCGATAGACGGGGCTCGAACCCGCGGTCTCCACCTTGGCAAGGTGGCGCTTTACCAACTAAGCTACTATCGCATTTGTCGCTCATGTCAGCGACAAGTAATAATATACAAGAAGCATCCGGAAAAGTCAATGCTTAAATTGTACTTCTTTTCGTGCAATTGTATGCGCAATTGTGACATTTCCCGGATACACGGAACGACCGCTTATTTTGCGCCCACTTCATGGATCTGCACCTGCAGATAGACCGATCCGCCGATCGAAGTATATTGTGACAGAAGCTCCTTGCAGAGAGCTTCCGCACGCTCCGGATCCGTTCCGGGCAGAAGCACCATGTACTGGCGCAGGGAATACCCCGTGGTGATCGCGCTTAAGGGCAAAGTCTGCTCCGCCGCCTTCTCCATCAGCTCCTGTTCATGTTCCGCCTCATTGGCCGCCATCCCCGCCGGCAGCGTCAAAAGCACAAGGCTCGAGATCACGCCTTGCTCTCCCACCCGGTGGATGCAGTTATAGATCACCTGGAAGTGGTTGAAATCCGGATGCAGCAGTCCCTCAAAGGACTCCCGCAAAAGCAGTGCATCCAGATAGGAAGCCGTCACGACATCCTGGGACTGATCTCCCGTCTCGGGGCAGTCTCCGTAGAAGCAGTAATCATTTTTGCCGCTCAGCTTGATGCGGTAGAGCGCCTGGTCCGCCGCGGCGTAAAGGTCTTCAAAGGTGTCCGCGTCATCCGGCGCCTGCGCGATTCCGATGGAAACGGAGGAATTGGTCTCAAAGCCATACTCCTTCAGACTGCGGATCAGCTCCGTGATCACGGCAGCCGCGCGGTTCTCGATATCGATGCGGGAGACCGCATTCCTCACATAAACCACGAATTCATCGCCGCCCAGACGGCACAGCACATCCTCCTCGCGGAAAAATTTCCGCAGGATCCCCGCCAGGGTGCGAAGGGTCTGATCCCCCGCGCCGTGACCGTAGGTATCATTGATGGCCTTGAAATTGTCCAGATCGAACATCATCAGCGTGCCCGGATCCCCGGAACCGAGATGGGTCCGAACGACCTCCTCGAGGTAATGCCGGTTGCGCAGGCCCGTCAACTCGTCGATGGTCGACTTGTCGCGGATGTCGGAGACCTCCTGCGTCTTCTTCTCCAGATTGGCCGCCAGACGTCTGCGTAGCTCCTCCAGCTCCAGGATGCGGGCCACACGGGACAGCATGACGCTCGAGACAAAGGGCTTTGCGATAAAATCGATCGCCCCCAGCTCCAGACATTTGGTCTCGGTCTCGGCATCGTCGTCGGAGGTCAGGATCATCACCGGGACCTCCGAGCATCCCGGGAGCTTGCGCAGTGCGGCAAAGACCGCAAAGCCGTCCATCTCGGGCATATTGATGTCCAGCAGGATCAGGTCGCATCCCTGTTCCCGCAGGAACGTAAGTGCCGAGGGTCCGTCCTCCCTGGTTATCACCTCGTATTGTTCCAGTACCTTTCCGGCGGTAATCCGGTACACCGGATCATCATCCACCACCAGAATGCGTTTTTTCTCTGTCATTTCTCTCCCTCTTCGGGTTTTCACCGCAAAAGCTTAAGGATTCATATCCTGTTTCAGTTCTTCATAAGTCTCCCGGTACAGCTTCAGCAATGCTTCATGCCTGCGGGCCGACACGCCCTCGCCCTCCGGGCTGTTTTTCAGATGCTGCTCGACGGACTTGGCCAGCTCGGACAGACCTCTGGCTCCAAGGTTCAGGGCCGTGGACTTGATCGTGTGCGCGCAGAGCCGGTATTCCTTCCAGTCCGACGCATCGAAGGCCGCCTGAAGCCGGTTCTCAAAGTCGGATTCCAGCCAGGACTGTGCCGCAGCCCGGTAGATCTCCTCACTTCCCGCGCAGTAGAGCAGTCCGAGTTCATGACTGATCTGCTTTCCGGGCACGGATTCCTCGATCTCGGGTTCTTCCGTCCGTTCCTTTTTCTTCTCCGCCTTTTCGATCCGGCGGTGCTCTATTTTCTCCTGCGGCAGATATTTTTCCAGAAGGTCTTCCATCCGGTCCACATCCACCGGCTTGGACAGATAATCGTCAAAGCCTTCCTTCAGGTACTCCTCCCGGGCGCCGGTGATGGCATTCGCCGTCATCATGATCACGGCGGTCTGCTCGGTCAGAAGATTCTGCTCACGCAGCGCGCGCAGGGTCTCGATGCCGTCCATGCCGGGCATCATATGGTCGACAAAAAGGATGTCATAGACATTCTGCCGGACCAGATCCAGTCCCTCGGGCCCGCTGAGCGCGGTATCGACCCGGATCCCGCTGCGGCGCAGCAGTCCGCGGTCCACCAGCAGATTGGTCTCATTGTCATCGATAAAGAGCACCTTGGTCGCAGGTGCGTAGACATACTCTCCGGCCCGGTGATCGTTCCCGGCTCCCAGGCGGCGCTCTCTGTAATCTCCGATCGGATTGTTGGAGGAGATCCGCTGCTCCAGATCAAAGTAGAAAACCGAGCCCTCCCCATAGGTGCTGTCCAGCTGCAGGGTGCTGCCCATCATGTTCAGCAGACGCTGCACGATGGAGATGCCGAGTCCGGTCCCCTCGATGGTACGGTTTTTGCCCGTATCAAGCCGCTGGAAGGTCTGGAAGATCTTCTCCCGGTCCTCCTCTCGGATCCCCACGCCGGTATCCTGCACCTCCACATGCAGAAGGCACCGGTCCTCCGTGTGTTCCCTGGCCTCGATCCTCAGGGTCACCGATCCGCTCTCGGTGTATTTTACGGCATTGGTCAGAAGGTTCGTGATGATCTGCCGGATCCGCACATCATCCCCGAACATGGTCTGCGGCAGATCGGGCGATATCTCCATGATAAATTCCAGCCCCTTCTTGGCC
Source organism: Lachnospiraceae bacterium (assembly GCA_017400305.1). Taxonomy (GTDB): domain Bacteria; phylum Bacillota; class Clostridia; order Lachnospirales; family Lachnospiraceae; genus Butyrivibrio. The sequence continues at coordinate 3,358 of JAFPTK010000216.1, read as the reverse complement.
GCCCGGTCCCGGATCATATTCTCGAGATCGCTGATCAGGGATACCGTATCATAATTATAGGCAAGAATCTCCATCTTGCCATCCTCGATCTTGGAAAAATCGAGGATGCTGTTGATCAGGGACAAAAGCGTCCGACCGGCATTCTGAATGTTCTCCGCGTAGCTTTGGATCTCCGTCTCGCTGCTCTCGCGCATGATCATTTCGTTCAGGCCCAGGACCGCATTGATCGGGGTCCGGATCTCATGGGACATCTGCGCCAGGAAGTCCGATTTGGCCTGTCCGGCGCGTCTCGCCGCTTCCGCGGATTCCTTGAGCAGCTCGTTGGCTCTCTCCTGCCAGTGTATCATGGTACTGACCAGGAGAACAATGATCCCCATACAGATCCCGAAAAGGACAAAGAAGAGGAGGTCATAGGTCACGATGCTTCCGTAGATCACGCTCCAGTTCTTGATGCCGATGATGCTGAAATTCGAGGTCGGGTCGATGGTGGCCATGGCAACCTTCCACCGGCCGTCATAGTCCCTGAGCATGACGGGATCCTCGGAATAGACCGCCTCCAGATAGCCTCCGCGCTCCACGGACACGCTTCTCCCCGCGTTCAGCTCGTATTCCTTGTTCGGGTGGTTGATGATCTGTCCGTTACTGTCGACCAGGAAGGCATAACCGTCGTCCGAGTAGCTCGCATTGAGGATCTGCGTCAGTTTATCCAGGTAAAAATCGATACCGAAGATCCCCAGAAATTCTCCGCTTCGGTCATAGACGCGCTCGGAGAGGGTCACACAGTACAGCCCGGTCTGCTCATCGTAATAGGGTGCGGAGATATTGAATCCGTCCTCCTTCTCGGAGGTACTCGAATCGATGTACCACTGCCGCTCTTCCACCTTCCAGCCTTCATCCGGCTGCCAGCCGTTGTTCATGATGACCGTATGCTCCGCTTCCGGATTGGTCATGTAGGTCACCGAGATGGTGGAATACTGCCGCGTGATCCCGTCCAGCCATTGCACGGCCGCATCGTAGTCCTCGAGGATCCCGGGATCGGAGGAGATCGCGCTCACAAACATATCCAGTATGCTCTTCTGCTCGGCGATCCAGAGATTCAGCTCGTGCGCATAATTGTTGACCTCCATCTGCATCCGGTCGTTTCCGTCCTGACGCATCATGCGCGAGGTCAGCAGAATGGAGATCAGCATCGTGACCAGCAGGATCGCAAGGATCCCGAGCAGGAAGATATGACTGCTCCGATCGCTCAGTTCTCTCCGGGGCTTCGGGGAGAGCTTTTGCGTTTTTTCCTTCTGCGCTTCTCCCGCGCCGATAAAGGAGTGCAGCCCGGAGATCATATGATCCAGCGCAAAGGCGGATTCCCGGATCAGCCCCATGTGCTCCCGCTGATTGCCGCTCTCCTGCAGCTCCTCGTAGCTGCTCAGCTCCAGGAGCCTGCGCATCGGCTGGTCCAGCTCGGACGAGAGGGATTCAAAGGCTTCCTGCTCTGCGCGCAGCTGCCGTTCCACCCGCATCCGGTTGCGATAGCTTACCAAATACAGGACGATGATCCCGGCCACCAGAAGCATGTTCAGAATGGAATTGCGGATCAGCTGAATATAACTGCTCCGGTAGAGATTCCAGTTGCTGACGGTGGAGATCAGATACCACTCATTGGCCGTACAGCTGTAGAAGATCGTGCTCTTCGTGCCTTCGATCTCCGCGCTGAAATACATGCTGTCCTCGCCGGAGGACAGGATCCGCTGAAAGACATTGGTATACTGAGGCAGAGCCTCCGAGACCAGCTGTCCGACCACACGCTCGTCCGAATAACCCACGATCTGACCGGAACCGCTGATGATCAGCGCGTCGCCTCCGTCCTCGCCCGCGATCTCATGGATCGATTCCTGCACGGAGCTGAGGGTGTAGTCCATCCCCAGCACGGCATCCCGGTCTCTGAGCAGCACGGAGACGGTAAAGCACATATCTCCGGTGACCGCATCTAAATAAGGCGCGGAAATATACAGCTTTCCCACGCCCTTTTTGCGGGCCCCCTGAAACCAGACCCGCTCTCTTGCATCAAAACCCTCCGGCTCTTCAAAGTCCGGAATCACAAACCAATCATCGCCTGCGGCATAGACATTGGTGCCGTTCACGGAACCGGTCACCTGCTTCCAGCGATTGCAGAAGTCCAGGATCTCCTCCTCGGAAGCCCCCTGCTGGAGCAGGATCTCAAGCTCGCTCTCCGCCTGCCACAGATTGACCTCGGCCTCCTTCAGGACGCCCTGCAGACGACCGGACACGGTCTCGAGCTGCTCGCGCCCGATGATCTCCGCCTGCTCGTTGGTCATGCGGTAAAACAGGCTCCCGTTCAGAGCAATGATCGCCAGGATCAAAGCTGTCACGACCACGAGCACGCCATAATTCAATCTGTTAAACAGCTCTGTCTGCTTCAACTTCCCTCTCCGGTCCTTTCGCAATTCTCCCTGGCTTTCGGGCTTACAGTCTCGTCTCCACAAAGATGTCATAGATGGCGCGGATCGCGGCCTCAAAATCACTGTTGGCCACACCGATGATGATATTGATCTCGGAAGATCCCTGATCGATCATTTTCACATTGATATGCGCATGCGCCAGCGCGGAGAAAATCCGTCCCGCAGTACCTCTGGTGGAACGCATGCCGCGTCCCACGACGGCGATCAGCGCCAGATCGGACTCGATATCGATGGTATCCGGTTTCGCCAGACGATGGATCGCGGTCACGACCTTCTGCTCCTTGTCCATGAACTCATCCTGATGGACAAAAACGGTCATGGTGTCGATCCCGGAAGGCAGATGCTCGAAGGAAATATCACTCTCCTCAAAAGCCTGCAGTACCTTGCGGCCAAAGCCGACCTCGGTGTTCATCATGTCCTTCTCGATGTTGACCGCGCAGAAACCTTTCTTGCCGGCGATCCCGGTGATGATGTATTTGGATTTCTGGCAGGTGCTGCCCACGATCCAGGTGCCGCTGTCCTCGGGCAGGTTGGTATTGCGGATATTGATGGGGATCCCCTCCTGGCGCACCGGGAAGATCGCATCCTCGTGGAGCACGCTGGCTCCCATGTAGGCAAGCTCGCGCAGCTCACGGTAGGTGATGGTCTCAATCTTCTGGGGGCTCTTGATGATGCGGGGATCCGCGATCAGGAAGCCGGACACGTCGGTCCAGTTCTCATACACCTCCGCGTGGATCGCCTTCGCCACGATGGAGCCGGTGATATCGGAGCCGCCTCTGGAGAAGGTCTTGACACGCCCGTCCGGAAGCGCCCCGTAAAATCCGGGGATGACGGCATTGGTCACTCCGCTCAGCTTCTTGCCGAGCACCCGGTTGGTCTTGTCC
>JAFPTK010000215.1 GCA_017400305.1 Lachnospiraceae bacterium | reverse complement strand
GAGAGAGATCCCGAAGGAAACAGGATCCGGCTGAATGTCTCGGTCGCGGATACCGGCATCGGGATCCGTGCAGAGGAGATGGACAAGCTCTTCGTGCCGTTTGACCGGCTGGATGTCACCCGTACCAGGAGCATAGAGGGAGCCGGACTGGGCCTCTCCATCACCAGACAGCTGCTGCATATGATGGATTCGGAGCTGATGGTGGAGAGCATCTATGAAAAGGGCTCCCGGTTCTACTTCAGTATCTGGCAGGGGATCCGGGAACCGGAGGAGATGGGAGATTTCCTGCCGACCGTGTCCTCGGGGAGTGCGAAGGAAGACGGGGGCAAGGGGTATTTCACCGCGCCGGGCAGGCGGATCCTCGTGGTGGATGATATGCCCATGAATCTCCAGGTTCTGAAGGGGTTACTCAAGCGTTCGGAGATGATCATCGATACCGCCTCGGGCGGAGAGGAGTGTATCCGGAAATTCGGTGAGCAGGAGTATGATATCGTGTTCATGGATTACCGCATGCCGGGGATGAACGGGATCGAGACCCTTCACAGACTGAAGGAGCTATACCCGGCCAAGACGGAGCGGATACCGATCATCACGCTGACTGCCAGCGCCATCCTGGGAGATAAGGAGAAGCTTCTCCGGGAAGGCTTCGTGGATTATCTGTCGAAACCGGTCGTCATATCCGAACTGGAGGAGATGATGACGCGTTATCTCGGAGATCTCCGACAGGAAAAGCCCCGGGATGTCTCCGCGGATGAGGAGGCGCCCCGATCTGAGGCTGCGCCGCTAAGCAGTGCACCCCGGGAGGCTTCTCCGGAAGAGGTTCCGCAGGAGATCCTGGATATCCGGGAACTGGATCCCGACAGGGGACGGGATTACTGCGGTGATGTCGAGGACTATCTCTTTGCGCTGCAGACCTATGCGGAGTCGGTGGAAGAGAAGGCGGCGGCGCTGGAAAAGGCCCAGCAGGAGAAAAACAGGGATGACTTTGTCCTGATCGTTCATTCCTTAAAGAGTATGTCCAGATCGATCGGAGCCCTCAGCCTGCATGAGCAGGCCAAGGCACTGGAGCTTGCCGGGAAAGAGGGGGATCTGGATGCCCTGAAACAGGATACCGAGACCTTTGTCAGGGAGTACCGTGCACTGGGGGCGAAGTTAAACAGTGCCCGCTGTCTCGCAGAACTGGAATGAGAGCCCAAAGTCCGGGATGCAATGATCACGGAGGTGTGATACGATGAATGCGGTTCGCGGATCGGATACCGCGACCGGAAAGGAGACAAAAATGAAAAAATACGTGGCAGAGTGCATTGGAACGGCGGTCCTTGTCCTTATGGGGTGCGGAACCGCCATGCTGGTCGGATGTGACGCAGCCTCCGGTTCGGGGTATCTCCTCACGGCCCTGGCATTTGGCCTGTCCATTGTCGCGGAAGCCTATTGCATCGGCAATATCAGCGGCTGTCATGTCAACCCGGCCGTCAGCTTTGCCGTTTTTATGAACGGCGGGATCGATAAAAAGGATTTCATCGGATATGTGATCGCGCAGGTCATCGGTGCGTTCGTCGGATCGATCCTGCTCGCCGTGATCTTTTCCCTCGGCGGCGTGACGGACAGGACCGGCGGTTACGGAGCGAACGGCCTCGCGGGCGTGGGGGGCAGTGCGCTGGCCGGACTGATCGTCGAGCTGATCCTCACCTATATCTTTATCCTGACGATCCTCGGGGTTACCTCTAAGAAGGCCGGACACGGTTCCTTCGGCGGTCTGGTGATCGGCCTGACCCTCACCTTTGTCCATATTTTCGGCATCGGCCTTACGGGAACCAGCGTGAATCCGGCGAGAAGCATCGCGCCGGCGGTCCTTGCGCTCTTAAACGGCAATACGGATCCGATCGCGTCCCTGTGGGTCTTCATCGCGGCTCCGTTACTGGGAGCGGCTCTTGCGGCGATCACCTACAAAAAGCTGGAGAAATAATAGCCTTTCGACGATGAGATGGTATCAGGGACCGCATCCGCGATCCCTGATATTTTTTTTGGATTTTTTTTCGTTTTTTTCGAAACCTCCGTTTCCGTTTTGCGTCTATACAGTCAGAACGGCAAAAATGACGCACAGAGATGCGTCAGTCCAAAAGGAGGGATCGATCATGAAGAAAAAGGTTATCGCATTATCACTCATCACGGGAATGGCGGCGTCCGCGCTGACCGGATGCGGCGCCGACAGCGCTGCGGGGAGTGCCTGCCGGACGGAAACCGAACCGACCTATATCGAAGCGGAATATCCGGAAACCTCTGCCGAAAGGGGCTTAAGTGCCATGGAAGACGCCGCGGCCGCGACAACTGCTCCCGGGCGGGATTTCGCCGAATACGACATGGAAGCTCCGATCGCTTCGGAGATCGGCGGGGCCTGGCAGGGGTATGCGGAAGCATACGCGGAAACGGAAGAAAAGTCCTGCGACGGGTACAACAGCACGCTCTGCCCGGGGAATTACTATCCTCCCTTTGGCAACGGAGAGAATTACAGAGTTCTGCCGGAGAATCCCTTCACCAGCGTTGCAAGCTGCCCGCTCTCCACCTTCGGCGCGGATATTGACACGGCGAGCTACTCCAATTTCCGCAGGATGGTTGATGATGGCTATACGCTCCGCGATATTCCGGCCGGTTCCATCCGCACGGAGGAAATGGTGAATTATTTCCATTACGATTATCTCGGTCCCGGCCGCAATGACACCTTTGCGGTCAACGCGTCCATCATCGACTGCCCATGGAACGAGGAGACGAAGCTGGTAACACTCGGCATCAAGGCAAAGGAGCTGTCCGATATCGAGGATGTGGCGTCCAACATCGTCTTCCTGGTCGATGTCTCCGGGTCCATGAAGAGCTATGACAAGCTGCCGCTTCTGAAAACGGGGCTGGAGATGCTCGTCGATGACCTCGATGACAAAGACCGGGTATCCATCGTCACCTATGCCTCCTCCTCGGAGATCGTGCTGTCCGGTGTGAGCGGCAGGGAACACAGCGTGATCAAGCGGGCCATCCGGTCGCTGGATGCCTCCGGTTCCACCAACGGCGGGGACGGCATCCGGTCCGCCTATCGGCTCGCGGAGAAATTCTTCATCAGGGGCGGTAACAACCGTGTCATCATGGCGACCGACGGCGATCTGAATGTGGGCATCACCTCCGAATCGGAGCTTGAGGAACTGATCTCCGAGAAAAAGGAAAGCGGTGTATTTCTGTCCGTCTTAGGCTTCGGTACGGGCAATTACAACGAGGTGACCCTGGAGACGCTTGCAGACAAGGGGAACGGCAACTACTCCTACATCGACTGCCTCTCCGAGGCCAAGAGAGTCCTCGTGGACGAATTCAATTCCACGCTCTTTACGGTGGCAAAGGATGTCAAATTCCAGATCGAGTTTAATCCGGAAGCGGTGTCCGAATACCGCCAGATCGGTTACGAAAACAGGCAGATGGCAGCAGGGGATTTCCGCGACGACAGCAAAGACGGCGGGGAGATCGGGAGCGGGCATGAGATGACCGTGATGTACGAGATCCGGCTGAATGAGGAGTACGGGGGCACATCCATCCCGCTCCGGTACCAGGATCGGGATTATGTCGAAGCGGGCACTTACCCGGATGAGTGGATGATGGTCTCCGTCCGTTACAAGGAGCCCGAAGGGGAGGAATCCCGGCTGATGAATTTTCCGATCCGTTCGGAGTGCTACACGAAGACACCGAATTGTGATACACTTTTTGCAGCCTATGTCGCAACGTGCGGCATGATCTTAAACGACAGCGAATACACGGGCCGACTCAGCATGAGGGATGTGGCCGGACAGATCGCAGAGCTTGACTTAAATGACGCGGACAGGATGGAGTTCCTGTCGCTGATCAGACAGCTGTAAGGACTGACAGGGGGAAGATGCAGGACCGCGAGATCGTTGACCTTTATTGGGCCAGAAGCGAACATGCCGTCTCGGAGACGAACGGGAAATACGGTGCCTATTGCAGAAAGATCGCGATGAACATCGTCTCCAACGCGGAGGATTCGGAGGAGTGTATCAATGATACGTATCTTTCGGCCTGGAATACCATGCCCGCGGAGCGCCCCGAGAGACTGGCTCCGTACCTGGCGACGATCGTAAGGAATCACGCACTCACCCTCTACCGCAAGACACATTCTCAGAAGCGGGGATCCGGTGAAACGAGTCTCGCGCTGGACGAGCTGTGGGAAGTCGCCTCGTCTTCCACCACGGAAGACGAGGTGGATCACTCCCTCCTTACGCAGCATATCAACCGGTTTCTCGGAACCCTGGACACCAATGACCGCATCGTCTTTGTGAGGCGATATTTCTACGTGGATGCGCTCTCGGATATCGCCGCCGCCTGTTCCATGTACGAATCCGCCGTCAAATCACTGCTTTTCCGATTGCGGCAGAAACTTAAGAAAGCCCTCCTACAGGAAGGATACGAGCTGTGAACCGTGATCAGTTGATGGATGCCCTCTCGGGGATCGATCCCAAATACATAGAGGAAGCGGCCTATGAGCTTCACGCTCTGCCGGCGCGGAAAGAGGGCAGAAGGACTCTGTCCGCGAAAAGGGTGGTATTCCTTGCTCTTCCGATCGCGGCGGCGGCTTTCCTCACGATCCTTGTGGCTTTCCCTGCGATCATTCGCATGAGCAATACCCACGATGCCGCCACTTCCCAGTCAGACAGCGCCTCTTACGAGTCGGCGCAGGAAGCCGCCGAACCCATGGGGGAGGCGGCCGCGGAAACCGAAGCGCCCGAAGCTCCTCTGACCGAGGACAAAGAGGCGGTGGATTCCTGCGCGGAAGAAGCTCCCGTTTTGAATGAAGCGATCACCGGCTCGGCTGCCTCGACGGAGGGACTTTTCAGCCTGACAGCGGCCTCATATGACGATGGGATCCTGACGGTCTCGTTCCTGGGGACACTTCCGACACCCGTCGAAGAAACGGCGTATCTCATCCGCGGGACCGACGACAGCGGCGCGGTCGTCACCTGCGGGGAAGGGACCCTTGGCTCCCTCATGACCGGAGCCGACCCGCTGACCCTGGACCTTAAGGAACTCTCCCTGCAGCCAGGTGTCTACACCCTCACCATCGCCGGACAGGACATCGAATTTGGAGTCAAAGGGGACGGTTCTTTTTGACTCCATTTTTACCGCTTGCGGAAGAGGATACTCTGACAGATGTTGATCACAAAGACGGCCGCGAGCAGGAAAAGATGCGTGTAGAAGACACCGACGATATAGTAATTCCGCTCTAACAGAAATCCCGCCTGAAAACCCAGAAAACTCATCGAGCCCGACAGCGCTAGTCCCATGATCAGCATCGGAAGGCAGAAAAAGATATTCTTCATGGCATACAGGAAGTCCCGCAAAGAAGCATCGAAGTAGACAAATCGTCCGACCATGAGCCCCAGATAGTACATCATCACCGGGCTGTATTCACTGGAATCCCCGATGATATTGAGGTACAGCAATACGATGATCGCGTAGAACATCCCCAGCATCCGGATCTCGGCGATCTGTTCCCTTTTGATCCTTTTCAGAGGAATGAACACTTTGTCCAGAAGGGTGTTTGCGACACAGGAGAGACAGATCAGCAACAGCAGCGCGAAATCCTTCCAGTTCTCCCAGATATTCAAAAAACCTGCCAGGAGCTCATCCGTCGTATCTCCCCGATAAAGCGAGTAGACATGATTTAATACGACATACGCGCAGGCAAAGGACATGACGGAGGTCGCGGCGATCACCAGCTCATAGAAGCGACAGAGCAGGTTCCGGTATCTGTCCGTTCGGACATGCGCCTCCTCTCTTCGGTCTGTGCGTATCACACACCATCCCCACAGGATCAGATCGCACAGCAGGATGCCCAAAAGTGCGACCGAGAAGAAAAAGATCCTGCCGGGCCAGGTGAAATCAGGATTGAAATATGCGTCTACTGTCATTGCGTGAAATCTGTATTCAGGAGCGTCTGGATCGCCTCCATGTCATTGGCGTTCAATTTGATGTTCGTCGCCAGGTTTTTGCCGTCCGGGGTGGTGACCTTGATATCGATCACGGATCCCTCTTCCAGTCCGTGATCCCTGACAGCAGTCAGAAAAGGCATAAACCTCGGGTGTTCCTGCTGAAATTGGAGAAATCTCTGCTGCATCTGTAGTAAGAGCATCGGGTTCATCTTTTTTCCTCCTCCCACGCCGATCGGGTGCAACACCTTATTATCACACGGCCTTCCGCATTACGCAAGGGATCCCGATGAGTCAAAAAGAACCGTCCCCGGTGACTCACTCCCCTTTGACTCCGTCCGGGAGACGTCGTATACTCATGTTTGAGAGAACAGGTAAAGGTAGTTCAGGAGAGCAGGATGAAGACAAAGGTATTTATCGACGGAAGGGAAGGTACGACCGGTCTCCGGATCCAGGAGAGGTTTTCCGGGCGGGATGATATCGAGCTGTTGACG
>JAFPTK010000214.1 GCA_017400305.1 Lachnospiraceae bacterium | reverse complement strand
GATCGAATAGTCGATGATGGTCTCGCGGGAGTCGACCTTCTCATTGATGACCTTGCGGATCGCGTTGCTGATGTGACGCCCGGTGAAGTAACCGCCGGGAACCTCGCGGATCCCGCGGGTCTCATCCCACTGGGCATTTAACACCGCGATGTCATCCATGGACCAGGACAGATTGGAGAAGGCGTCCCGGTTGGCTGTGGCATACCGGGCGCTGGAGCCTAAGAGCGCCTCGATCTCACGCCCGAAGCGGATCTGCGTCTCGGGCTGTGCCCACCACTTCATGAACTCCCAGGAGTTCTGCTTAAGCTGCGGATCCGCCGTGGTGCACATCATGGTGGCGCTTCCGGTGATGAAGTCGGAGCGGTCGATGTAGGTCGAGCCGTCGGCGGCGACGCGCTCCGTCCCCGGGATCACGGTGAAGTCCCAGAGACCGCGGATCTCCGGCGCGGAGACCATCAGGGTGTTGTAGGTGGAATAGGCTGCGATCCCAAGCGGCATCTCGCCGGAACGGAAACGGCTCACAAAGTCGTAGACCGTCGGGATGCCGTAGTCGTTGAAATACCGCACATAGTCGTCAAAGGCGCGGATCCCGGCCTCATCGTTGACCACGGTCTTGGTGCCGGCGGCATTGTACATGTCACCGCCGTACTGGAACAGAAGAGAGAAATACAGGGACAGATCCGGGACATTGCTCATGATCTGCGTGGAAGCCGTCGCCACACTGGAGGAACCGGCCGCCGTCGGGATGCCGACCGAGAGGTTGTTGCCCTGAATGGTCGGGAACTCCTCGATGAGCTCCTGCCAGGTCTGAGGGATCGGAAGCCCCAGCTCCTCCATGACATCCTCGCGATAGAACATGACATTGAAGGTCTGGGTCTCCGGGATGCCGTAGATGTGCTCATCCAGGCGGTACTGCTCATAGGAACTCTCGGAGTAATGGGAAAGGACCTCCTTGCAGTCCGGGAACTGGGTCAGATCCTCGGCGGCGTTACGCAGCGCGTAGTTGACGGGCTGGTCCGCGCCGATGGACAGGACGACATTGGGGCCGCGGCCCGCCATGACGGCATTGAGCACCGCCGACGGATCGACGATCTCGACGTTGACCTTGACGCCGGTATCGGGGACAAAGGTGTCATCCACCATGGTCTTAAGGATCGTGCCCTGATCGCGGCCGGTCAGCACCCAGACCTTGACGAGCTGATTCTTATCCACATCCTCGTAGACATCGCCGACGGAATTGTAATCGACGACGAAGGAGGCGACAAAGGACTTGGCCTCATGCCCCAGCTTGGAGAAGAAATTGGCCTGACGCTTGGCGGGAGCGGTACCGGTGCCGGTCACGGCGATGTAGTCCACATCCAGCTTGGTCTCGCTCATCCGGAGGGAGGCCGTGCCGAGGCTCGTGATATTGTCCTTGAAGGTGACGAATTCCGTCGTGATATTCTGAGGCTTGCGGCAGAAGCGCTCCAGCTGCTGCGCCACCGCCTGGGCGGAAGCGATGTTGTCCGCCTTCTGTCCGCTGAACGCCACCATATCATCCACGATCTTGTAAAGCCGCTTGGACTCCAGATCCATGGCCTTCATGATCTCCGGATAGGTGGTGTTGATGTGGTAATCGCGGTACTGGTCCGGCGTCGCGCCGGTATAGACGAGCACCTTGCGGTAGATCTGATTCAGACGGAAGGTGGAATCCTCCAACTCCGACAGGATGGGACCGACCCCGCCGAGGGTGGCCTCCAGCCGGATCGTGTGCGTGCCGGCCGTGAGATAGAAGTTGTAGGGGACACCGTTCTCGTCGGCGAGATCCTTGTACTCCCAGTCATTGGCATAGGCAAAGGACACCGCGTCCAGACCCCGGAAGGGCATCTCCCCGTCGATGAGGACCCGGCGGCTCGAGACATTGCCCCGGGAGTAATTCTGTCTGCCCTTGATGGTGATATTGTAATAACCGTCCTCGGGAACCGAGAATTCCCACTCGATCCACTGCCCGGAGCTCCGCCAGGTATCGCCGCCGACGTAGTTAAGGAGCGTCTTCGTGACACTGTTGGGAATGGTCGTGGGGCTGGAGCGGTCATACTTCGCATACAGAGAGGATTCCGAGCGGCGTGTGGAGTCCTCGCCCTGGACGATGTCGGAGAACCTTGCGGCGCCGTCGCCGCCGGCCTGCGGATGGGCGGCCAGGTACTCCTCGTAGCTCGGCGCAGAGGTCACGCCTTCCAGTGAGAGAGCGGCAATGGCCATCGGCTCATTCTCCGCCCGGAGAGCCAGCTCGTTTTTCCCCTTCTCGAAATAGAACAGGTAGGGGTCGACCACGTAGCCCATATCATCGTTGAAGAAGGCCTCCTGCCATGCAAAGATCTCCACCTGCGAGGGACGGATCTCATTGCCGCGGTTATCCGTCCGCACCGGACCGCCGTTGGTCCAGATCCGGGTGAAGCTGACATTGCGGGCCCGCTCAAAGGGGATCTCGCCGTTGATGTAGACACAGCGCTCCGCCGCGACGCCGCGGGACTCGGGGAGCAGATACCGGGTATGGAGACGGTAGAAGCCCGCCTCGGGGACATCTACGGTAAAGGTGACCGTGGAGCCGGTCTCGGTATAGAGCGCATGCGCCTCCCCTTCCAGATCCTCCACCGCATGGACATCGCCGTCCGCCGTGAAGTGCTCGAGATCCACCGGGATACTGCCCGCCGGGGTCGCCGCATCGGCGTGGGCATTCAGATAACCGGTATAGGTTCCGGTCCGCTCCATGCCGGCCACTTCCGTGGTCAGGTCCACGCCCGCATACTTGTCTTCAAAGGTATCCACCCGCCGCATGGATAACAGCACACATAACAGAACAAAGGCGGCAATGACGATCAGGGTGATGAGGATCTTAGTGGAAGTCTTCCGCATATCTGCCTCCGATGGAATCGTGAGAAAATCATGTCAATTTGATTGCATGGAAAGGTAAAATGCAAGTTTTTTGTGCAGGTTGCACAAAGGAGATGCGAGGTCAAACGATTTTCCTCCGTCGAATTGTCGTCACATTTACGGCCCTGCGGCCCGACATGCCGGTTATGAGTCCTGCAAGGTGCGCGCAGGATTCTCTGCCGCCGGGAGCAAAAAGCCTGCCCGCGCGGCCGCTGTCTGAGCCTGCAGGATTAGCGGTTCCCGGCGGGTATGCCCGATCCGCAGGGGAGCGGCGAATCGGGTTTCCATGCTCCGCTCGAATTTAGCCGCAAGTTCCAAACTCGCTTCGCTCAGACATGGGAACTTGCGGCTAAGCATCCGCATGAAACCCGTTTCGCCAAGCGCTCCAATGCGAATCGGGCCATACCCGCCGAAGAACCGCTTATCAGG
>JAFPTK010000213.1 GCA_017400305.1 Lachnospiraceae bacterium | reverse complement strand
TCTACATCGATCTCCTGCTCGTTTTCGGAATCGGAATCCGTCACGCGCTCTCTCACCTTGGCGATCTTGGCGACCTTGACGCCTTCATCCAGACGGATGAGACGGACCCCGGAGGTCGCGCGGCCTAAGATGCTCACATCCTCCATGCGGACCTGGATGATGACGCCGCCGGTGGTGATGATCATGATCTCATGCTCGTCATTGACCGCCTTGATCCCCACGACGTCGCCGGTCTTTTCCATGATCTTGTAGCAGCGAAGGCCCTTGCCGCCGCGGCGCTGTAAGTGGAAGTCGGTGAGCTTCGTCCGTTTTCCGTAGCCGTTTTCGGAGGCGATGAGCAGGGTCTCTCCCTGGCTCTCCTTCTGCATGCCGACGACTGCGTCATCGGGATCCAAGTTGATGCCGCGGACACCGCGGGCCGTGCGGCCCATCGGTCGGACATCCTTCTCACTGAAGCGGATGCACATGCCGTTCTTCGTGACCAGGAAGACCTCCTGATCCGGTCTCGTGGTCTTGACCTCGATCAGCTCGTCATCCTCCATGAGGCTCAAAGCGATGAGACCGTTCTTGCGGACATTGGAAAATTCGCTGATGGGCGTCTTCTTCACGATACCGCGCTTCGTCACCATGAACAGGCACTTGTACTCGTCAAGTCCCTTGACGGGGATCATGGCGGAGATGTGCTCGCCGGGATTCAGCTGGAGGATATTGACGATGGCCACTCCGCGGGCTGTCCGGGATCCCTCCGGGATCTCATAGGCTTTGAGCCGGTAGCAGCGGCCGAAATTGGTAAAGAACATCACCCAGGAGTGGGTCTGCGTCATCAACAGATCTTCGATGTAGTCATTGTCGATGGTCGCCATCCCCTTGATGCCGCGTCCGCCGCGGTTCTGGGCCTTGAAGTTGTCCACGCTCATGCGCTTGATATAGCCTAAGCTCGTCATGGCGATGATGGTATTCTCATTGGGGATGAGATCCTCATCCTCAAATTCCCCCTCATCCGCAACGATCCGGCTGCGGCGGTCATCCCCGTACTGCTCGGCGATGGCGGTCATCTCATCCCGGATCACGGTGAGGAGCAGCTTCCGATCCGCCAGGATCGCCGTGAGGCGCTCGATCTCCTTGACGAGCGCCGCATGCTCCGCTTCCAGCTTCTCCCGCTCCAATCCGGTGAGCGCACGGAGACGCATATCGATGATAGCCTGCGCCTGGGCATCGGAGAGACCGAAGCGCGACATGAGTTCGTTTTTGGCATCCTGCGGTGTCTTGCTCCCGCGGATGATCCGGATCACTTCATCGATATTATCCAACGCGATGAGCAATCCCTGTAAGATGTGATCCCGCTCCTTCGCCTTGTTCAGATCATATTCCGTGCGCCTCCGGACGACATCCTCCTGGTGGGCGAGGTAGGTCTTTAGCATCTCGGGCAGGCTTAAGACCTTGGGTTCGCCGTTCACGAGTGCCAGCATGATGATGCCGAAGGAATCCTGCAGCTGGGTGTGTTTGAAGAGCCGGTTTAAGATGACATTGGGATTGGCGTCGTGTCTCAGCTCGATGACGACCCGCATCCCTTCCCGGTCGGATTCATCGCGAAGAGCGGTGATGCCGTCCAGTTTCTTCTCCTTGACCATCTCGGCGATCTTCTGGATGAGCATGGCCTTGTTGACCAGGTACGGGAGCTCCGTCACGATGATGCGGCTCTTGCCGTTGTCCATGGTCTCGATGTCCGTGACCGCGCGGCAGACCACCTTTCCGCGTCCCGTGCGGTAAGCGGCTTCCGCTCCTCTGGTTCCCAGGATGATGCCGCCGGTGGGAAAATCCGGTGCCTTGACGATCTCTAAAAGCTCCTCGATCTTGGTCTCCCTATCTTCATTCACGCGGTTTTCGATCATCTTCACGCAGGCGCGCACGACCTCCCGCAGGTTGTGCGGCGGGATGTTGGTCGCCATGCCGACCGCGATGCCGGTGGTGCCGTTGACCAGCAGATTGGGGAAACGGGAAGGCATGACGGCAGGTTCCTTCTCCGTCTCATCAAAATTGGGGACGAAATCGACGGTGTTCTTATTCAGGTCCGCCGTCATCTCCATGGAGATCTTGGTGAGTCTCGCTTCGGTGTATCGCATGGCGGCGGCGCCGTCACCGTCGACCGAACCGAAGTTGCCGTGACCGTCCACGAGGCAGTACCGCATGGACCAGGGCTGTGCCATGTTGACCAGGGCGCCGTAGATGGAGGAGTCACCGTGCGGGTGATATTTACCCATCGTATCACCGACGATACGGGCGCATTTGCGGTGCGGCTTATCGGGTCCGTTATTGAGCTCGATCATGGAGTAGAGGATACGCCTCTGCACCGGTTTCAGGCCGTCCCGGACATCCGGTAACGCGCGCGAAGTAATGACGCTCATCGAATAATCGATGAACGAGGTTTCCATCGTTTTCTTTAGATCAACCTCGCGGATCCTGTCCGCTGCCGGTACATCAAAGATGTCATCCGGCAGCTCCGCGCCGGGGGTCATCTGGTTGTTCTCGCTCTCAGCCATACTAGTTCCTTTCACAGTTGCTTCTTAACTCTCCGCGAACTCGAACGCTTACTCGCGGGGACGCCTCTCGGCTCCGGTTGCGGCGTAACGGTAATAATGCCCCACAGAACGGGGCATAAGTACCGACGCCTCCACAGGCCCCGCTCCGCAAGCATTTCGAGTTCGCGGATAAGATAGATTAATTTCAGCACGAAAACCATTTGTTTGCTACGCCGGAACCAGAGGCGCAAGCCGTCCCCGCGTGCAAATGAATGGTTTCCGTGCGGTATCTTAAATATCAAGGTTCTTGACAAACTTCGCGTT
>JAFPTK010000022.1 GCA_017400305.1 Lachnospiraceae bacterium | reverse complement strand
AGCCTGGTGGTGGAAGGCGGCGTGACCGGTGCGGCACCGGCAGCGGTTGACGCGGCTCCGGCAGATGTGACGACCGGCGGGACCATCACGGTCGCAGCCTCTCCGACACCGCATGCGGAGATCCTGGGCGAAGCGAAGAAGATCCTCGCGGATCAGGGATGGGAACTCAAGGTCACCGAATTTGAGGATTATGTCCAGCCCAACCTCGTGGTCGAGGCCGGTGAATTTGACGCCAACTACTTCCAGCACGTACCTTACCTTGATTCCTTCAATGAAGAGAACGGGACCCATCTGGTGAACGCGGGCGGCATCCATTATGAGCCCTTCGGGATCTATCCCGGCACGAAGAAGTCTCTCTCCGACATCGCAGACGGTGACGAGATCGCGGTTCCCAACGATACCACCAATGAGGCGAGAGCGCTGCTCCTGCTGCAGGATAACGGGATCCTGACATTAAAGGATGGTGCCGGTCTCACGGCGACGGTCCGGGATATCGTGGACAACCCGCACAATGTGAAGATCGTGGAGCTTGAGGCAGCACAGGTTGCCCGTGTCATCGGCGAGTCCGCCTTTGTGGTCCTGAACGGCAATTATGCGCTGGAAGCGGGACTCTCGGTCGGCAAGGATGCCATCGCTTATGAAGCGAGCGATTCCGAAGCGGCGAAAACCTATGTGAACATCATTGCCGTTAAGGAGGGCAATGAGAACAATGAAGGGATCCGCGCGCTGGTGGAAGTGTTGAAATCCGATACGATCCGGGATTATATCAAGAACACTTACGACGGCGCAGTCATTCCGTTTGATTGAGAATACAGTACTCGGCACTTAAGGAAAGGCTCCGTGTCGGCTCATTCGTTGGCACGGAGCTGTTCTGTGAATAAGATAGGACAGTCATGGCATTCATAGAGATCGAACATCTGGAAAAAACCTATCAGGCTAAGAGCGGAGACACCGAAGCATTGAAGGATGTGAACTTCTCCATCGAGGAGGGGGAGATCTTCGGGATCATCGGGCTCTCCGGTGCAGGGAAATCCACGCTGGTGCGCTGCCTCAATCTCCTGGAGAAGCCCTCCGGCGGCAGGATCGTCATCGGCGGGCAGGAGCTGTTAAAGCTCACCGATCGGGAGCTTCGGCTTGCCAGGCGGGATATCGGCATGATCTTTCAGCACTTTAATCTTCTCATGCAGCGGACCGTTCTCGACAATGTGTGCTTTCCGTTAGAGATCGCGGGGGTGCGGAAGCGTCAGGCCAGAGTGGAAGCGGTGACCTACCTCGAGCAGGTGGGACTTGCGGATAAAGCGCTGGCCTATCCGGCACAGCTTTCCGGCGGTCAGAAGCAGCGGGTCGCCATCGCGCGGGTGCTGGCATCGAAACCGCGGGTGCTGCTGTGCGATGAGGCGACCAGTGCCCTGGATCCGCAGACCACGCAGTCCATTCTGCAGCTTCTTAAGGAGATCAATGAGAGGTACCGGATCACCATGGTGGTGATCACCCATGAGATGAGCGTGGTGGAACAGATCTGTGACCGGGTGGCGGTGCTGGAGTACGGACGGATCGTGGAGAGCGGCCGCACGAGGGAGGTCTTTGATGCCCCCCGGACGGATGCGGCGAAGCGTCTCATCTACACAAAGGCATACAGTGAGACCCAGAGTGAAGGGAGCGGGATATGAGCTGGGATACCGAGACGATCAAAATGCTGTTGGAGGGCGTCAGAGACACGCTGTACATGGTGCTGTTCTCGACGCTGTTCGGCTATCTGCTGGGACTTCCGCTGGGGGTGCTCTTGGCCGTCAGCGATCGGGACGGGATCCGGCCGCGACCGGTCCTGTACCGCATTCTGGATATCATCGTCAATATCCTGCGCAGTGTTCCGTTCCTGATCCTGCTGATCCTCGTGATCCCGTTGACGCGGCTCTTAGTGGGCAAGAGCTACGGCTCCACGGCGACGATCGTCCCGCTCACCATCGCGGCGGCTCCCTTTATCGCCCGCATGGTGGAATCCTCTCTCAAGGAGGTGGACCGGGGCGTGATCGAGGCGGCGGTGAGTCTGGGGGCCGGGATCCGGACGATCATCTTTCAGGTGCTGATCGGTGAAGCGAGGACCTCGCTCTTAGTCGGCGTCACCATCTCCCTGGGCACGATCCTCGGCTATTCCGCCATGGCCGGCGTCGTCGGCGGCGGGGGACTGGGGGACATCGCCATCCGCTACGGCTATTACCGGTACGAGACCGGGATCATGATCGTGACTGTTGTCGTCCTGGTGGCGCTCGTGCAGATCCTGCAGGCGATCGGCATGATGCTGGCCAAGTTCCTCGACCGGAGGCGGGTGTAAGGATGGATCTGTCTGTCTTAAGGGAATATCTGCCGCTCTATCAGGAGGCCGCGCTGCTGACATTGAAGCTCGGCCTCCTGGGTGTTCTGTTTTCGGCTGTTCTGGGTCTCGCCTGTGCGGCGGTGCAGTACTACCGCATTCCGGTCCTGCGCGCGATCGTTTCCGTCTACATTGAGCTTTCGCGGAACACCCCGCTGCTCATCCAGCTCTTTTTCATCTATTACGGACTGCCGAAGATCGGGATCCGGACGACTCCGGCGGCCTGCGGGGTGGCGGGGCTGACGTTCTTGGGCGGCAGCTACATGGCGGAGGCTTTTCGCAGCGGGTTGGAGGCGATCCCGCAGATCCAGGAGGAGAGCGCATTGTCTCTCGGTATGACAAAGGTGCAGACGCTGCGGTATGTGATCCTGCCGCAGGCACTCACGGTGAGCCTGCCGGCGCTGGTGGCCAACATGATCTTTCTGCTCAAGGAGACCTCGGTCTTTTCTGCCGTGTCACTCATGGATCTGATGTTTACTGCCAAGGATCTGATCGGTCTCTACTACGATACGACGGAGGCACTGTTCCTGCTGGTTGTCTTCTACCTGCTCATTCTGTTGCCGGTGGGCATCCTGGGGACGGTGCTGGAGAAGAGGATGCGCTATGCAGGCTTTGGGACTTGAGGTATTATTAAAAGGGAATAATCTCCTGCGCCTCCTCGGCGGGCTGTGGGTCGCGATGAAGTTAAGCCTCCTCTCGGTGGCCGTGAGCATCCCGGCGGGGATCCTGCTCGGGACCCTCATGACGAGGAAGAACCCTGTTCTCCGGGCGATCCTGAAGATCTACCTGGAGATCATGCGGATCATGCCGCAGCTGGTGCTGCTGTTTCTGGTGTTTTTCGGGACCACCCGGGCGCTTGGATGGGATCTTTCGGGAGAGGCCTCGGCGGTGATCGTCTTTTCCCTCTGGGGGACTGCGGAAATGGGCGATCTCGTGCGCGGGGCGA
The DNA here is from genome assembly GCA_017400305.1 of Lachnospiraceae bacterium. Classification (GTDB taxonomy): domain Bacteria; phylum Bacillota; class Clostridia; order Lachnospirales; family Lachnospiraceae; genus Butyrivibrio. Next base: position 18,451 of record JAFPTK010000022.1, on the reverse strand, counting down.
TCACCTCGATCCCGAAGCATCAATACGAGTCCGCGGCGGCGCTGGGACTCACTCTGCCGCAGACCTACGGCTATATCATCTTCCCGCAGGCGCTCCGAAGGCTCCTGCCGCTCTCCGTCAATCTGATCACCCGGATGATCAAGACCACGAGTCTGGTCCTCATGATCGGGGTGGTGGAGGTCATCAAGGTGGCGCAGCAGATCATCGAGGCGAACCGCATGGTGAGCCCGAACGCGGCATTCGGTGTTTATCTGTCGGTGATGCTATTGTATTTTGCCGCATGCTTCCCGATCAGCATGCTGGCGCGTTTCCTGGAGAAACGGGAGAAAGCATATGCGTGACGAAGTACTGACCCTCCGCGGGGTCACCAAACAATTTGATGACAGGACGATCCTTGACGGGATCGATCTGACGATCCGTCAGGGGGAGGTGGTTGTGATCATCGGACCCTCGGGCTGCGGGAAATCGACGCTTTTGCGGTGCATCAATGCACTGGAGCCCATTCAGGGAGGGGAGATCCTCCTCAAGGGGGAACCCGTCCGCGCGGGGGCGAAGGATCTGCCGACGATCCGGCGCAAGATCGGGATGGTGTTTCAGAGCTATGATCTGTTCCCGCATCTGACGGTGATGGACAATATCACACTGGCGCCGCGCAGGGTCCTTGGGCGGGATCCGCGGGATGCGGAGCGGGAGGCCCTGGAGCTGTTGGATCGCGTGGGGCTGGCCGACAGGGGAAAGGCATACCCCCGGCAGCTTTCCGGCGGGCAGAAGCAGCGGGTCGCCATTGTACGGATGCTCATCATGCACCCGGAGATCCTGCTCTTTGACGAGGTGACCGCGGCGCTGGATCCCGAGATGGTCCGTGAGGTGCTGGATGTCATGCTCGAGCTGGCCAGACAGGATCGTACGATGCTCATCGTCACGCATGAGATGGCCTTTGCCAGGGCGGTCGCGAACCGGATGATCTTTATGGACGGCGGACAGATCGTAGAGGAGGGGGCGCCCGGAAAATTCTTTGCGGCGCCTGAGACAGAGCGGGCGAGAGCCTTTCTCAACATGTTCCGGTTTGAGGAGGACGATGCCGTGAGAAAGGAGCGGACCGCATGAGGATCTCGACGAAAGGACGCTATGCGCTCCGACTGATGATCGACCTCGCACAGCATGACACCGGCGAATACATCGCCCTGAAGGATATTTCGAAACGGCAGGATATCACGGTGAAGTATCTGGAGCAGATCGTCGCGGCGCTCAGCAGAGCGGGATTTCTGCACAGTATGCGCGGAGCGGGCGGAGGTTATCGTCTGGCCGGGCGGCCGGAGGAGATCCGCGTCGGCGACATCCTGCGGACGATGGAGGGGGATCTCACCCCGGTGGACTGCCCGGTCTTAAACGGGAACGGAGACTGTTCACGCGCCGCGGAGTGCACAACCATTGAATTCTGGCGCGGTCTGGATCGTGTGATGAGTGACTATCTGGACAGTCATACGCTCTATGATCTTTCCCGGCGCTCCGACGGGGACGACTATCAGATCTGAGTGGTAGAAGCCCAGATTCGCTGCGAAATCCCGGTCTCTTTCTACACGGCCGATCCCGAGGCCGTCAAACTTGCATCGATAGATCTCGTTAAACAAGATGGTGTCCCTTCGGGCATCCTCCCAAATTGACGCAACCATGGATCTGCGGTATAATTTTCTCTGTTCTTTTTTCGGCGGTTTGCAGGAAGGATCGGACAGAAAGGGGCTAATATGACAGATCAAGAGATACAGAAACTGATCGCCAACGTGCCGGAGCTCACCGAGGAGGTGCAGAAGGCGGCCGATGCCAACGGGAGCGTCACCAATACCAAGCTCAAAGCGGAGCTGGACAAGCTTCAGCCCTTTTTGGACCGCATGAACCCCGATCAGCGCAAGCGGGTCGAAAATGCCATGCAGGCCCTGAGAGTCTTCCGGCCGGCCTATTACAGCAAGGAAGCCTATGAATACCAGTGCGTCCTGCCGATGACAGCGACACTGCTCGCCATCGGGCAGGAATTGAAATAGATTCAGTGCGGGGAGAGGAAGAATGGGACACTTACTTGATGACAAGACGATCCTGGTGACCGGGGGGACCGGATCCTTTGGCCACTGCTTCACGAGCTACGTGCTCGATCACTACCATCCGAAAAAGATCATCATCTATTCCCGCGACGAATTCAAGCAGTTCAACATGCAGCAGGAATACGCCCACTACGAGGGGAATCACCTGCGCTTCTTCATCGGGGATGTCCGGGACGCCGCCAGACTGGAAAGAGCCATGGAGGGAGTGGATTATGTCGTACATGCGGCGGCCTTAAAGCAGGTACCCGCCTGTGAGTACAATCCCTCGGAAGCGATCAAGACCAATATCCACGGCGCACAGAATGTCATCGACGCCGCCCTCAATACCGGCGTGAAGCGGGTGGTGGCACTCTCCACCGACAAGGCGGTCAATCCGGTCAACCTGTACGGCGGCACCAAGCTGGTATCAGATAAGCTCTTCATCGCGGCGAACGCCTATGCCGGTGCCAAGGATATCAATTTCTCCATCGTGCGCTACGGCAACGTGGCCGGAAGCCGCGGATCGATCATCCCCGTCTTTCAGGCGGCGCTGGAGCGCGGCGATGCGGAGCTCACCATCACGGATAAGCGTATGACGCGGTTCTGGATCTCCCTGCCGCAGGGAGTGGAACTGGTGCTCAAAGCTCTGGCGGAAGCCAAGGGCGGTGAGACGTTTATCAGCAAGATCCCGTCCTTCCGGATCCCGGATCTGGCGGAGGCCATGGCGCCCGGGCATGCGACCAGAGAGATCGGCATCCGTCCCGGAGAAAAGCTGGATGAGATCATGGTAACACCGGAGGACGCACCCAATACCTGGGAGTACGAGAATCATTTCGTGATCTACCCGCAGGTCACCTTTAATGAATGGCAGACCCCCGCACCGGGCGGGAAGAGGGTGCCGGAGGGGTTCTCTTATGATTCCGGCAACAACACCGAGTGGCTTTCGGTGGAGGACATCCGCGAGAGATTAAAGACGGATCTTCACAGTTGACGGGTGGGGATGCCGCGCGGCTGCCGATCGGCGGCATGGCCGGGCACCCTGTATCAGGAGGATCGAAGAAAGCGTGGGAAAAGGAACGAACGAACATGCAGACCGCCCCGCCGCGGCAGGCGGCACACCGGTAAGGACACCGGAGCGGGCGCTGCACTATTCCAGACAGGATATCAATGAAAAGGACATCGCCGCTGTTACGGAGGTATTAAGGAGCGACTTCCTGACGACCGGCCCGAAGATCCGGGAACTGGAGGATCGCCTCTGTCAGGTTTCGGGTGCGAAGTATGCCGTCGCCTGTGCCAACGGAACGGCGGCGCTTCATATCGCCTGTATGGCGGCCGGCCTGGAGAGCGGAGACGAAGGGATCACAACGCCCATCACCTTCGCGGCGAGCGCAAACTGCCTTCGGTTTGTCGGCGCGAGACCGGTCTTTGCGGATATTGATGACAGGACCTGGAATATCGATGTGGACGCGATCGAACAGAATCTGCGGTCGAGCACCCGGGCAGTGATCCCGGTGGATTTCACCGGCACCACGGCAGATCTGACGGCGATCCGGCAGCTGGCCGACCGCCACGGGTTAATGATGATCGAGGACGGCGCGCACTCCATCGGAACGACCGTTGACGGCCGACCGGTGGGATCCATAGCGGATATGACGACCTTTTCCTTCCATGCGGTCAAGACCATCACCGGCGGAGAGGGCGGAGCGGTCGTCACGAATGACGAGGCACTGTACCGGAAGCTGCTGCTGTACCGCACACACGGCATCACCAGGGATCCGTCCCTGATGAAGGGAGAACCGGACGGGCCGTGGTACTATGAGATGCTGGAACTCTCCACCAACTATCGCCTGACGGATATCCAGGCGGCACTCATCCTGTCTCAGCTGGATCGGCTGGAGGAATTCAAGTCCAGAAAGCTCGCCATTGTGCACCGATACAATGAGGCGTTCGCCGGAATCCCGCAGCTTACGCTGCAGAAGGTTCGGGACGGTGTGAGTGAGACCAGGCATCTCTACATCCTGCGTCTGGATCCGGAGAAGCTCACCATCGGGCGGCGGGAATTCTTTGATGCGATGACGGCGGAGAATATCCACTGCAATGTCCATTATATCCCGGTCTACTGCATGCCGTACTATCAGGCGCTTGGATATGAGAGGGGACTCTGCCCGCGGGCGGAGAAGCTCTATGATGAGATGATCACGATCCCGCTCTACGCCGGCATGACCGACGGGGATGTGGAGGATGTCATCCGTGCCGTGACGAGGATCTGCCGGTATTACGCGGCCTGACAGGAGACCGATCCGTCGTGCGCAAGATCCTTAAGAAAATGAATACCCTTCTGGATGCCCGTCAGAAGCGGCAGATGGCCGGCATCGTCGTGCTGATGCTCGTAGGAGGCATCCTGGAATCCCTGGGCATCGGACTGATCGTTCCCGTGATGACGGCGGTCTTAAGCCCGGAAAAGATCGAAGAATCCGCACTCCTGTCCGCGCTGTACCACGGACTGGGCATGAAGAATACCGAGCAGTTCGCGGCTTTCTTCATGGTGCTCCTCATAGTCACCTTTATCGTCAAGAACATCTTTCTCTACTTCATGAATGTCGTGCAGCTTCGATTTGTCTACACGAATCAGTTCGCCACCAGCCGGCGGATGATGATCAATTTCATGAAGCGCCCTTATGAGTATTATCTCGACGCGGATACCACCGTGATCCAGCGGAGCATCACGTCCGACGTCAACAATATGTACGGCCTGATCCTGAGCTGCCTGCAGCTTACCAGCGAGGCGATCGTCTTTGTCTGCCTGGTCGTGATCCTCTTCGCCTCCGATGCGGTGATGACCGTCACCATCGCGGCGCTGCTCATCGTCACGCTCCTCGTCATCAAATTTGCGATCAAGCCGGTCATGGTCCGTGCCGGCAAGGACAATCAGGACTATTACAGCGGTCTCTACAAGTGGATCGAGGAATCCGTGACCGGCATCAAGGAGATCAAGATCGCCGGCAAGGAGCACTACTTTATCAACGGCTATGCCGACTGCGGCGCGGGCTATGTGAACGCCGTGCAGAAATATCAGCTCTACAATTCCACGCCGAGACTCCTCATTGAGACGATCGCCATCGGCGGCATGGTGGGGTATATGCTCTTTGTCATGTCTACGGGAGCCAGGGTGGCGGACATGATGACGAGCCTCACGGTCCTGGCGGCGGCAGCGGCAAGACTGCTTCCCAGTGCCAACCGGATCAACAATTACCTCACCTCCATCGCCTATTTTGAACCCTTCTTCTTCCATGTGAGCGACAATCTGATCGAGGACATCACCGACACTGCCGTGCAGTACGATGAGGCGTATTATCGGAAACGGGTGGAAGTGGAAAAGCTTCCCGTCACCCGTGCGATCGAATTAAAGGGGATCACCTTCCATTATCCGCATGTAGAAACCCTGATCCTGGAGGGGGCGGACATGACGATCCCGGCCGGACGGTCCGTTGGTATCGTCGGTACGACAGGGGCCGGCAAGACCACCATCGTCGATGTGATGCTGGGGCTGTTAAGACCGCAGGCCGGATCGATCCTGGCGGACGGTGTGGATGTGCAGACCAATTATCGGGGATTTCTTGACAACATCGGCTATATCCCGCAGACCATTTTTATGGTAGACGCTTCGATCCGGAAGAATGTGGCCTTCGGGATCCCGGATGATGAGATCAATGACGAGGAAGTGTGGGCCGCACTCGCGGAAGCCCAGCTGGATACCTTTGTGAAGGGGCTCCCGGAGGGGCTCGACACGGAGATCGGAGAGCGGGGGATCCGTCTCTCCGGCGGACAGAGACAGCGGATCTCCATCGCCCGCGCGCTGATGGGAGATCCCGAGGTACTGGTCCTGGACGAAGCGACCAGCGCACTGGACAATGACACCGAAGCGGCGATCATGGAAAGCATCAACCGCCTGCACGGCAGAAAGACGCTCGTTATCATCGCGCACCGCCTCCAGACCATCGAGAAATGCGATATCGTCTATCGGATCGAGGGCAGAAAAGCGGTGATCGAGAGAGGAAGCCTATGAGCGAAGGACAGATCGACAAGAGATTCAGCAGAAGAGACGCCAACTTTGAGCTGCTGCGGATCCTCGCGATGTTCATGGTGATCGTACTGCATTATCTGGCACACGGCGGTCTCCTGCCGGAGGCGTCGGTTCCTTTGAACCGCGATACCATCACCGGTGCGGTGATCGAATCTCTCTGTATCGCGGCAGTCAATGTCTGGGTACTCATCAGCGGGTATTTCCTCTCGCGGACCGGCGTTTCGTTAAAGCGCCTTTTCAAGGTGCTCCTGGAGGTCTGGTTCTACACAATAATCATAACGGCCGTTATGATATTAACCGGCAACGGCAGCGGGATACAGGGAGGATTTTACGGGATCCTGGAAGCCCTCCTGCCGATCTCTTCGGAACACTACTGGTTTGCGACGGCCTACGTATTTATGTTTCTCTTTTCGCCCCTCTTAAATAAGGGGGTGATCGTGCTCTCCCGCAAGCAGCTCAAATATACGATCATCGGCCTCCTGTTCTGGTTTTCGATCATCAAGAGCTTCGTGCCGGTCGCGCTGGCAACGGACGATTACGGTTACGGCTTCGGGTGGTTTCTGGTACTCTATCTGATCGCAGCCTATATGCGCAAGTACGATGTCCGGATCCTGAATTCCGCCCGGGGCGGGCTGATGGTATGGCTGCTGTCCGGTGTCGGGATCTTTGTCCTCACGGTCGCCTCCCATGCGGTGCATCTGTCCACCGGTCGGCTGGCAACCTGGCTGGGGACACCGTATCATTACAATTTCATCCTGACACTGACTGCGGCGCTGGGACTGTTTTCGGCCTTTCGCTATCTGGAGATCCCGGAGGGACGCCTCGCGCAGGTGGTGCGGTTCGTGGCGCCGCTGACCTTCGGTGTCTATCTCCTGCATGAGCATCGTGAGATCCGTGATCAGTGGCTTGTCTGGATCCAGGATTTCATCGGCCCTGTTCCGCGGAACAATCCGTTTCTGCTGTGTGTCCATATAATAACAAGTGTTATTATCGTATACCTGGCGGGGATCATGGTGGATTTTATCCGCAAATCCCTGATCCAGTGGCTGGTGCGCGTGTTGTCGGACACCGGCCTCGGAGCGCGTTTCCGCGGTCTGGACAGTTCCATCCATACCGAGCGGCCCAGGGAGGAGATCGAGCCCTGAGACCCCGATCGGTTGCGGGTGAGTGAGGAGATCCGTTCATGAAGCAGAAAGGTCTGGACAGAACACAGTTAAAGCTTCTGGCGATCCTGGCCATGGTCGTGGACCATACGGCCTGGGGCTTTGTCGATTTCATGACGCCGCTGGGGCAGATCATGCATCTCTTCGGGAGACTCACGCTTCCCATCATGTGTTTTTTCATCGCCGAGGGATTCCGGCATACGACAGATCTGAAACGGTATCTCTACCGGATGATGGCCTTTGCCATCGCGGCTGTCATTCCGTTCTACCTTTTTTTCCATGAGGAATACGGCTATCGTCAGAACATCATCTTTGACCTGACACTGGCGCTGGCTGCCCTGGCGGTCTGTGAGCACAAAACCTGGAACAGGGCGGTCCGGGCGCTGTTGGTCACGCTGCTGTTCCTTGTCTCCCTGTCCGTCGGCGGCTGGGTCATCATGCCGATCCTGTACACGCTGGTATTCTATTACGGTAAGAGCTTCCGGCAGAAGGTGATCCTCTTCATCGGAGCGACCTGCCTGCTGCAGGCGATCCTGCTGCCGCTCATCGTGCTCAATGAGCGGTTTCATTTCTCGCACTACAACTGGACGGTACCGGAGCGGCTCTATCTGTTCGGGTTCATCTTTGCGCTGATCCCGTTGGCTTTCTACAACGGGAAGAAGGGAAGCGGGTTCGGCGGCAGATACTTTTTCTACATCTTTTACCCGGCGCATTTTCTGGTGCTGGTCACGATCCGGCAGTTTCTTACGGGCTTCACGGCGCAGCAGATCTATATCCAGCTGCATGTCGTCGCGCTCTTCATCGGGCTGGCGCTCCTGATCTATGTGATCCTGCAGCCGACCTCGCGCGCGCAGATGGCGGTGACATTTCTGATGACCGCCTGCAATATATATATCTTCGGCTTCCTGATGGAGATCACCAGTCATGAGGTGGCGGGGGTCTACACAGCGACAAAGCTGCAGTATTTTGCGGAATCCTTTGTCATCATCGGGATCACGCTCTGCATGCAGGAGCTCTGTCATACGAGGATCCCGTATCCCGTTTATGTGGTGGAGGTGGTCATTACCTCGATCGTCATGTACTGCATGTTCACCTGGGAAGAGAATCATCTCATGTATACCGGGATCTCCATCAATACAACGGACAGCTCCTTCCCGCACATGCAGATCGAAGGGTACGGCCCGGCATTTTACCTGTTCCTGACATTATTCGCCTCCGTCTGTGTGATGTCGGTGGGGATCGGGATCCATTCCGCCAGGCACAGCGACCGGATCCAGCGAACGAGGCTCAGGCTCCTCCTGTTCGCGATGCTCTCCATGTGGGTGCCCTATCTGATGAAGGCCTTCGGCCTGGTGCTGAAGGTGGAATTTCCGGCACTGTTCATCCCGGTGGCCGCGTTTTTTATCACACTGGCGCTGGTCAGATACAGTTATCTGGATTCCGTGAGTCTGGGCTTCTCCAACGCCGTGAATCAGGGACGTGAGGGGATCCTCATCATCGACCGCACGCACCGGATCCTGTACTTCAACGACTGGGTGTGCGGTCTCTTTGGGAAATTGCAGCAGTACGAGGATGCCTGGCGGGTGCAGGAGATCCGGGATGCGTTTCTGGGCAATCACGAGACGCTCTCCCGTGACGGGCATACCTATGAGCTCAGGGTGGAGCCGCTGATCGAGCAGGGGCACGAGACGGGTGAGATCCTGTGGGTCTTTGATCTGACAGAGCATTACCGCTATCTGGATAAGATGAAGGAGCAGGCGGCAACGGACAGTCTGACCGGGATCAACAACCGCGCCTGGTTTGAAAATGAGATGCGATCGCTCCTGTCCGAACAGGTGGGCGGCGGCTTCTTTATGGCCGATCTGGATCACTTCAAAAAGGTCAATGACAGTTTCGGGCATCAGGCCGGCGACGCGGTGCTGATCGCTTTCGCGGAAGCGCTCCGCACGCTTCTTGAGAAACGTCCCGGGATCACGGTGATCTCCGGGCGGATCGGCGGAGACGAATTCTGTCTGTATTATGAAAAGGAGACCGACCGGAAGGTGCTGGAGGGCTTCGCGGAGGCGCTGATCGACGGGTTTGATCAGGCGATCGCGCATACGGGCTACCGGAATGTCACGTCGCTTTCCCTGGGGATCGCGATCGTGCATCCCGAGGAGCTGCCGGTCTCGGTGTGGACCTCCTATACGAAGATCCACGACCGCGCGGATCAGGCGCTCTATCAGGCGAAAAATGCCGGCCGCAGAACCTGGCGGTTCTATGAGGAACCGCGGGAGCAGAACACGCTGCCGTTCTGAAGAACAGAAAAGTTGCAGGATAGTATCAAAAAGCGTATAATGCTGAATGGCTGTGGGGTTTGGAGTCTGACAGATCCCATCAAATCAAACGGCAATGTGGAGGAGATATTATGTGGACGAGAAGTCTGATCAAAACAAATGCGAGAGAGGTATTTCTGAGGAATTACTGGCCGACGGTACTGACCTATTTTGTGTACGGTCTGATCGTCGGCGGAGCCAGCGCACTGCTGGCGCTCACCGGGATCGGCACCGTGCTGGTGCAGATCCTGATCGGCGGCCCCATGGGCGTGAGCCTGTGCTACTTTGCCCTGCGCAACCGGCGGGGTGAGGGGCAGCTGGAGGACCTGTTCTACTGCTTTAAATCAAAGTTCGGCAACATCATCCTGGTGACCTTCATGCAGCAGCTCTTCATCTTCCTCTGGTCTCTGCTGTTCGTGATCCCGGGGATCATCAAGGGCTATGAGTACCGCATGGTGCCGTACCTGGTGGCGGAGAATCCCGATATCGATTATAAGGAAGCCCTGGAGCGTTCGCGCGCCATGATGGACGGAGAGAAATGGAACGCGTTCGTACTGGATCTCTCCTTCCTCGGATGGTGGATCTTAACAGGTTTCACATGCGGGATCCTGTCGTTTTTCTGGACGACCCCCTATGTGTTCGGCACCAACACCGAGCTGTATGAGGCACTGAAGGCAAAGACCGGCATCAACAGCGGCGTCACGGTGGAACCCACTGCGCCCGCGGCACCGACGGATTTTGTGCAGCCCGTCGATAACACCTGGAGTGCACCGGTACAGGCACCGGCGGAAGCACCGATGGAAGCCCCGGTCAATGCGGCGGCGGAAACCCCGATCGATGCACCGGCGGAAGCTCCTGCAGAGGCTCCGGTCGACACGACGCTGAACGATTCCCCCTTCGGAGAGAATTAAGATGCCGAAACGGCCGGCATTACGATGGACAGGATCGCGGCACTGATCAAAAAGCTTACAGCAAGACTGGCTGTACCCTGCGAGCGGGTGATATTCCCGCTCGCATTGTTGTTATGGCCCTTTGTCAATGTGATGCAGGGCGTGGATGTGGCCGATGGGACGTATTCTCTCGTCAATTACGCCTTTCAGGACGGACTCGATCCCATGTGGCTCCTGGCGACCTGGCTTCCCAATCTGCTGGGGAGTTTCCTGGCGCGGCTTCCGTTCGGCGGTACGATGGCCGGCATGAACATCCTGTGCACGTTCGTCATTGTGGCCACAGCGGAAGCGGCCTATTTCGGACTGAGGGGGATCACCGACGCCGCCCCGGCATCGCGACAGGGGAGCGGGATGCTGTCTCGGGAGGAACAGGAGACCGGCGCGCGAAGAATGATCCCGTCCTCCCTTCTCTTTGTCGGGATCTGGATCGCGGAGAGTCTCTGCTGGTGTCCGGCGACCATTCTCTACAATTATCTCACCTATTTCTTTCTGACGCTGGCCGGTGTCCTGCTGCTGCGGGCCTTTGCCTGCCCGGACGACGGATCGGAGGATCCGGCCGGACAGGGGAGGATGATCGCGGATGGGCATAACCGGATCGCGGGGCTCCGCAAACTGCGGCGGGAACACTGGTACCTGCTTGCGGGGCTCTGCCTGGGGCTCAATCTCTTTGTGCGCTTCCCGAATGCGGTGGAAGCCTTGCTGATCCTGGCGGTATGGCTTGCGGAGGGGAAAGATCTGAGGCGGGTGCTGCGGGCGACCGGCAGGTGCGTGATCGGATATATAACAGGTGTTATCATACCACTTGTTATTATAATGATCGCCTACGGTCCCGCCTCCTATTTCGGAATGATCGCGGGGCTGTTCTCCATGACGGGGGAGGCGAGAGATTACACGCTGGGGGGGATGCTGCTTTCGGTGCTGCTCGCCTACCGGTCGACCCTGAAGGAGCTGCTTCTCGCCGTGCCGGTGCTGCTCACGGGCTTCGCGCTTTTTTATCTCGTGACAGCCGGACAAAAGAGTCAGACGCGGGAGGATGGCGCCAGGGAGCTCCACTGGCGGAGATACCGGCTTCTTAAGATCCTTTCGATGGCGGGGTTTGCGGGACTGGTACTGATCCTCTTCCGGGTGTATTTTTCTTTCGGCATTTTTACCAGGAATTATCAGTATTATGACTGTTTCTTCGAGGCCGGGATGATGGTGCTGATCCTGGCCGTGATCATGTCCGTTGTCGGCATGACACGGATCCTGTACCGCGGATCCTTTCCGAGGGCGGCTTCGCTTCTGATGCTTCTCCTCATCCTGATCACCCCCATCGGCTCCAACAATTACACTTATCCGTTGATGAACAATCTGTTTCTGGTCCTGCCGATTTTCTTCCGGGTCCTTAAGGATGCGGTGACGGCATTGGGGGAGCGCGCCGCGCGGGAACCGCTCGCCGGACCGGCCGGGACCCGTCTGCCTGAGAGGCAGTCTGCGGGAAGGAGAGGGGGATGGATCGCGGAGGAGATCCGGCCCTTTATCGCCGGCGGGATCCGGACGACGTTACTCATCTGGTCTGCCGGACTGATCCTGTTCCTTGCGGTGCAGGGAGCGCTGTTCCATGTACATTTTGCCTTCGGAGACGGTACGGACGGGAGAAAGCGGGATGCGGTCATCCGTGATATCCCCAGGGCGTGCGGGATGCATACGACAGCGGAGAATGCGGCCTCCCTCGAGGAACTGTACGGGAAGCTGCACGGCGAATATGCCGACGCGGTGGATGCGGCGGGCGGCCGGGCGATCATCTTCGGGGATGCGCCGGGTCTCCATTATCTGCTGGAGCTTGCGCCGGCCCTCTTTACCGCATGGCCGGATCTGGACAGCAACGAGATCGGGCGATTCGACCGGGCGCTTCTGGATGCCGCGGATTCCGGGGAGTACCCGCTCGTCATTCTCAGGGAAGATCCTGCCGCGTATCCCGATACGGCGGGGTTTTCCGCCGCCGAAAAAGCGGATCTCCTACTGGACTATCTGGCCGAAACGGGCTATAATAAATTGTTTGGGGTATCTATCACCGAGGGGGTGCAGTATACGGTCTATGCACGCTAGGTGCGGCTGACGGGAAAGGGCGGTTATGAAGAAACTGTTCGCACAGATCGCGAAGTTCGGAATCGTGGGTGTCATCTGCTTTTTCATTGATTTCGGGATCTATACGGTACTGAATATCATCTTTCGCCGCACCGGCTTTGCCGACACCTTCCCCTGGTACTATCTGCTCTCCAAGCTGGTCAGCGTCATCGTCTCGATGATCTGCAACTATCTGCTGTCCATGAAGTTTGTGTTCACCCGCAAGGATGATATGAGCAGACAAAAGGAATTTGTCATCTTTGTGGTGCTCTCGGTGATCGGTCTGATCCTGGCGGAGGTGATCCTGTATCTCGGCATGGATGTCATCGATCCGCATTGGAACTGGCTGGTAGGGGTCATTGCCTGGTGGGGAAGGCTCTTCGGCATGACACAGGCCGGATCGGAGGAGACCTTCTGGGTACTGGTGTCGACGGGCATCGTCATGTGCTACAATTTTGTGTCCCGCAAGATGACTCTGGAGCAGAAGGAGCCGAAGGAGACGCAGGGAACGGGTTCCGCCTCCTGAGAGCGCGGAGACTTGGAAGGATTTGGATATCGCATGAAGATCAATTTTAATGTTCCGCCCTATACGGGCAGGGAAACCGAATATATCAGACAGGCGGTGGAAGCGCAGAAGATCTGCGGAGACGGCCCCTTTACCGCCAAATGCAATGAATGGCTTAAGGACCTCACCGGGGCAAAGGGGGCGCTGCTCACGACGAGCTGCACCCACGCGACCGAGATGTCGGCCTTTCTCCTGCATATCCGGGAGGGGGACGAGATCATCATGCCGAGCTACACCTTTGTCTCGACGGCCAACGCCTTTGTGCTCCGCGGCGGCGTGCCGGTCTTTGTGGATATTCGGCCGGACACCATGAATATCGATGAAAACCTGATCGAAGCTGCCATCACGGACAGGACAAAAGCGATCGCCGTGGTGCACTATGCCGGGATCGGGTGCGAGATGGATGCGATCATGGATATCGCCGGACGCCACGGACTGGCGGTGGTGGAGGATGCCGCCCAGGCGATCCTGTGTACCTGGCGCGGGAAGCCCCTTGGCGGGATCGGGGATTTCGGCAATTTCAGCTTTCATGAGACCAAGAACCTCTCCTGCGGAGAGGGCGGGGCGTTGATCCTGCGTGATGAGAAGTATCTGGACGAGGCGATCATCATCCGGGAAAAGGGGACAAACCGCACGCTCTACAAGATGGGAAAGGTGGACAAATATTCCTGGATCGCGCCGGGATCCTCCTGGCTCCCGAGCGAATTAAACGCCGCGTACCTCTGGGCGCAGATGGAGATGGCGGATGTGATCACCGGGGACCGTCTGGCCTCGTGGGAGCGTTATCACGAGGCTTTTGCGGATCTGGAGGAGGCGGGGAAGCTCACGCGGCCGACCGTGCCGGCCTACTGCACCCACAATGCGCATATGTACTACATCAAGTGCCGCGATCATGAGGAGCGAACGGCACTGATCCGCCATCTGACAAGCCACGATATCCTGCCGGCTTCCCATTACGTGCCGCTTCATTCGGCGGAGGCGGGTCTGAAATACAGCCGGTTCCACGGGGAGGATGTCTATACGACGGCGGAGAGCTTAAAGCTTCTGCGCCTTCCGATGTATTACCGATTGTCTGAGGAGGACCAGGCGGAGGTGATCCGCCGGGTTCGGGAGTTCTACCATGCTGCCTGAGGGTTCACCGATCTTTTATCTGGAACTCAATGACGATGCGCTGATCCGGGACATCGTTTCCGGTGTCTACACCGGCGCACCGGTGGCCCGGGATATTCAAAACCTTTATCCCTTCGGACTTATCGTGTCGCTTCTGTACCGGATCCTGCCGGAGGTACCGTGGTTCGGCGGCCTGCTCTTTGCACTGCAGGCGCTGGCCCTTCTGGTGATCCTGGTCCGCAGCATCGGCCTGGTGAGGCGGGATCGCCTGCCGATCCGCATTCGTTTGGGGATCACGCTCATCTGGGCGGCGATCACCGTGCTGATCCTGCCGCATTTCCTGTTCGTACAGTACAGCGTGACGGTAGGGCTTCTTGCTGCCGCGGCGGCCTATCTCTTCATCACCGGCGATGCGACCCGGCACTACGTCGGCGGGGTTGTCCTGACGGGAACGGCCTTTCTCATCCGTTCGGAGATGCTGCTGCTCCTGCTGCCGATGATCCTCGTGGCGCTCCTGTTCCGCTATGCCGGCGAGATCCGTGCCTCCCGCGCGGACAACGAGGAGCTTCCCGGCTTCGTCGATCTGATCCGGTATCCTTTTATCACCAGTCATTACCGTCGTTTCGGCGTGACGTTCTTAAGCCTGATCCTGGTGCTGGCTGCCTGCTGGAGCCTGGACCGCATCGGCTACGCGCCGGAGGAGTGGGATTCCTTTGTCCGCTTTTTTGACGCGAGGACGGAGGTGTACGATTTCACGGGGGTTCCCGCGTGGGAAGGTAATGAGGAGTTCTACCGCGCAGTCGGACTGGATGAGAGTGACGTCACGCTGCTTGAGAACTACAACTTCGGCCTGGCAGAGGAGATCGACGCGGATGCGATGGAGAGGATCGCGGAGTACGGGCGGTCGCTCCTGCCTTCCGCTGCTGTCAGACTGGGGAAGGCGGCGCGTGAATACTTCTATCGCCTGCATCATCTCGGATTTCCGGAGGATTTTACCTGGCCGCAGACCGATGCCCCCTGGAATCTGGTCGTCCTGTTCCTGTATCTTGCACTGGGGATCGCGGTCTGGCTGCGCACGCCGGATACCGCGGAGAGGGGACGGAGGATCGGTAATGCGCTCTGGCGGCCGATCGTGCTCTTCTCGGTGCGGAGTGTCCTGTGGCTCTGGCTGCTGTCCACCGGCAGGGCGCCGGTGCGGGTGACCGGGCCGCTGTTCTACGTGGAGACGGCCATCCTGTCGGGGGCTCTGCTCATGCTGATGTTAAAGGAGCGCGCGGAGGTGGTCCGGGAAACGGATCGTAAGGATCCTGCGGACAGGGAAGCCGGGACGATCGGAGCGAAGGAGAGGATCTCCCGATCCCTGACGATCCTGCGGATCGCGCTGGCAGCAGCCATCGCCGTGATCGCATGTGTCTACGGTGTGCAGAGCTGCCGCGTCATCGAGCAGGAGGAATCGAAACGGGCGCTGGCAAACCAGGCTTATACGGCGCTCCGTGACCGGTGTGCCCGGGATCGGGACAGTCTGTATCTTTTCGATGTATACAGCTCGGTCGCCGAGACCAGGCCGCTCTTCCGAGAGGCACGCAAGACCGGGAGACCGGATAATCTGGATCTTCTGGGGGGCTGGGCGGTCAAGAGCCCGGCCTGGCGTGATAAGCTCGACCGGTACGGCTTCGATGACGCGGCGGAGGCGCTTCTTGCCGACGATGTCTACTTTGTCACCAGAGAGGGAGAGGAGTTCGCTCCCGACTGGATCATCGGATTCTATGCAGCCCGGGGACAGAAGGTCCAATTGACTCTGATCGAGGAATTGCCGGCAGCACAGGATGGGACCGGATTTGTGATCTATCAGGTGCGGGAAGGGTGATCTTCGATGAGCGGGTACCGGAAGGAAGGAGCTTCGGGAGACCGGGAGGGAGAGGTCTCTCTCAGACCCATGGTGGCGGGCGATACGCCGCTCATTGTGAAATGGCGCAATAATCCGAGGGTCCGGGCCAATTTCGTCTACCGGGAGATCTTTACGCCCGAGACCCATGAGCGCTGGATCCGGGAGCACATCGAAGGGGCGCGGGATGTCGTGCAGTGGATCATTCGGCTGGCGGACAGACCCGTCGGGAGTGTCTATTTCCGGGATATCGACCGGCAGACCGGTCGTGCGGAGTATGGCATTTTCCTCGGAGAGGATGATGCGGTGGGCCGCGGGATCGGGAACACCGCGATCGAACTGGCGCTTCGATGCGCGGCAGAGGAACTGGGACTGAAACACATCGTTCTGCGGGTCTTTTCGGACAATGTGCCGGCGATCCGCAGCTATGAGCATGCGGGTTTCCGGGTGACGAAGGTGATGCCGGCCGTTCGGTGCAGCGATGGAGAAGAGGGAGAGATGCTCTTCATGGAGAGGGATTTGTGATGAAGTTGAGCTTTGTGATCCCATGCTATCATTCGGCAGCTACCGTGGGTGCCGTGGTCGAGGAGATCGAACGGACCTGCGAGGGTCTGTCCTGTGGCAGCGGGACCGATGCCGATTATGAGATCATCCTGGTAAATGACGGTTCCGGCGATGACACCTGGGAGGTCATCCGCTCCCTGGCGGAGACCCATGCGGAGGTCGTAAGCATCGATCTGGCACGCAATTTCGGTCAGCATGCGGCGCTCATGGCGGGGCTTAAGGAGACGCGGGGCGATATCGTGGTCTGTCTGGATGATGACGGACAGACGCCGGCGGACGAGGCCGGCAAACTGATCGCCGCAGTGGAGGCGGGGGCCGATGCGGCCTACGCGCGCTATGCCAACAAGCAGCATTCCCTGTTCCGCAACTTCGGGTCCTTTCTGAATGAGAAAATGGCGGCGGTCATGCTCGGCAAACCGCGGGATCTCACGGTCTCCAGCTACTTTGCCGTGCGGCGGTTCGTGGTCGATGAGATGCTCCGCTATCACGGCTCCTATCCCTATGTGATCGGTCTGGTGCTGCGCTCCACCGATCGCATCGTCAATGTCGATGTGACACACAGGAAGCGGGAGTCCGGCAGGAGCGGCTATACGCTGGTCAAGCTCATCGCGCTCTGGATGAACGGCTTTACGGCGTTCTCCATCAAGCCGCTCAGGATCGCGACTCTTGCCGGGATGCTCTTTGCCCTGGTGGGATTTCTCTACGGGATCTATACGATCATCAAGAAATTCGTCGTGCCGGATGTGCCGGTGGGATTCTCCGCGCTCATGAGCGCGATCATGTTCATCGGCGGCATGCTGATGCTGATGCTGGGACTCATCGGCGAGTATCTGGGGCGTCTCTATATCACGCAGAACAGCAATCCCCAATATGTCATACGGGAACGCACGGGAGCGGGGAGAGATCATGCGTAAGGCACTCTACGCCGGCGAGGCGGCCCGGTTCCTCGTTCTTGCGCTGGCTGTTCTGGCAATCCTCTCGATCTATCCGCTCCGGATCTGGCAGCGCACGATCCCGGAACCGGCGGGCGGTGTCCGGATGGAGGTCACGGGACCGATCGATGATTTTCACGATGTGATCCAGGGGTTCATCGCCCAGTATGACCGCCTCGGCTATGCCGATGTGTGGATCGACCGCCTGGAGGGTGGTCGGACCCTTCGGGTGACGGTGGTGGATGAGAATTTCCAGCCGCTGTTTGAACGGTATATCGATCTGGGAAAGGAGGATCTCCCCGGAGTCGTGCGGATCCCGCTCGGACTCGATCTCACGGTGGGCAGGGAGTACAGTCTCTTCCTGATGGGCGGTTACTCCAGTTACCGGGCGGGCTTAAACAATCTGCCGGCGGACGGGAGCGCTTCCCCCTATTTCACGAAGCTCTATTTAAACGATACACTCAGTACGGACTGGCACCTTTCCATGACACTGGGGTACCGGCAGCCGATGGACCGCCGCACGTCGCTTTTGTGGATCCTTGCCATCGCAGGGACGGCCGCCGCGGCCATCGTCATCCTTTCCCTGATCGCGCGGAAGCTCGGGCCGGACCGCGATCCCATCGTCACGGTGGGAGAGACCGTGCGCCTGGCACTCCTGCCGATCTCCGGGATCGCATGGGGGATCCTTTTCCTCTTTCTGCT
>JAFPTK010000212.1 GCA_017400305.1 Lachnospiraceae bacterium | reverse complement strand
TGCAACGGGCGGATATCCCCTGTCGGTTGGAGGTGGGGCCCTCCGGCGGGCACGGATTCGCCGACGGCGTGGGCATGTGTATGGAAGGGTGGCCCGACCGGGCGATCGAGTGGTATGAACAGGGGTTTCCGGGAGAGTGATTTTCAACTGACAGTTGATTGCAAGTTCCTGCGAGCCGATATATAATACAGATATAAAGCCTGAGGGCAGACAATAAATCGACTGATATCAGTGAGACTAGTGGAGTGACGGGATAATTATGCCCCGATCCCCGGTCCTGATATCAGTCTTTTTTATTGTCCGGATCGCACCTTGACAACAGAATACCGCTCCTCCCTGAAACGGGAACTGATCCGGGGAAGCATCCGCGAAGACCCGCCGGGAATCCGGCGGCGAGCGTGCCTGGGATCGCAGGGGGAGAAACAGGAGGAGAAACAGAAACTGAAAGTGTTTTTGATGAAAAACAGAAGGAGGGATCAAGATGAACAATTTGAAAAACAGAAAAAAGAAAAACAAGACACCGGAGAACATTCAGGTGATCATTCCCGCCGTCTCGCTGCTGGATGTTCTGCGCAGATACAAAAAGATGACCTGGCCCGTGACCGTGACGATCCGGGACGGCAGCAGGGGAGGAACCCTCTTCTTCCTGCGCGACAGCAAGGAACTGAAGAAATTCCGCGATCGTGCGGACGGCCTGTATGTCAGCTATTTCGGCAAGGTCAGGAATGAGATCATGATCGACCTCGACCGGAAGGCGAGCGTGACCGTGAAGTACCGGCTCTTTAGAAAGCCCAGAAACGCAGAACTCCTTACGGCCAACGAAACGGTCCGTTACTTCCTGTACCGGACCGGAGATCTGAAGGAGCCGGAAAACTGCGGCTAACAGGACTTGAACCTGCACGGTTGAATCCATCGGAGACCGCATCCAACGTTGAATGCAAATTGGATCAATGCGGCTAACAGGACTTGAACCTGCACGGTTGAATCCACCGGAGACCGCATCCGCCGTTGAATGCAAATTGGAACAATGCGGCTAACAGGACTTGAACCTGCACGGATAAATCCACCGGAACCTAAATCCGACGCGTCTGCCAATTCCGCCATAGCCGCAACAACGTTTTATTCTATCACAATCTATCCGAAATAGAAAGCCTGACCCGGATCTCTCCCGGGGCGGTCCGCCGCACATAGACGGCAAGATTGCCCCGGAGGGTCTGTCGGCGGGGGGAGAGGTACGGGGTGTTGTCTGCGAGGTCTCCGTTGTCGATGCCCGCGAGTTCGCCCGCCCCCTCGATCTTTACTTCGATGAACCGCTCAGGGAACTGCCCCGTATCCTCCGGTGTTTCCGCGGGATACAGGAGGATCTGGTCGATGAAACCGGTCTCCTGCACACGCTCGGCCCACTGCCCGGCACTCTCCGCATCCGACCGGGCGCGGCGGGGACGCCAGCAGACGGCCCGGAACCCGGCGGGGGCTTCGATCACAGTCCCGGGGGTAAGGGATTCCTGCGCGGCGGTTTCGACCCGGCTTTCCATATCCGGAGCCAGCCAGAGCTTCTGCCGCTCATAGTACCGCTCCTTCGGGAAGCCGGCTGTGGTAAGGAGCCCTGCTGCAGAGCCGTGGATCGGCCATCCGTGCGCCTCGCCGAGGTAATCGATCCCGGTCCACAGAAACTGGCCGCAGATGTACGGGTGATCCGTGACCGCGCGCCATGCCTCTTCCCCGTGTCCGTTTTCGCTGCCGAGAAACACCTTATCGGGAAAGCGCGCGTGATCTTCGGAGTAGAACTGCTCCCTGTAATTGTATCCGACCACGCGGATCGCATCGATAAAGCCGATGTGTGTGGACAGCTCGGGGAAAGCAGCCGCCAGCGTGACCTCCCGTGTGTCATCCTCGCGGCGGACGATCGCTGCCAGACGGCGCGCGATCACGGCGATCCGTTCCATGTTGGGCTTCCGGGGATCATAGCGCCGCTCGGCCTCCGGCTTATTCGCGTCATTATTGCCTGTCATCGTATCAAACATCGGATGGCAGTATGGATCGTTGGGATAATCGATCTCGTTGCCGATGCTCCACAGGATGATCGACGGATGGTTGCGCCCGCGTCGTATCATGGCGGTCAGATCGCGGTCATGCCAGTCGGGGAAGGATTCGTAGCTTCCCTGATGACGCGGCGGGTAGACATTGTGCCCCTGCCACCATTTGTTCTTGGGATTTTCCCATTCATCAAAGGCTTCGTCCATCACGAGAAAACCCGCTTCATCGCAGAGCTCGTAGAGCTCCTCCGCGTGCGGGTTGTGGCTCATGCGGATCGCGTTGCAGCCGCAGTCCTTAAGGACTTCCAATCGACGTTCCCATACTTCCTTCGGCACCGCGGCTCCCAGACATCCGGCATCCTCGTGGACACAGACACCCTTCAGCCTGGTCGGCACACCGTTCAGGAAAAAGCCCTGATCCGGATCAAAGCGCAGATCCCGGATGCCTACCGGGATCGTCACGGTTTCTCCGGAGGGATCGGTGCCGTCCGTGGAACAGGTGAGAGTCAGGGTATAGCGCTGCGGGTGCTCCGGAGACCACAGACGCGGCTCCGTGATCTGCCCGTTGAGGACGCAGGCCGCTTCTCCGTTTGCCGGGATCGAAAGGTCCGTTTCCGGGAAAACCGCATCCGCCGATTCGGCCAGTCGCGCGCGGAGGGTGACGGTTTGCTCCCGATCGCTGTCATTTTCCATCCGGATCCGCAGTCGTAGATCGGCGCTCGCGGCGCAGAGCGGCTGCGTCTCTTTCTCCTCTCCGGCGAGATCATGGGAGAGTTCGCTTTTGAGCGAGATCCTGTCCGCGGAGAAGAAGATACCGCCCACGGCCGGATGCACCGGCGGTTCTGTCAGGATCCGCACCGGGCGCAGGATGCCGCTGCCGGTGTACCATCGGGAATCCGACAGGTCTTCGTGGGAGACCCGGATACACAGGACGTTGTCTTCACCGAAGCGTGCGCAGTGGGAGATGTTGTAGTAAAAAGGCGTATATCCGCTCGGATGCTTTCCGAGATAGGAGGAATTGCACCATACCATGCTGTTTTTATAGATGCCGTCAAAGAGGACCTTTACGGTCTGCCCGCGCTCTTCCTCCGGGAGAGAAAAATGCAACCGGTACCAAGCCGTTCCGCCTCTGAGATACCCGGTCCCGCTGGAGTAGTGCTCGTCAAAACCGGCTCCCACGGCGTAGTCGTGCGGCACGAACACCTTCTCCCATCCGCTGTCATCGAAGCCTGCATACCAGGCCTCCGGCTCATCGCCGTAATGAAAGCGCCAATTCTCCTTAAGCAGATTTTCGCGGTATCCCATGACATGCTCCTCCATTCCCGAACCAATGTGCCTTTTATCCTTGTAACACAGCGGAATAGAATCCGCAACTCATTCCCTCTGCCGGACCGCTCCGTCCGCTGTCTCCGATGCGGCGAGTGCCCGGTAGTATCCGGCGATCGGGATCATGCTCTGGGCAAAGGTTTTGCTGCTGGCGTTGCCGACCAGGACGGCGTTTTCCTCCTTTCGCTTGGAGGAAGAATAGGAGGGCATATCCTCGATCGCCTTGCGGAAGGTCTCTTTGCCATAGGCGAGATATCCGGAATCTCCCGTCAGATCATAGGCGATGGTCAGGGCCTCCAGCAGCAGGGTGTTGTTGCCGAGACGGTTCAGGGAAGGAAGCTCCTTGTAGTAGAAGATCCCCCATTCCTCCACATAGCAGTTTTCGATGAGATCATCCACTGCCCGGAGGATCAGGTTCTTTAACTCCTCATCCGGAAACACACGGTAATAGCGCATCAGAGAACCGATGGCGACGGAGATCATGAAGCCGACACGTATGATGGTGTTGTCGGTGTAGGGGGCAAGCCAGTGACCGTACTGCTTTTCCCAGGTACTGAAATCCTCCAGGATCTTTCTGCATTTGGTCAGCCACTTTTGCTCGCCGGTCTCGACGTAGAGAGCAGTAAGCGTGCGAAGGGCCCATCCGGTCTCCCTGGCGTTGGCTTCGCCCGCCTTGGCGTACATGGGCATGTCAAGGAGCCGGTTCACATTCTCTCCGATGCCGACGGCGGTCTCCAGGCCTCTCTCGTCGCCGGTCAGATGGTAGTAATCCAGCAACCCCTCCACCCATTCGTGGGAGCAGACCATGACACCGTTTATCGTGTGCCCTGCCGTGTGTTCCCACTGCCCGCCGATGTAGAGAGGATCTCTGTGATAATGGCATACATCGACGTCCATCCAGTGGCTGGCAGAGGCGATGTTGTAATCCAGGAACCGTCGAATGCCCGTCCTGACGAAGAGGAGAGCGCAGGCGTGCGGGTAGTCGTACTCGTTATTGCACCACACCAGTCTGCCGCCGCCCCTTCCCTGCGCGGTGTAGTTGGCGTCGTAGGAGTCTCCGAAATGAAGCATCCCGTATGCTCTGCCGTGGTCGTCAGCGCGGGCGATCAGATTCTGCTCCACGTCGTGATCGATCTTCTCCGGGAAGATGTCCGTCCAGACACCGGCTTCGCGGTGGACGGCGGGAAGCACATAGGGGCGGTAGGGCATCTGATAAACGATGCTCCGGTCATTCAGCCTGCTCATGCTTTCCTCTTTCGCATGGAAATGCAGGAGGAAGCGCTGCTCCCGGGACATGCCGCTCTCGAGGACGATCTCTTCCACATTTTCCGGCACGATATACAGAGTGATCCCGCCGCGGTCCGCCTGGACCGCCTTGGGATAGTTCTGGTGCGCCTGGTAGATCGTCGCGCAGATCCCGCTCTCCTCATCGGTACAGTCGGCAAAAAAGGTTCCGTAGAAGGTTTCGGCGAAGTGCTCGTTGGCTTCCTTCATCAGCAGGTCGGCGTCGATGATCCGTTTGGAGGGCGCGCCATCCCGGCCGATATAGTAATCGGTCTTGTAGTTGGAGGAGGCGGTCGCAGTCCTGACCTGCCCCGGGTCGAGCGTACGGATCAGTCGGTCGGCTTCCTCGCTGCTGCGCACGTGGTAGAGAGGCCCTTCGCTGAAGCCTGTCTGGGTGAGATGATCCCCGCATCCGGTCGAATCGAGAAGGTGTTCCGCGGGATTGACGGTCTCCGTCTCGCAGGCGTCCGGCGTCCGGCGGATCCGACAGGTCAGAGAGTCGATCCTTAACGGTTCATCCGTGTCATTGATGATCCGGTAGGCGGTTTCCGCGAAGGGTCTGCCTGCCCAGAAGGTGAGCCGGCACTCGTAACGGCAGTGCTGTCCGCCGGCCGCGTCATGATGGAAGCCGGCTGTCTTAAGGATGGTGCACAGCGGACCGCTTTCTGCCACCTGCCATTCGCCGGTGCGGACCGAGAGGCCCTCCGGGCTTCCCGCTCTCTTAAGAACAGGCCCCGTGAACTGACCGGCTGAATAGCTCCTGTCGCCGTAGCGGAATGCTCCGTATAATCCGTCGGAACGGTCATTGACCGAACAGGAGAAGACACGGCCGGTATCGGCGTCCTCGGTCCGGACCTCGTAGCCGGCGGCGGTTTTTGTCAGGGTGAGAGGGGAATAGTTGGCAGGCGCCGGGGCATTCCCGGATGCTTCCGGCGCACCGATCTCACAGAGAAAACGGCACTTCTGATTGGCCGGAATATCCGCCAGGAAACGGAGAAACAGGAAGCGGATCGATCCGTCTCCGTAGCGCGAGGTGACTTTGGCCTGGACGGGAAGCAGCCGGTTTTCAGCTGGGTCGATCAGACGGATCTCGCTTTCCCGGTGCGCGATCCCCTTCGCCAGCGGAAAACCCACGGAACAGTGTTCGTTGATTCTGTCGTATCGATACAGCTTGTCAAGAAAGATCTCGATGGTTTTATTCATATCAGGTCTCCTTGTTGGATGGAAGGCTTTTTCTATGTGCTTCGGATGAGGCGTCAGGAACTCAAACAGTCGACAGATGATGCAAACATCAGTATAACATGGCTGCACAGATGAAAAAAGAGCGGCGGATCATCTTGACAGGAGCAAGTTCCTTCGATATCATGAAACCGGTTACAAACAAACGGTTGCGCGATATCGGACCCCCTTCGCGGCATCCCGGATGGGAAATACCCGACGAAGGTGCGGGATCGGTGGATGGGCGACATGCCCGCTTCGCAGCATTCCCAGGGGGACTCCCGGAAGAGAGGGAAGAGGCGTCAGATGGACGAGTTACAGAGGGACAGGACGATCACGATCTATGATATCGCAGAGGAGGCGGGAGTTTCGCCCGCCACGGTGTCGCGTGTCCTCACGGGTAACGCCCATGTGCGCCGGGAAAAGAGAGAGCGCGTCCAGGAGTTGATCGCGAAATACAACTTTGTCCCGAACGCGCTGGCCAAGGGACTGTCTAATACCACGACCAAGAGTCTCGGCATCGTCGCCGCGGATATCCGGAATCCTTTCTATGCGGCCGTATTCATGGCCTGTGAGCAGGCCGCGGAGCGTCTGGGCTACACGGTCGGGCTGTTTAATTCCCTGGGTAAGATCGAGAATGAGGAGGAGCAGATCGAGCGTTTCCGCCAGCAGAAGGCGGACGCGATCATCCTGCTGGGCGGCCGGGTGGATGACCTGGTGACCCATACCGCGTTTGCCGAGCACGTCCGGGAGATCTGCCGGTCCACGCCGGTGGTCGTCACGGGCAAGCTGGACCGCACCCCATGCTACAACGTGCGGATCGATGCCTCCAATGCCATGCGGCAGCTGATGGAGCATCTGTTCGAACTGGGACATGAGCGGATCGCACTGGTCGGAGGGCGGCTGGATGTCACCTCGACCTATGAGAAATACCAGACCTACAGCTCCATGCTTCACGCGCGCGGGATCCGCGAGAGTGGGGATTACGTCGTGAACGGCGGCTATGACTATCAGTCCGGCTATGAGGGGATGAACCGGCTTCTGAAGCTGAAGGCACGCCCGACGGCAGTGGTCGCGATCAATGACTTTGCGGCGACCGGGATCCTGCGGAGCGTGGTCGAGCACGGGCTCTCGATCCCCGGGGACATCTCCGTCGTCAGTTTTGATAACACGTATCTGTCCGAGCTTTCCATTCCGAAGCTCACTACCACGGACTATGATTATGACTATTTCGGCCGCATGATCGCGGAGACCGCGATCGCCGCCGCGGAGGGCAGGGATCCCGCACCGGAGACCCGGATCGAGACCACGCTCATCGTGCGCGAATCCAGCGGCCCGGCGCCGGGTACCGGGGGACATCCCTCCGGTACGGCCCGGAAGCAGAAGCGCGGCGCGATAACGGGAGCATGACGCGGTAACAAGAGCACAGCGCAGTAACAGGAGCACGGCCCAGAAGCAGAAGCGCAGCGCGGTAACGAGAGCACAGCGCAGTGACAGAAGCACGGCCCAGAGACGGGGAACGCGCCGACAAGGGCGCATCTTAGCGGACAACCGCGTGAGAAGCGGAAAAGGCAGATCTGCCGCGGATTTCAGAAATCAGTTGACAAGTTGTGCAGGTTGCACTAAAATTAAAAATGAAAGCGGTTTCAAACTGTGAAGTTGCACAAAAGCAGCTGGTCCAAAGACACGGGGGTTACCATGGCGAGAAAAGAATCCGTATCGACAGGCAATGCACCGGCGAAGAAAAAGAGCATCCTGCAGGTCCTCTGGCGTTACCGCGTTCTGGAGCTCATGTGCCTGCCGGCGGTGGTCTTCTTTTTCCTCTTCAGTTACATGCCGATGCCCGGCATCTATGTTGCGTTTGTCAAGTACAACTACCGCAACGGGATCTTCGGCAGCAAGTTTGTCGGACTGCAGAATTTCGAGTTCCTCGCCGAGTCCGGCAAGCTCTTTTCCCTGACGAGAAACACCGTCCTCTACAATCTCGCGTTCATCGCGCTCGGCAATCTCCTGGCGGTCTTCGTCGCGATCCTGTTAAATGAGATCCGTTCCAAGTGGTTCAAAAAGGTCTCCCAGACGCTGATGTTCCTGCCGTATTTCATCTCGCAGGTTCTGGTGGGTCTCCTGGTATACAGCCTGTTAAATTATGACACCGGTTTCGTGAACGAAATCCTGACCGGAATGGGGAAGGCCAAGTGGCAGCCCTATTCGGATCCGTCGGTGTGGCCGGTGCTGCTGGTGCTGATCCATCTCTGGCAGCAGACAGGATACAATTCGGTCGTGTACTTCGCGGCGATCTGCGGGATCGATGCCGAGATCATCGAGGCAGCCAAGGTGGACGGCGCAAATGCGTTCCAGAGGATCCGCTACATCATCCTGCCGTCCCTGCGCTCCACGATCGTCATCCTCTTACTCTTTGCACTAGGCGGGATCGTGCGCGGCAACTTCGGACTGTTCTGGAATATCATCGGATCCAATTCGATGCTCTATGATACGACCGACATCATCGAGACCTTCGTATACCGCGCGACGATGAGTGACTTTAACTTCTCGACCGCGTCGGCGGTGGGCTTCTACCAGTCGGTGGTCGGATTTGTGATCGTCATGATCGCGAACTACATCATCAAGAAGATCGAACCGGATTATTCCCTGTTCTGATCGGACGGCAGATAAGCATCACGGCATCGCAGGCAAGGACGGTTTGTAACCGGGATCATACAAGGAGAGGATCATGGCAAAGGCAAAGGACATGGATTTCGAGGTCGGGAACAGCAAGATCAGACTGGGAGTTTCCGATTATATCGTAAGAGGGATCGGTTATTTCTTCATCACCTTCTACGCGGTGGCCTGTGTATTTCCGTTCCTGATCATCATCGGCACCTCCTTTACCAGTGAGTCCTACATCCGGACGCACGGCGTACAGCTCTTCCCGGGCGATTTCTCCGTCAAGGCCTATGAGATGGTCATCGGGAGCGGCAATATCTGGAAATCCTACGCGTTGACGATCGGCATGACGCTCATCGGAACGGTCTGCGGCCTGCTGATCATCGCCATGACGGGCTATGCCCTGCAGAGAAAGGACTTCCCGCTCCGCAACGGGATCTCTTTCTACATCTACTTTACGAGCCTCTTTTCCGCAGGCCTGGCACCGTACTACCTGCTGATGACCCAGACCTACAAGCTGCTGGACAGCTATTTCGCAGTCCTCCTGCCGTTGATGATGTCGCCGTGGCTGATCATCCTGATGAAGAACTTCATCAAGCAGATCCCGCACGAGATCACGGAATCCGGCAAGATCGACGGGGCGGGCGATATGACGGTCTTTGTCTACCTGATCCTGCCGATGATCAAACCGGCGCTGGCTACGATCGGCCTGTTCCTGGCGCTGGGTTACTGGAACGAGTGGTATCAGTCCTCCCTGTTCCTCACGGCGCGTGTCACGGTCAAGCCTTTGCAGTATACGCTCTACGAGATCGTCAACAAGCTCGATGCGCTGCGCAACTCCGTTGCCGGCCAGTACATCACGCTGACGGACATCCCGGAGCAGAGCGTCAAGATGGCGAATGCTGTACTGGCGACCGGCCCGATCGTCCTCCTGTATCCGTTCGTACAGAAGTACTTCATCGGCGGTATCACCGTCGGTGCGGTGAAGGGTTAGTTGGGAGCTTAAGGTTCCTTACAACATAAAAACCAATCTATACCAAAAGAAAGGAAGGAAAAGGCATGAAGAAAAAGTTACTTGCAGCGCTCTTAAGCCTTACCATGGTTGCCTCCCTGGCAGCCTGTGGCGGCAACGGTGGCAGCGGCAGCGCGGGCGGCTCCGGTGATGCCGCTTCTGTCGACACCAAGGAACATGTCGTCATCAACTACATGACGACCGGAGATCCGCCGGAAGCCGGCAGTGAGAAGGAGCAGAGCCTGAACGACATGCTCGCGAAGCTCAATGCGATCCTCACGGAGAAGGTGAACGCGGAGATCAAGATTTACTACATTCCGTGGACCGATTATCTTTCAAACTACAACCTGACGCTGGCCCGTATGGACGGTTCGGTCGATCTCGTCGGCACGGCTTCCGACTGGCTGGATGCCTGGCCGAATGCCAAGAACGGCGCTTTCCTGGAGCTGTCCGAGGATATGCTCAAGACCTATGCCCCCAAGACCTGGGCGAGCGTCCCCGCGGATCACTGGGAACTCTGCAAATACAACGGACAGATCTATCTGATGCCTGAGGACAACTATGCGCAGTGGACGAACCACGGCTGGATCTACCGTCTTGACTGGGCTAAGGAAGCCGGCCTTGCGAACGGCGTCCACAGCTGGGAAGACATGACCACCTATGTGAAGTGGGTCAAGGAGAATAAGACGGATCTCAAGTATGTGTGGGATTCCGACGGCACGCAGTACTCGCAGATGGCGAACGGCTGGATCGTCTCCCACTCTGATTTCGTGGCGATCGACGGCATCTGCTCCGGCGCTCTCTGGGGCGGCAAGAAGTCCGATCTCTACACCATTTATGCACCTGCCATGACCGATACCGATTCTCTGGTGGCCTATGCGAAGATGATGAAGGAATGGGCGGAAGCCGGCGTATGGCCGACCGACGTGCTCAACAACACCTCCGGTTCCAACCGCGACGAGTTCCGCGTCGGACAGGTGGCTGTCGAGCAGCACCACACCCAGACCTGGACGGATCTGTGCTCTCACACGCCGGCCAACACGATCTATGATACGGATCCCGCAGCGGAGACCGGCATCTTCTACTTCGGCGAAGAAGCCAAGAACGTCGTCGCTCTCTCCATCACGCACGGTGCCATGGCGGTCTCCGCCGGCTCCAAGAATCCGGAGCGCGCCCTCATGGTCTATGATCTGATCCGCAATGATCAGGATTGCTACAACCTGTTCAACTACGGTATCGAGGGTGTTTCCTGGGAGAAGGATGCCAACGGCCTGCGCACGACGCCTGCGAACTACAACTCCGACACGCAGAATATCAACGGCATGACCAACTACTGGTGGGGCCGCAACGATGATCTCGAGATCAAGGATGCGACGAGAAACTGGGATGCGATCGACAAGCTCTATGCGGAGTATGACAAGATCAAGATCGACTATCCTTACGGACAGTTCGTACCCGAGGTCGACGACATTCAGGGCAAGATCGACAACTGCAACGAGCAGTACACCAATTACATGAAGCAGATCTCCTTCGGTCTCTACAACGGTTCCGCGGAGGATATCGTGGCCGAGATGCAGAATGCGCTCAAGACCGCCGGCATCGATGATGTAACGGCAGCCCTGCAGACACAGTTCGACGCGCTCTACAAGAAATAAGGATCATCGCACCTGACGGGTGCGGAAGGAAACTCACAAGGGCATACGGTTCTGCGGATCCGTATGCCCTTATTGTGCCCCGGGGGAGCAGGCGTCGGCGGTTCTGCCCGGAGGATCTGACAAGAGATAAGGAATGACGGATATGTCGGGAAAATTTGAGATCAGGGATACCTTCTATTTAAACGGGGAGCCGTTTCAGATCATCTCCGGTGCGGTGCATTATTTCCGCATCCTGCCGGAATGCTGGGAGGATCGGCTGAAGAAGCTTAAGCTGATGGGAGCCAATACGGTCGAAACCTATATCCCGTGGAACCTGCATGAACCGAAACGCGGAGAGTATCACTGGGACGGACTCTGCGATATCGAGCGGTTCATCCGGACGGCGACGGAGCTCGGCCTATGGATCATCCTGCGCCCCTCTCCGTACATCTGCGCGGAATGGGAGTTTGGAGGGCTTCCGGCATGGCTTCTCTCGGACGGAGAGATCCGGCTGCGCGTGAGCGAAGGACCGTTCCTTTCGGAATTTGCCCGGTGGTATGAGGTGCTGCTTCCGAAGCTGGCACCGTATCAGATCGATCACGGCGGCAATGTGATCCTGATGCAGGTGGAAAATGAGTACGGGTATTTTGCGAATGATCCGTCCTATCTGCCGGCGATGCGTGATATGATGCGGCAGCATGATATCACGGTTCCGTTCATCACCTCCGACGGCCCTTTCCGGGAGAATCTGAACGGCGGACGGCTGGAGGGGGCCCTGCAGACCGGCAATTTCGGATCCCGGACCGATGAGCGGTTTGCGGTGCTGAAACCCTATACCGACGGCGGCCCGCTCATGTGCAGTGAGTTCTGGGTCGGCTGGTTTGATCATTGGGGAAACGGCGGGCATATGCGCGGAAATCTCGAGGAGAGCGTACAGGACCTGGATCGCATACTCGCCCTCGGCCATGTCAATATCTACATGTTTGAGGGCGGTACCAATTTCGGATTCATGAACGGCTCGAACTATTACGATGAACTGACGCCGGATGTGACCTCCTATGATTATGATGCCGTTCTGACCGAGGACGGCCGGATCACGGAGAAGTTCCGCCGCTACCGCGAGGTGATCGGGAAATACCGGGAACTCCCGGCCTGGGAGGAGCCGGCGGAGGCACCTCGGCGGGCCTACGGCGAGATCGCGGTGCGGGATCGCGTCTCACTGTACGGGACGCTTAAGACTCTCGGTGAACCGGTCAGACGCTGTCACCCGGTCCCGATGGAGCGGCTGGGGCAGGCCTATGGATATATCCTCTACCGGACGAGACTCGACACCGAGGAGTCGGTCGAAAAGATCCGTCTCTGGGAGGCCGCGGACCGCGCGAATATCCTGCTGGAGGAGGAACCGCTCATCACCCTTTACGATCATGAACTGGAGCGGGAGGCGGAGATCGATCCAGCGGTGCTCTCGGACAGGCAGCGGGCCGCCTTTCCTGCGACGCCAAGAGCCGCCGGAAGCGGTCCCCGTCTGGATATTCTGGTGGAAAACATGGGCCGTGTGAACTTCGGACCGCGTATGGAGCATCAGCGCAAGGGCATCGGACAGTGCGTCCAGCTGAACGGACACATGCACTGCGGCTGGGAGATCCACCCCCTGCCGCTTGATGACATCAGCGCGGTCGATTTCTCCGGTCCCTATGCGGAAAAGGTTCCCGCATTCTACCGCTTCGTCTTCCCGGTGGATCAGCCGGCGGACACCTGGCTGGACTTCTCCGGCTGGGGCAAGGGCTGTGCCTTCGTCAACGGCTTCCCCATCGGCCGTTTCTGGGAGATCGGTCCCCAGAGACGCCTCTACATCCCGGCTCCGCTGTTAAAACCGGGAGAAAACGAGATAATCCTCTTCGAGACCGACGGAAAATCGCAGGAAACGATCCTGCTGGCCGACGAGCCGGAGCTGGGATAAAATGCTCCGGGAGCGCCGGATGGTACCGGTCTTTTCTTCCCGGGCAGATCAGAATAAACGCAAAAAAAGAACCGGGTGGTGATCACCCGGTTCTTCTGCGCAGAACATGGCTGCTTCAGTCGTTCACCTTGATGGTATCGTCTTCCTTCTCCGCCGCGAACTTGCTCTCATCGAGATTGCCCGGATCCTGGCCGATGTAGGCGAGGATGCCGCCGTCGATGTAGACCACCTGTCCGTTGATGAAATCGGAAGCAGGAGAGGCAAGGAAGACCGCAAGACCCATCAGATCCTCGGTCTTGCCCCAGCGCTGTGCGGGTGTCTTGGAGCGGATGAAACGGTCGAAGGGATTCATCGAACCGTCGGCACCCCGCTCACGCAACGGTGCGGTCTGCGGTGTGGCAATGTACCCGGGGCCGATGGCGTTGCACTGAATATTGAACTGGCCGTACTCGGAGCAGATGTTCTTGGTGAGCATCTTCAGACCGCCCTTGGCGGCCGCGTAAGCGGATACGGTCTCGCGGCCGAGCTCGCTCATCATGGAACAGGCGTTGATGATCTTGCCGGAGCCCTTCTCGATCATGCCGGGGAGAACTGCCTTGGAGCAGATGAACGGACCGGTCAGATCGACATTGATGACCTGATTCCACTGATCCACGCTCATCTCGGTCATCGGGATGCGCTTGATGATGCCGGCATTGTTGACGAGAATATCGATCGTTCCGAGCTTTGCCTCCACATCCTTTACAAACTGCGTCACCTGATCCTCCTTGGTGACATCGCAGACGGCGCCGTACGCTTCGATACCGAGCTTCTTATACTCATTGCGGCCGCGCTCTACCAGCTCTTCATTGATGTCGTTGAAGGCGATCTTTGCGCCTGCCTCGGCGTATGCCTGCGCATATGCAAGGCCGAGACCGTAGGACGCTCCGGTGATCCATGCGACCTTGCCGTCAAGTCTGAATTTGTCGAGAATACCAGCCATAATTTTACCTCCGTTTTAGTGAAAGGGAACTTTTTACCAATTCAACTATACTCGTAAAATTGCAAAAGGGAAAGCATTATATCGGTTTAAGCAAGTTTTACAATGTAAGCAACAAGTTTGTCACTGTTCCGCTCCAGGTTAGTTGGTTATACTTTTACCATGCGGGGAGAACAGAGATTCCCGCGGCGGAACCAGGTAACCGATGTAGTAGATTTGAGGAGGACGAGATTACGATGAAAAAGAAGATTCTTGCAGTACTTCTCTCCGCAACGATGGTAGCTTCTCTGGCTGCCTGCGGCGGTGGAAGCACGGGCGGGGAAGCAACTCCCGCAGACACGACAGGGGCTCAGACGGAGACCCAGACGGAGGCAAAGGCAGATCAGCCTGCCGAGGCGGAGAAACCTGCTGAGACGGCGGAAGAGGCTCCGTCCGATTATCAGCTTGACAAGATCACAATGGTGGTCGATGGGACGCTGACGGCACAGGCGGACAGCGGACAGAAGGAATTCAACGATCAGTGGGATGCCTATGTGTCTGAGAGAATCGGCCATCCGATCCATCTCGATATTCAGCAGCAGGATCACTCCGGTTATGTGGATGCGGTCGGCCGTATCTTTGCTTCCGGCAGCTATCCGGACGTCATGATCATGCCTGCTTCCATGTATGCACAGTATATCAATACCGGTATCCTCTGGGATATGACCGAGGCGTATGATAATGCGGACTTCCAGTCCCGTATGGCTTACCCGGCGGTCAATGAGGCGGTCAAGAACATCGGCGGCGGCAAGCTTTACGGCCTGGCTCCCACCTATGGCAACGGCTGCGTCACCTATGTCAAGAAGGCATGGCTGGATGCGGTCGGAATCGATGCCTCCAGCATCAAGACCTATGATGACTATTACAACATGCTCAAGGCGTTCCATGAGCAGGATCCCGACGGCAACGGTAAGAACGGCGATACCTACGGTGTCATCGCTGCCGGTTATCTCGGATTTGAGGCTCCCTACATCAACTATCTGCCGGAGTTCTGGCAGGATGCGTACCCGGCCTTCTATCAGAAGGATGGCCAGTGGGTCGACGGATTCCAGGAAGATGCCACAAAGGAAGGCCTGAAGAGACTTCGCCAGGCTTATGAGGACGGTGTGATCGATCCCGTCTCCCTGACCGCCGGCACGAAGGATGCGCGTGAGAAGTGGTTCTCCAATGACCAGACAGGTTCCGCGGGTGTCTTCACCTACTGGGCAGGTACCTGGTATCAGAACCTGACCGATTCCCTGACCAAGAACGATGTGGATTCCGAGATTGTTGAGATCGAGCCGATCAAGGAAGTGGGCGCTTACATCAACCGTGAGGCTCCCGTCTGGGTCATCATCGACGACGGCGACGGCGACAATGCACGTGAGCAGGCAATCTTCGATGCGTTCTTTGAGACGATGTTAGACGGCGGTCTCGGCCAGGTGCTCTGGACCTACGGCGCGGAGGATGTTCACTGGTCCACCAAGGCAGAATCCTTCACCACCAACCCGGATGATCCCGACAAGAAGAAGGATTACGAGTATGCCGAAGGCGAGTTCCATCTTCGTCCTTCACCGAACGACCCGAACACCATCTGGAAGAAGAACCACCTCGATCCGGCTCTGACCATCTCCACGATGGCAGGCGATTATGCAAGCTATGTTTCCACCTCCAGCCTTGCGGCAGAGGGCAACAAGTTCTTCACCGAGCACATGAAGGATGCACCGGCATCTCCTGCCTCTGATACCCTGACCGAGTATGCGGGTACCATCAATGATGCCAAGAACATCGTGATCTCTTCCGTCATCGTGGATGGTGCGGATGTCGATACCGCGATGCAGACCTATGTAGATACGGTCGGACCCGTGGTGGATCAGATCCTTAGCGAGCTGAACGGACAGTAATCTGATCTGAAGGTAACAAAAAAATGTGCCCTGCCATGGGTCTTCCCTGGCAGGGCACTTCTGTAAACGGAGAGCACGAACGGGGGACTGATCATGCGACTGATCCATTGGGCCGGAGATTCGACCAATACAGCAAATAAGGCATACAAGTATCCGCAGACCGGCATCGCACAGGCGTTTGACCGCTATACGGCAGCGGATGTGGTTATCTATGATCATGCCGTCAATGGCCGGAGTACGAAGAGTTTTATTGATCAGGGCAGACTGGACACCATTGCGGAGGAGATCCGGGAGGGACAGTTTCTGTTTATCCAGTTCGGTCATAACGATGAAAAGGAGGAAGATCCGCTGCGCTACACCCATCCGGACGGAGATTTCATCGACAATCTCGGACGGTTTGCGGAGGTCGCCAGAAGCCGCGGCGCACATCCGCTTTTCCTGACACCGGTGGAACGGCGGCTCTTTCTGGAGGACGGAAGGACGCTCCGAAGCCCGTCTGCCCATGAACCCTATGTCGCGGGATATCGCGAGGCGGCCGGGCGGTTTGGAGTGCCGCTCGTCGATGCGTGGAGTCGCAGCCGGGAATGCCTGACGCGTCTGGGAGACGCCGGGAGTGTTCGCTTCTTCATGCATCTGCAGCCGGGAGAG
>JAFPTK010000211.1 GCA_017400305.1 Lachnospiraceae bacterium | reverse complement strand
TGTCCAAGAACACAGCGATCCGCTATAAGGATTACAAGATCAACATCATCGACACCCCCGGTCACGCCGATTTCGGCGGTGAGGTCGAGCGGGTCCTCAAGATGGTGAACGGCGTGATCCTCGTGGTAGACGCCTTTGAAGGGCCGATGCCTCAGACGAAATTCGTGCTGCGCAAGGCCATGGAGCTCCGTCTGCCGGTCATCGTCTGTGTGAACAAGATCGACCGCCCGGAGGCGCGCCCCAGGGAAGTCATCGATGAGGTCCTGGAGCTCCTGATGGATCTCGGTGCGGATGACAAACAGATCGACTGCCCCTTCGTCTTTGCTTCGGCGAAGGCTGGTACCTCCTCCATGGATCCGGAGGAAGCCGGAACGGATCTCAAGCCGCTCCTCGACACGATCATCAACTACATCCCGGCTCCCGTGGGCGATCCCGAGGCAGGCACGCAGATGCTCATCTCCACGATCGATTACAACGAGTACGTGGGCCGCATCGGCGTCGGCAAGATCGACAACGGTTCCTTACGGGTCGGACAGGACGTCGTCATCGTCAATCATCATGACGATTCCAAGCTGGTAAAGACCAGGGTCAGCAAGCTCTATGAGTTTGAAGGCCTTAACAAGGTGGAGGTGCAGGAAGCGCACGTCGGTTCCATCGTGGCCATCTCCGGCATCGATGAGATCCGGATCGGCGACACCCTCTGCTCTCCGGACAGCCCGAAGGCGATCCCGTTCCAGAAGATCTCGGAACCCACGATCTCGATGAATTTCATCGTCAACGATTCGCCGCTCGCCGGCCAGGAGGGCAAATATGTCACCAGCCGCCATCTGCGCGACCGGCTCTACCGCGAGCTCAACACCGACGTGTCCCTCCGCGTGGAGGACACCGAGACGACCGAGACCTTTAAGGTCTCCGGACGCGGTGAACTGCATCTGTCCGTCCTGATCGAGAATATGCGCAGGGAGGGCTACGAATTTGCCGTCAGCAAGGCTGAGGTCATCTACAAGACCGACGAGAACGGCAAGCGGCTGGAGCCGATGGAGACCTGCGTCATCGATGTACCGGAGGAATTTTCCGGCAATGTCATACAGAAGCTCGGGATGCGTAAGGGGGAGCTCGTCTCCATGGGCGAGTCGGGGGGCGGTTACACCCGTCTCACCTTCCGGATCCCCTCCCGCGGCCTCATCGGATATCGGGGCGATTTCATGACCGACACCAAGGGCAACGGCATCATGAATACGATCTTTGACGGCTATGAACCCTACAAGGGAGATATCAGCTACCGCGGCCAGGGTTCGCTCATCGCATTTGAGAGCGGGGAGGCTGTGACCTACGGTCTCTTCAACGCCCAGGAGCGCGGCGCGCTGTTCATCGGTCCCGGGACAAAGGTGTACTCCGGGATGGTCATCGGGGAGAGCTCCCGCAACGAGGACATCGAGGTCAACGTATGCAAGACCAAGCATCTGACCAATACGCGCACCTCCTCCTCCGACGAGGCGCTCCGTCTCGTCCCGCCCAAGGTGATGAGCCTGGAGCAGTGCATCGAGTTCATCGACACGGATGAACTTCTGGAGGTCACCCCCGAGACTCTGCGGATCCGCAAGCGGATCCTGGATCCCACCCTGAGAAAGCGCGCCGGCATCGCTGCCAAGCAGCGCGCGGAGAATGCCAATGCGTAAGCATCTTCCCAGGATCCGTTCCCTGTCCCTTCTGATGGCCGCGCTCCTCATCCTGACCGGATGCGCCGGATCGGCGGGGGATAACGCATCCGCGGAGCCCGCCACACCGGCCGGTTCCGAGATAGTCTTTGAGCAGACCGCGGAGGATCCCTCCGCGGAAGAGACGACAACGGAGGAAAAGGAGGCCCCCGCTCCCGCTCCGTCACAGCAGAACCCGAACGACGAGAGCAGCACCGGGACAAAGCCCGAGGCACCGGAACCCCCAAAAGCTCCGGAGACAAAGACAAAGGAACAGCCGGAAAAGGAGGAGCCCAAACCGGACACCCCCGAACCCAAAGAGCACGAGACACCAAAGCCGGAGGAGCCGGAGGCACCGAAGCCGGAGACCCCCGCAGTCCCTGAACCGGAAGCCCCCGCCCCCGCGCCGCCTGCCGCGCCGGAGCCCCCCAAACCCAGAGATAACGGAAGGATCCTGTTCATCGGAGACTCCCGGACGATCGATATGTTCTACGACTCCGATGATGAACTCTCCCGTTTCGAGGCGGACGGGATCACCGTCTATGCCCGCCACGGCAACGGCTACAGCTACATGGTGGATGTCGTGAATCAGTTCGGAATGGACAATTTCGACACGCTGGTGACCTGGATGGGCGCCAATGACCACGGTGATTTTACTAATTACGGGAATTACTACAACGAGATCTTAAACGCCGGAAAGAATCTGATCGTATGTACGGTGGGGCCCACAAAGGACGAGTGCCTCGAGGAATGGGACAGGCAATACTACGGCAACGATAACATGACCGGCTTTAACTACGCTCTGATCACCTGGGCGGCTGATCACGGAGTCCGGATCATCGATACCTACAATTATGTTGCGTCCAACATCACGATCGATGATGCCGATGGGATCCACTATCTCCCGCGTCCGACCACTGCCATCTGGAATTATATCCTCTCCTCCCTGTGAGGGAGGCTTAGTCCCCTGCGTCCGTCCGCTTTCGGAAGTATTCGGCGGGTCCGCGCTCCAGGACCGCTTTCCCGTCTGTCATCTGCGTGATATCCCTGCAAAAGCTTTCAATATCATCTGATATTATATGCACCTCCGCACGGACTCTGTCCGCGTATTGAATATCGTCTGT
>JAFPTK010000210.1 GCA_017400305.1 Lachnospiraceae bacterium | reverse complement strand
GCGTTTTTCCGCGCATATGCAGAGTCGGATGCACTCCCTTCGGGCGGCTGCTTGCAGACGGCAGGAAGGGAGTGCATACGACGAGTAACGCGACCGAGATGGAGCGAAGCGGAATCGAGGTTGCGCTGCATATGCACGAAAAGAGGAAGCGCGGAGTGAAATGCAGCAGTAACGCGACCGAGATGAAGCGAAGCGGAATCGAGGGCGCGCTGCATATGCGCGGAGAAGGCAGAGACAGTGAGCAGAAGGAGGAAGAAAAAAATGAAGAAGAGCAAATGGATGAAAGGTGTTGCGATCCTGGCAGCTGCGGCCATACTGGCGGGATGCGGCAATGGGGCGGTGGATTCCCCCGCGGAGGAGCAGCCCTCTGAGGCGGTGACGGAAGCACCGGCTCCGGAGCAGGAAGAAACGTCGAAAGAAGAGACACCCAAGGAAGAGGCGGTCAAGGAGGAGACCATGAGCGATGAGGATCGGGCAGCAGAAGTCGCCGCGCTGATCGACGCGATCTATGTGCAGGAGCGCACGGATGACACCGATGCGCAGTGTGAGCAGGCAAAGGCCGCCTGGGATGCGTTGACGGATGCGCAGAAGGAACTGGTGGAAGGGGAATCCGCGGATCCGGACTATTTCGGCAGAGATACCGGAGATGCATCTAAGGATGATCCGCTGAATGCGGACGGGATCGGTGAGAAGGAGATCCTGGTGGTCAGCTTCGGAACCTCCTTTAACGACAGCCGCTCAGAGGATATCGGCGGTGCGGAGAAGGCCATTGCGGCTGCCAATCCGGACTGGTCGGTCCGACGGGCGTTCACTGCGCAGATCATCATCAATCATGTGCAGGCAAGGGACGGTGAAAAGATCGACAATATGGAGCAGGCGCTCGAGCGGGCGGTCGCCAATGGTGTGAAGCAGCTGGTCGTACAGCCCACACATCTGATGCACGGCGCGGAATATGACGAGCTGTGCGCCGCATTGGAAAACTATAAGGATAAGATCGATGAGATCGTCGTCGCGGAACCGCTCCTCGGCGAGGTCGGTTCAGATGCATCCGTGATCAATGACGATAAGAAAACGGTGGCGGAAGCGATCACGGCCGAGGCAGTAAAGGAGGCCGGATTTGACAGCCTTGAAGCGGCAGCGAAGGACGGGACCGCGTTCGTCTTCATGGGCCACGGAACGGCACACACGGCAAAAGTCAGTTACAGCCAGATGGCAACGCAGATGCAGAAGCTCGGGTATGACAATGTGTTCATCGGCACCGTGGAGGGTGAGCCCGAGGAGACGGCCTGCGAGAATATCATCGAGGCGGTGAAGGAAGCCGGCTATAAAAAGGTAGTCCTCCGTCCCCTCATGGTGGTCGCCGGGGATCATGCCAACAACGACATGGCCGGTGATGAGGAGGATTCCTGGAAGAGTATGTTTACGGATTCCGGTGCCTTTGACAGCATTGACTGCCAGATCGCAGGTCTCGGAAGGATCGGTGCGGTACAGGATCTGTATGTGGCACATACGGCGGAGGCGTTGAAGCAGCTTGTCGGGGCGCGGGCGGCTCTGCCTGACGGAGAATATGATGTGAAGTTTACCACCGACAGCTCCATGTTCAAGATCAATGAAACACTGAATGACATGGCGAAACTGACGGTAAAGAACGGGGAGATGTCCGTGCATATCAGTCTTGCCTCGGAAAATATCGTCAATCTCTTTCCTGGGTCTGCCGATGAAGCGCAGAAAAGCGGCGCAAAGCTGCTGGAGCCCACCAAGGACGATGTAAAGTACAGCGATGGCACAACGGAGACCGTGAACGGCTT
Organism: Lachnospiraceae bacterium; assembly: GCA_017400305.1. Classification (GTDB taxonomy): domain Bacteria; phylum Bacillota; class Clostridia; order Lachnospirales; family Lachnospiraceae; genus Butyrivibrio. The sequence continues at coordinate 6,847 of JAFPTK010000210.1, read as the reverse complement.
CGACGTGCCGGTCCCGGTCCTGGATGCGGAGTTTGATCTGGCCCTCGTGGGCACAAAGGGAAAATGGTATGACCATAAGGTCGTGGTCTCATCGCCTGAAAAATCTTAAAGCGCTGTTCATCCTGATCGCGATTCTGGCGGGCACCTCCTGTGCGTCACGGGAGGTGCCTGCCGTTACGCAGGAGATCGAAGAGACGGAATATCGGGTCGGGATCGAACTGGAAGGAGGATCCGGAAAGGCAACGATCGTATCCCCTGTGCGGATCCTCGTAAAAGACGATGTCCGGACCGCAGAGCTGATCTGGACCAGTAAGAATTACGATTATATGATCGTGGACGGGATCCGGTATGAGAATGAGAATCCCGGCGGCGCGTCAACCTTTCATGTGCCGGTAGCGAATACGACGGAACCGCTGACCGTGATCGGAGATACTGTGGCCATGAGCACGCCTCATGAGATTACATACACGATCCGCTGGGGCGACATCACCGGGGAGACGAGCGGGCAGGAAGAGGCTGCCACGGGAACAGAGGCAGGCGAAGAGACTGCGGCAGAGACGGAGGAACAGGAAGCTTTGGCGCCCGCTGCTTTCGCGGGACAGAAGGCGGATCCTGCCGCGATCGGGGGAGCGTTGCAGCGCGCAGGATTCGTCAAGACCGGGGAACTGATCCCGGAATATGCTGAGGGCTTTCGTGTCGCGTCATACGGAGATCACCGTCTGATCTCGATCCGGGATACCGGGGATTATCTGCTCATCCCCGAGGGGGAGAGCGTTCCGGAGGGATTGCCGGACAGCGTTGTGATCCTGAGAAAACCCCTTGACAGAGTCTATCTGGTTTCCACCTCCGTCATGGATCCTGTTGTGAAGTGCGGTGCACTTGACCGGATCCGTCTCTCCGGAACGAAGGAGACCGACTGGTATATCCGGGAGGCTGCGGAAGCGATGAGGGCGGGCAATCTGCTCTATGCAGGAAAATACCGGGCACCGGATTATGAGCGGATCCTGCAGGAAGACTGTGATCTTGCGATCGAGAATACGATGATTTATCACGAACCGGCTGTGAAGGAAAAACTCACGGAATTCGGGATCCCGGTCCTGGTCGAGACATCGAGCTATGAGGATCATCCGCTGGGGAGGCTTGAGTGGATCAGGCTCTACGGGGTGCTCTTTGACCGGGAAGCAGAGGCGGATGCCTATTATGAGGAACAGAGAGAGATTCTCCGTCCGTTTTTGGAGGAGAAGCACGACACCGGCAGGACCGTCGCCTTTTTCCATGTGACGGCGGGCGGGCTTGTGAATGTCCGAAGGCCGGGCGATTATATCACGGAGATGATCGGGCTTGCGGGCGGGAGATATGTGCCGGAGCATGTCGGGGAGAGCGGAGATCTGCACTCTTCCATGAATATGCAGATGGAGGATTTTTACGCACAGGCCTCGGAAGCTGATATCATGATCTACAACAGCACCATTGGCGGAGAGATCACATCCGTAGACGAGCTTTTGGATAAGGATGCCCTGTTCCGGGACTTTAAGGCTGTCAGGGAAGGGAGGGTCTACTGTACGGAAAGGAATTTCTTCCAGCAGACGTCCGGTGTTGCGGAATTCCTGCAGGACCTCGACGCGGTGCTCCGGGACGAAGAGAGGGATCTCAACTATCTGAACAGACTGATGATGAGCGGGGATGAATAAGAAAAGAGCGTTTTTATATTTTGGACTGATCGTGATCCTGATCCTGCTGTTCGCATGCATCTCCGCGATCCTTGGAAGTGTCAGGATCCCGCTTCTCAATGTGTGGCGGATCCTTTTGGGGGATCGGACCGATCTCATGCAGACGAACATCATCTGCAATATCCGTCTGCCCAGGATCGTAGCGGCGATCCTGCTGGGAGGAGCACTGTCTCTCTCGGGATATCTGCTCCAGACGTTTTTCGGGAATCCCGTGGTAGGGCCCTTCGTGCTGGGAATCTCCTCCGGTGCCAAGCTGACGGTTGCCCTTACCATGATCGCTCTTCTGAAAAAGGGAAAGGAACTGGGTCAGAACATGATGATCCTGGCGGCATTTACCGGTTCCCTCCTCGCCATGATGTTTGTGCTGTTAATCTCAGTCAGGGTGAAGAGTATGAGTGTGCTCGTGGTCTGCGGCATCATGATCGGCTATATCTGCTCCGCCGTCACGGATTTTGTGGTGACTTTTGCGGATGATTCCAATATCGTCAATCTCCATAACTGGTCCATGGGGAGTCTCTCCGGTGTCAAATGGGATGAGCTCCGGGCTGTCTGTGTGATCGTATCTCTCTGCTTCCTGCTCTGCGTTTTTCTGGTTAAACCCATGAGTGCGTATCGCCTCGGGGAGGCCTACGCCAGGAGCGCCGGTGTCCATGTGATCCTGCTGAGGATTCTTCTGGTCTTTGTGTCCTGCCTGCTGGCTGCCTGTGTGACGGCGTTTGCGGGTCCCATCTCCTTTGTGGGGATCGCTGTCCCGCATCTGGTGCGGTCGATCCTCAAGACGGATGCGCCGCATCTCATGATCCCGGCCGGATTCCTCGGAGGTGCGCTGGTGACGATGTTCTGTGATGCGATCGCAAGGACTGCTTTTGCGCCGACGGAGGTGAGCATCAGTTCGGTCACGGCAGTGCTGCTGGTGCCGGTGGTGATCCTGATGCTGATCGGCAGGAATCGTAAGAGGTCGGAGATATGACCGGAGAAAAGGGGATCTTTGCAGGACAATTAAAGATCGGATACGATCGTGACCTGGTCAGGGATATCACCCTGGAGGTAAGACCCGGCAGGATCGTGACGCTCATCGGGCCCAACGGGTGCGGGAAGACAACGCTCTTAAAAACTCTGACAGGGGAGCTTAAGAAACGGGGAGGAACGGTAATTCTGGATGGGGAGGAACTGTCCTCTCTGAAACCGAAGGAGATCGCAGAGAAGATGTCCCTCGTCATGACCTACCGGGTGCGGTCGGAGCTCATGACCTGCCGAGAGGTTGTGGAGCTCGGGCGCTATCCCTATACGGGGACGCTGGGGATCCTCTCCGACCGCGACCGTACGATCGTACGGGAGGCCATGGACTGGGCAGAAGTGACGGAGCTTGCAGACCGGTTCTTTCAGAATATCAGTGACGGGCAGAAGCAGCGTGTGATGCTCGCACGTGCGGTATGTCAGGAGCCGGAGATCCTGGTGCTGGATGAACCCACTTCCTTCCTGGATATCCGTCATAAACTCGATATCCTGAACAAGGTTACCGCTCTGGCCCGGGAAAAGCAGATCGCCGTGCTGATGTCTCTGCATGAACTGGAGATCGCCATGCGGATCTCCGATCATGTGGTGGCACTCGGAGAGGGCAGGATCCTCAAAACGGGAACACCACGTGAGATCTTTCAGGAGGAGTTTATCAGAAGCCTCTACCGGATCGAGGGAATGGATACGGAGCTGCTCGGCGGGGAGTACTGGTACGGACCAGGGAACGGAGAGGACGCGGCACAGAGGAACGCACAGGCCGGCTCACATGACGACGCGCAGGCTGCCTGCGGGAATCCTTCACAGGCCGCCGCACCGGCGCTCCTGCCGGGCAGCGCAGCAAAGCGCCCACGGGTGCTCATGATCCAGGGGACGATGTCCAATGCCGGAAAGAGTCTGATCGTTGCGGGGCTGTGCCGGATCTTCCGGCAGGACGGCTATCGGGTCGCTCCGTTCAAATCCCAGAATATGGCACTCAACTCTTATGTGACCAGGGAGGGGCTCGAGATGGGAAGGGCGCAGGTGATGCAGGCGGAATGCGCCGGGATCGAGCCCATGGTATGCATGAATCCGATCCTGCTAAAACCCACAGATGACAAGGGATCGCAGCTGATCATCAACGGAGAAGTGATCGGCAACATGCGCGCCGCAGAATACTTCCGTCATAAGGCGGATTATCGGCAGACGATCCTCGAAGCCTATGAGCGGCTCTCTGACATGGCGGATGTCATCCTCGTGGAAGGAGCCGGTTCTCCGGTGGAGCTGAATCTGAAAAAGGACGACATCGTCAACATGGGTCTGGCGAAAATGATCGACGCGCCGGTGCTCCTCGTGGGAGACATCGATCGCGGAGGGATCTTTGCCCAGCTGCTCGGAACACTCGATCTGCTGGAGCCGGACGAGCGGGACCGCGTGAAGGGGTTACTGGTCAATAAGTTTCGGGGAGACCGGACTCTCTTTGCGGACGGCGTAAGGATCCTCGAAGAAAGGAGCGGGATCAGGGTCGACGGCGTCATTCCCTATCTGTCCCTTCGACTGGATGACGAGGACTCCCTGTCGGAGCGCTTTGAGAATACACGGGTTGGATCCTTTGATATCGCGGTGATCCGCTTCCCTCATATCTCCAACTTCACGGATCTGAACATGTTCGACCAGCTGCCGGAGGTGTCGGTCCGGTATGTGTCTTCCCCGGAGGATATGAAGGATCCCGATCTGATCGTGCTGCCGGGGAGCAAGAATACCATCGATGATCTTAAGTGGCTTAAGGAACAGGCACTGGCGGATCGGATCCTGAAGGAGGAGAAGAAGGGCAGGGTGATCTTCGGGATCTGCGGGGGATATCAGATGCTGGGGAGACGGATCCTGGATCCGTCGCATGCGGAAGCCGGCGGGGAGGAGGAGGGACTGGGGCTCCTTCCGGTGGATACGATCCTGGGAGAGGAGAAGATCCGGAGAGCCTATGAGGGCACGATCGTCCATGCGGAAGGGATCCTGCGTTCTCTGGAGGGTCTTACGGCGGAGGGATACGAGATCCACATGGGACAGACGACACCGTATGAAGAGGCGGCGGAATTCACCTCCGGCGGGACCGGGTACTGCCGGAAGAATATCTGCGGATGTTATATCCATGGAATCTTTGATAAGAAGGAGATCGCGGAGGCATTGATCCGAGCGATCGCAAAGGAACGGAACAAGGTGATCCGCACAGAGGATCTGCAGGATTACGCTGTTTACAGGGAGACGCGCTATGATCGGCTGGCCGGACATCTGCGGCAGTGTCTGGATCTGGATCATATCCGCGGGATCATGGGGCTTAAGGATGACGATCGATGAACTGAGACAATTAGAGATCCGGAGACCGGATCCCTCGGTCCGCATTGCGGCAAAGGAACATTGGGATCGTATCGTCAAGCCGATTGACGGCCTTGGAGATCTGGAAGAACTCATCTGCCGGATCGCTGCCATCCACGGGACTCTCCTTCCGGATCTTTCCAGAAAGATCCTGCTGGTGCTGTGCGCTGATAACGGGATTGTGGAGGAAGGGGTCTCCCAGACAGGGAAAAGTGTGACCTATGATGTCGCGGCTATGCTGGGGCAGCGGAGAAGCTCCGTAGGAGTGATGACAAAGGATTACGAACTGGATATCCTGCCGGTGGATATCGGAATCGATTCCGACATCGTACCGGAGGGCGTGGCGGACCGCAAGATTGCCAGAGGCACGGAAAACTTTATCAAAGGGCCTGCCATGACGGTCGATCAGTGTCTCCGTGCGATCGAAACCGGGATCGAACTGGTACGGGACTGCGTCCGGGAAGGGTATTCCCTGATCGCCACGGGAGAGATGGGGATTGGCAATACGACGACGAGTACGGCGCTGTTGTGTGCACTGACGGGGATCGAGCCCGCGGAGGTCGTCGGAAGGGGGGCCGGCCTTACGAAGGAAGGGCTGGAGAGGAAACGGCAGGTGATCGAAAAGGGATTGAAGCTTCGCTTTGCGGACGGTTCGGATCCCGATCTTCCGGAGGACGAACGCACACTCCTTGCCATGGCGGAGGTCGGCGGTCTGGATATCGCAGGCCTTGCAGGAATCTTTATCGGCGGAGCACGGTATGGAGTCCCGGTGGTGATCGACGGTCTCATCAGTGCGGTGGCGGCACTGGCGGCAGAACAGTTAAAGCACGGCTGCCGGGAATACATGATCGCTTCGCATAACGGAAGGGAAAAGGGCGTGGGAGAGATCCTGAAACGTCTGGATCTGAAGGCGATCCTGCAGGCGGACCTGGCCCTCGGTGAGGGAAGCGGGGCCGTCCTGCTCTTTCCCCTTCTGGACATGGCACTGTCACTTTACCTAAACGGAATGGTATTTGAGGATACCGGGATCACCCGCTACGAGAGGTATCCGTCATGATCTCTCTTGTGATCGGAGCACCGGCTTGCGGCAAATCCGGGCTGGCGGAGGAACTGTCTCTTCGGACCGGAGATCTCGACAGATATTATCTGGCCACGATGCTGGTGATGGACAGTCAGGGGGCACAGCGGGTGGAACAGCATCGGAAGCAGCGGGAGGGCAAGGGCTTTGTCACCATCGAGCGCGGCACGGATATCAACGGTGCGCTGGAGGAGATGTCACACCCGGAGTCGTCGACGGTGCTGCTGGAGTGTGTCTCCAATCTGGTCGGGAATGAGATGCATGAGGATCCGTTCTACAGAGATCTGGATGCGGATTCCTTTGCAGAAGGGATCACAGAGGAGATCCGAGGACTTGCCGGGAAGGTGCATCATCTCATTGTTGTGAGCACGATCTATCCGCCCGAGGATCCGTCGTATGACAAATCTACTTTGCGGTACATCAGGTATCTGGATACCGTGAATCAACGACTCAGAGTCCTGGCGGACGAGATCCATGATCTGTCCCCGGGGGACACAACGGAGAAGGAGGGATGATCTTGAAGTTTTTGCGGTATTTTGCGGTCTCCTTTTCTCTGTTCAGCAGGATCCCCATGCCGCGGTTTGCGTGGAAAGAGGAGGATATGTCGTATGCGTTCGTCTGTTTTCCGTTGGTCGGAGCACTGATCGGAGGCCTGATCCTGTTGCTGAACCTG
>JAFPTK010000209.1 GCA_017400305.1 Lachnospiraceae bacterium | reverse complement strand
TGAAGCTCGCGATCGAAGCGGTCTTCCGCAGCTGGGACAACCCGCGGGCCAATGTCTATCGCCGTGACAACGATATCCCCTATTCCTGGGGTACAGCGGTCAATGTCATGCCGATGGTCTTTGGCAACCTGAATAACGAATCCGGTACGGGCGTCGCCTTTACCCGCGATCCCGCCACCGGCGAGAAGAAGCTCATGGGCGAGTTCTTAAAGAACGCACAGGGCGAGGATGTTGTGGCCGGTGTCCGCACCCCGATGCCGATCACGCAGATGGAGCAGGAATTCCCGGATGCCTATCAGGAATTCATCAAGGTCTGCGACACGCTGGAGAATCATTATCACGACATGCAGGATATGGAGTTCACGGTGGAGAATCAGAAACTCTATATGCTGCAGTGCCGCAACGGCAAGCGCACCGCACAGGCCGCTTTAAAGATCGCCTGCGACCTCGTGGAGGAAGGGCACAAGACCGAAGCGGAAGCGGTCGCGATGATCGATCCGAGAAACCTCGATACCCTGCTTCATCCGCAGTTTGACGCCGACGCATTAAAGGCTGCCAAGCCTCTCGGAAAGGGCCTGGGCGCTTCCCCGGGTGCGGCGGCCGGTAAGGTGGTCTTTACCGCTGATGATGCCGTGGACTGGGCGGCAAGAGGAGAGAAGGTCGTCCTAGTCCGTCTGGAAACCTCTCCGGAGGACATCACCGGTATGAAGAGCGCGGAAGGTATCCTCACGGTCCGCGGCGGTATGACGAGTCATGCGGCGGTGGTCGCGCGCGGCATGGGCGAATGCTGCGTTTCCGGCTGCGGCGACATCATCATGGATGAGGAGAATAAGAAGTTTACGCTTGCCGGTAAGGAGTTTAAGGAGGGTGATACCATCTCTATCGACGGTACGACCGGCAATATCTACGAGGGTCTGATCCCGACCGTGGATGCCAAGATCGCCGGGGAATTCGGCAAGATCATGGCCTGGGCGGACAAGTATCGCAGGCTCAAGGTCCGCACGAACGCGGATACGCCCGAGGATGCGAAGAAGGCAAGAGAGCTCGGCGCCGAGGGCATCGGTCTCTGCCGCACCGAGCACATGTTCTTCGCGGAGGACAGGATCGCGGCTTTCCGTGAGATGATCTGCGCGGATACCGCGGATGCGAGGAAGAAGGCACTGGATAAGATCCTGCCTTATCAGCAGGGCGATTTCGAGCAGCTCTTTGAGGCCCTTGAGGGATATCCGGTCACGATCCGTTTCCTGGATCCGCCGCTGCATGAGTTTGTCCCTCACGAGGAAGCGGAGCAGAAGAAGCTTGCCGACGCGCTCGGCAAATCACTTGATGAAGTGAAGGCGATCGTCGAAGGCCTCAAGGAATTCAATCCGATGATGGGTCATCGCGGCTGCCGTCTGGCGGTCACCTACCCGGAGATCGCGGAGATGCAGACCCGTGCCGTCATCCGTGCGGCCATCAACGTACAGAAAAAGCACAGCGACTGGAAGGTCGTGCCGGAGATCATGATCCCGCTTGTCTGTGATGTCAAGGAATTGAAGGTGGTGAAGAAGGTCGTCGTGGAGACGGCGGATGCCGAGATCGAGGCTGCGGGCAGCGATCTGAAGTATCAGGTCGGCACGATGATCGAGATCCCGCGCGCGGCGCTGACCGCGGATGAGATCGCGGCGGAGGCGGATTTCTTCTGCTTCGGGACCAACGACCTCACGCAGATGACCTACGGCTTCTCCAGAGACGATTCCTCGAAGTTTCTGGGAGCCTATTACGACACCAAGATCCTGGAGAACGATCCCTTCGCGAAGCTCGATCAGACCGGTGTCGGCAAGCTCATGGAGATGGCGATCAAGCTCGGGAAGCCGGTCAATCCGAAGCTTCATGTCGGTATCTGCGGAGAGCACGGCGGCGATCCCAATTCCGCGGAATTCTGCCACAAGATCGGTCTGGACTATGTGTCCTGCTCGCCGTTCCGTGTTCCGGTGGCCCGCCTGGCAGCCGCACAGGCTGCGATCGCCGAAGAAAAAGAGGAGAAGAAGTTCTCTGCCGACAATCTGCAGGAGAAGATTCGCGATGTAGCGGACAAGGCGGTCGAGGTCGGTAAGGCAGTCGCCAAGACGGGCAAGGAAGTCGCACTGGCAAGTGCCGCCGGTGTCAAGGCCGGTCTGGAAGAGGCCAGGAAGACCTATCAGCAGAATAAGAATGCATAAGCCTCTGTATTCCGGGGCACAAAGAGGATAAAGCCATGGACAAGATTCTGTCACAACACGAGATCGATGCGCTCATCTCCGCGCTCAATAAGGTGAAGCAGGAGGACCTGAAGGGGAATTTGGAATCACTGATCGCGGAGAATCGCGGGATCCTGTCACAGGAGGAGATCGATGCGCTGATCAGCGCGCTGGAGGCCGCCAGACAGGGCGGCGACGGGACGCAGTGGATCGGCGGGCCTGCCGACGGGCAGGCGATCCTGTCTCAGGAAGAGATCGATTCCCTGATCGAAATGCTGAACACCACCCGGAATAATGACGGGTCGATGACCTTCGCCGACACGGGAGCCGGAAGCCTCAAGGTTCTGTCTCAGCGGGAGATCGATGCCCTCATCGAGACACTGATGGAAGTCAAGAATAAAATGGTTGAGAAGGAGTAGGATCATGTTTGCCAATTCATTCTGGGCACTGTTGCCGGCGATCATCGCGATCGCACTTGCACTGATCACCAAGGAGGTTTATTCCTCCCTCTTCATCGGGATCCTGGTCGGCGGTTTGCTGTACTCCGGATTCTCCTTCACCGGGACGATGGAGCATGTGTTCGTGGACGGTATGGTCGGACAGCTCGCCGATTCCTGGAATGTCGGCATCCTGATCTTTCTCGTGGTCCTTGGCACGATCGTGATGCTCATGAATCGCGCAGGCGGCTCGGCGGCCTTTGGCCGCTGGGCGGTCGCGCATGTCAAGACGAAGACGGGGGCGCAGATCGCCACCATCGTTTTGGGAATCCTCATCTTTATCGACGATTATTTCAACTGCCTCACAGTGGGAAGCGTCATGCGTCCGCTGACTGACAAGCACAAGGTCTCCAGGGAAAAACTCGCCTATCTGATCGATGCGACGGCCGCGCCGGTCTGTATCATCGCGCCGATCTCCTCCTGGGCAGCCGCTGTTACGGGCTTTGTGGATGATGCGAACGGCCTGACCCTGTTTATCCGGGCGATCCCTTATAACTTCTATGCGCTGTTGACGATCGTGATGATGCTTACCCTGGCTCTGCGCAACTTCGATTACGGCACGATGCGTCTGGCGGAGATGCATGTTAATATGAGTGATCATGCGAGTAAGACCCCGTCCTCCAGCATCACGGGAGCAGAGGACCAGTCGATGCCGCCGGTCTCGAGCAAGGGCAAGGTGATCCATCTGGTGCTTCCCATCGTAGTGCTGATCATCTGCTGCGTGATCGGCATGATCTATACCGGCGGCTTCTTCGAGGGCGAGAACTTCATCGATGCCTTCTCTAACTCGGATGCCTCGGTGGGTCTGGTCTACGGTTCGGTGGTGGCGCTCATTATCACGGTGATCTTCTATATGCTCACGAAGGTCTTGACCTTCAATGAATGTATGAATGCGGTTCCGGAGGGCTTTAAGAGCATGGTCCCCGCAATCCTGATCCTGACCTTTGCGTGGACCTTGAAGGCCATGACCGATTCGCTCGGTGCCAAGGAGTACGTGGCCGGTCTGGTGGAGGTGATCGCCGACAACCATGCGCTGATGAGCCTTCTTCCTGCGGTGGTATTCCTGGTAGGGACTTTCCTTGCCTTTGCCACCGGAACCTCCTGGGGTACCTTCGGTATCCTGATCCCGATCGTGGTCAATGTCTTCGGCGGCGATCTGTCCAACGAACTGATGATCATCGCGATCTCCGCCTGCATGGCCGGTGCGGTCTGCGGCGACCACTGCTCGCCGATCTCCGATACGACGATCATGGCGAGTGCCGGAGCGCAGTGTGATCATATCCGTCACGTGTCGACCCAGCTGCCGTATGCCATCACCGCGGCCGGTGTCTCCCTGGTGGCCTATATCTTCGCTGGCTTTATCCGCAGCTGGTGGATCTGCCTGCCGATCGGTATCGTCATGATGGTGGCGGCCCTTCTGGTGATGGAGAAGAGATCCCGGAAAAATGCGGAAGCCTGATCTGCCGATCTGAATCGAGGTATTCCAATGGAACCGATCATCACAAGTCTGCTGGAGACCGATCTGTATAAGTTCTCCATGGGACAGGCGATCTATCACCAGTTCCCGAGCTATCAGACGACCTGGACCTTCCGCTGCCGCAATCTGGATGTCACCTTTACCCACGAGATGGTGGAGGAGATCCGCCGACAGATCCGGGCATACTGTTCCCTGACCTTTACGGAGGAGGAACTTGACTATCTCGCCTCCATTCGGTGGCTCAAGCGTTCCTATGTCGATTTCCTGAGGTTGTGGCATCCCCGGTACGAGGATTTTACGATCTCGGAATCCGGAGAACAGGGGCTCTCCCTGGAGACCAGCGGCACCTGGCTCAATACTTCTCTGTACGAGATCCCGACGCTCGCGATCATCAACGAGGTTTATTTCCGTATGGCCTATGACCATACGGAGCTTTTGGACTCCTTCCGCGAGCGGCTGGAGGAGAAGATCGCGCGGTTGGAGGACGGAACTTGGCAGATCGGCGCCTTCAGCGAGTTCGGCCTGCGCAGGAGACTCTCCGCGGAGGCACAGGGCCTCGCCGTCAGGAGATTCACGGAGGAGAAAAAGGCACTCGCAGAGAAGGGGAGCTTCTTTGTCGGAACCTCCAATGTGCTTCTCGCCAAGGAGCTGGGCGTCAATCCGGTGGGAACGATGGCACATGAATGGATCATGTGTATCGGACAGGGCAATCACCGTCACAATCCGGCCTACTCCAACTGGTATGCACTGGACTACTGGGTCAAGGAATACGGGATCTTAAACGGCACGGCGCTCACGGATGCGATCACGACCGACTGCTTCCTGCGTGATTTCCAGCTGACCTTTTCTACTTTATTCAGCGGAGTGCGTCATGACAGCGGAGACCCGATCGAATGGGGGGAGAAGATGATCCGGCACTATGAGAAGCTGGGGATCGATCCGAAGACCAAGACGCTGTTATTCAGTGACAGTCTGGATTTTGAGCGTGCCAGCAGGATCTATGCTCATTTCAGGGACCGCGCCAGAGTCGCGTTCGGGATCGGAACCTACCTGGCGAATGACACGTCGGTCCCGGCTCTCAATATCGTCATGAAGACCACCTCCTGCAACGGGCAGGATGTCGCCAAGCTCTCGGACACCGAGGGGAAGGGCATGTGCAAGGATCCGCGCTATGTCGATTATCTGAAGCGCTGTATCGACTGGCGGATGGAGCACGAAAAGGTGGAATTATGAGCAACAGAGGATTTGATGCGGCCGCTGAGATCCGGCATATCACAGCCTGGATCCGGGAGTGGTTTTCCGTAAACGGCCCTTCCGCAAGTGCCGTCATCGGTTTATCCGGCGGCAAGGATTCTACCATCGTGGCAAAACTCCTGACAGAGGCGCTCGGCGCGGATCGTGTGGTCGGCGTCCTCATGCCGGACGGCATCCAGGCGGATATCGATGACGCCGTGGAAGCGGCCAGGATCAACGGGATCCGCACCAGGATCGTCAACATCGGCGGTGCCGCGGAAGCGCTCCTCCACGCGGTGGAGACCGCGGGGACCGCGACGGAATCGGATGAGAGCGCGCTCTCACAGGACGCGCGGATCAATCTGCCGCCGAGGCTGCGAATGACGGCATTGTATGCGGTGGCGCAGTCCCTGCCGGGCGGAGGACGGGTGGTCAACACCTGCAACCGGTCGGAGGACTATATCGGTTATTCCACCAAATACGGGGATGCTGCCGGTGATTTCAGTCCCTGTGCGTCCTATCTGGTGACCGAGATGCTCGCCATCGGAGATGCGCTGGGCCTTCCGGCCGGTCTGGTACACAAGGCGCCCTCCGACGGACTCTGCGGAAAAACAGATGAGGACCGCATCGGCTTTTCCTATGCCGTGCTGGATCGCTACATTCAGACCGGGATCTGTGAGGATCCGACGGTGCGGGAACGCATCGACCGGATGCACCTCGCCAATCTTCATAAGCTTAAGACCATTCCGACCTGTCCCAAAAGCGCCTGCTCGGACGAGGATCTGATCCGGGCTGCGCTGGATGCCCGGGGGAGAGCCTACGCGCCGTATTCCCACTATGCGGTGGGCGCGGCGGTACTGGCAGAGGATGGACAGATCTTCACCGGGGCCAATGTAGAAAATGCCAGCTACGGCGCCACGAACTGCGCGGAACGGACAGCCGTCTTTCACGCAGTGAGTGAGGGCGTGCGACGTCTCGCTGCGATCGCCGTGATCGGCGGTGCGGAGGAGGAGAGCGGAGAGATGTCCGGAGAAGCAGCTCCGTGCGGCATCTGCCGTCAGGTATTGCGGGAGTTCTCCGTTCCGGAGGAACTGGACATCATAATCGCTAAATCGATCACGGATTATCGCAAAATCAAATTATCGGATCTTCTGCCGGACAGCTTCGGGCCGGAGAATCTTGCAAAATAACAGTTCCGAACAACCTTCCATCGCAACGAAAAGACAAATGTGACCGGGGCAACCTGGTCATTTTTGCACAGGTTTTTTTCTCAAATGGTTGGAATGTATCAGAAAAATGGCATAATATGGTTAAGGTGGTAAATTTTTACGTTCGTACAAGGAGGTGGATCTATGTTAGTAGAAACAAAAGCCAGGATCGGTGTGTTCTCCATCGCGCTGGGTGCCTATCTG
>JAFPTK010000208.1 GCA_017400305.1 Lachnospiraceae bacterium | reverse complement strand
GGGCCTCCTCCCGAAAGCGCTCCAGTCCCTCCACCACCTTTTCAAAGGGGAGTCCCTGTTCCTCCAGCTCCATGGCCTTTAACAGGTACTGGGTCTCCCCGCCGCAGGCCGACTCGGAATCACAGATATAGATATTCTTGGGACCGTGCTCCTCCTCATAGATGCTCTTTCCTAAGAGCGCACTGTTGTAGCTGCCGGAAAGTTTGGAGGACAATGTCACAACATAAACATTGTCCGCGTCCGTCTCACAGGATCTGGCATACCGGTCCGGAGAGGGGCAGGCCGACTTCGGACAGGCCTCTGTCTCCGCCACATGCTTTAAGAACTCCTGCTGATCAAAATGCTCATCATCCAGGATCTTCCAGTCACCGACCTCAATGGCGAGCGGCACGCTCTCGAATCTCGGATCATTCCGATATTCCGGCGGTATCTCACAGCAGCTGTCCACGACGATCTTGTAGCTCACGATTCCTCCATCCCACGGATCCCGGAGGAACCGTGTCCGTATATTACATGTAGTTTTCAATACTACGTGTGGTAGTATAGCACACGATTTCCTATTCGACAAGATGTATAGAGACAGGTATAATAGTTGTTCGAATGATCCGTTTACCGCGAATCAGGTATCACGTACGCAGATGGCCGGATAAGCGGTTCCATACCGAAACACTTGATGCGGGCAGGTCCGAAGAACGAAGCACGCATCGGAAAGCTGCTGCAATCCTATGAAAGAGAGATCGATCCGACAGACAAAAGAATTTATGCGCTGCTTCCTGACTACGGAGCTGTTTGACGAATGGCTGCTCGGGGAGGCGATGATCACCGGAGCGGTGACCTGGACGGTGGACGGACGGGTAAACCGTGCCTATTACGGGGAAGATGCCGATGCGGAGGCCCCCGGGAGTGCACACATGCCCTGGGCGCAGATCCGTCCGATCATTCTGTCGCTGATCCGGGGTAAACACACGCCGCTTTCTTTCCGCTTTCTCCTGTACCCGCCGGAGGTTCCGGGGAATCCGGCGTCAGGATCGGCGGATCTTAAGCGCGTCTGCCGGATCCGGTTTCACGAGGGGCATATCCTGATCGCCAGTGCGGTGGATCTTAAGACTTTTACAATGGATAAGGAACCGGAGCGCGCCTGGGACGAAGAGCTCTCCCGCTTTCTGGATACGCACTCCCTGGACTTTGAGGAGCCGTAGAAAGATTCACTGCTCTCTCATGGTATATTCGGGATCCTCGTCCATCATCTCCAGCATGATCTTGGCAAAGGCCGGGTCGAACTGCGTGCCGATCCCGTTCACGATCTCCTCCCGGACCCGCTCCTGCGGCAGGATATCGCGATAGCTGCGCCTGCTCGACATCGCATCGTAGGCATCCGCCACCGCGACTAACCGTGCCTCCTCCGGGATATCCTCACCGACGAGACCGTCCGGATAACCGTTGCCGCCGTAGCGCTCATGGTGCCACCTGGCACCGACGGCCAGCTTGGGCATCTCCTTGATGTTTTTCAGGATCCGGGCCCCCATGACCGGGTGATTCTTGATGAGTTCAAATTCGATCTCCGTGAGCCTCGCCGGCTTGTTGATGACCGCGTCCGGTACACCGATCTTACCGACATCATGAAGCAGTGCGATCATGTAGATATCCGCCTGCTGTTTCTCACTGTATCCGTATCTCCTGCCGATCTCCTGGGCATACTTGGCGACGCGGCCGGAGTGTCCGTTGGTGTAGGTGTCCTTGGCATCGATCGCATCCGCCAGGGACTGCACGACATGCAGAAAGAGCTGCTTATTCTCACGCGTCATCTCATCCACTTCATGCTCCAGATCATCCTGCAGATGACTCAGATCGATGGTATGGCGCACGCGCAGCGTCAGCACCTCCGGGACAAAGGGTTTCTTGATGAAGTCCATGGCTCCCATCGCCAATCCCCTGGTCTCGGTCTCCTGATCCTCACTGGCGGTCAGAAAGATGATGGGAACGGTCTTTCGTCCGTTTCTCTGATCGTAGTCCCGAAGCTTCTTAAGCGTCTCAAACCCGTCCATATCGGGCATCAGGATATCTAACAGGATCAGGTCCGGTGCCTGATTGTCAGCGAGATGCTCAAGCAGTGCCTTACCGGAGCGAAATGCCGTCACGCGGATCCCGGCTTTACTCAGGATATGCCCTGCCATCTTGAGATTGGCGGAATCATCATCCACCACAAACACCCAGTCACTCATGCTTCCCTCTCCTCCATACGGCTCAGCCGGATGGCCTGGTCTGCCGTGATCAGCGCGTCGATGATCTCATCCAGATCCCCGTCCAGGATCTGATCGATCCGGTACAGGGTCAGCTTGATCCGGTGATCGGTCACGCGGCCCTGCGGGAAATTGTATGTGCGGATCTTCTCGGAGCGGTCTCCGGTACCGACCTGACTCTTCCGCAGCGCGGCCTCCTCACTGGTCTGCTTCTCCTGCTCGATCTCATAGAGCCTTGCGCGCAGTACGCGGAAAGCCTCTTCCTTATTCTGCAGCTGCGAGCGCTCGTTCTGACAGGTCACCACGATCCCGGTGGGCCGGTGGGTGATGCGTATCGCGCTGGAGGTCTTGTTGATATGCTGTCCGCCCGCACCGCTGGAGCGATAGGTGTCGATATCGCAGTCATTCGGGTCCAGATGGACCTCCACATCATCCACCTCCGGCATGATCGCCACCGAGGCCGCGGAGGTGTGGATCCGTCCGCCGGATTCCGTGACCGGTACGCGCTGCACGCGGTGCACGCCGCTCTCGTATTTGAGTCTCGACCATGCGCCCTGCCCGTTCACCGTGAAGCTGATGTTCTTCATCCCGCCGATCCCGATCTCCTCGGAGTCCAGGATCTCCACCTTCCAGTGTCTGCTCTCCGCGTAGTGCGCATACATCCGGTACAGCTCCCCCGCAAAGAGGGCCGCCTCATCGCCTCCCGTCCCCGCACGGATCTCCACGATGACGCTGCGGTCATCCTTTTCATCTCTGGGGAGGAGTAACAGTTTCAGTTCCTGCTCCAGCTTCGGAAGCTCCTCCTTGGAGGCCGCAAGCTCCTCCTTTAAGAGAGCGCGCATCTCCTCATCGCTCTCCGAGGGCAGGAGTTCCTCACTGTCCGCGATATTCTTCTTACAGGCCTGATAGCGGGCATAGGTATCCGCGAGAGGCTTTAATACACTCTGCTCCTTCATGAGGGCGGCATAACGCGAAGGATCCGACAGGACCGCCGGTTCCTCCACCTCTCTGCCGATATCCTCATAACGGCGGATCAATTCGTCCAGCTTCTCAAACATGATAGTAACACCCCTTCACCACGCGGTCCCTGCCTCCCAGGTCCTTTATCACCGCGGTCTCATGGAAGCCCGCATTTTCAAAGAGATCCGCCACAGCCTCTCCCTGGTCATAGCCGATCTCCGTAAACAGCCAGCCGTCGGATCTAAGCCACTCCGGCGCGCCGCCTACGATCCGGCGATAATATGTCAGTCCGTCGGCTCCCCCGTCCAGCGCCATCCGCGGCTCATGATCACGAACCTCCGGCATCAGTGTGTCGATCACATCCGCCATGATATACGGCGGATTGGAGACGATCAGATCATACCGCTCTCCCCGTTCCTCCGGGAACAGGTCGGTGAGCACGGCCCGGTAACGCTCCCTAAGGCCAAGCGACCCGGCATTCTCCTCCGCACAGCTCACCGCTTCCGGCGAAAGATCCGTTCCCAGTGCCGTCGTATCATTCGAATAATGAAGAAGAGAAAGTGCGATGCACCCGCTTCCCGTGCAGAGATCCAGGATCCGCATTCCATCCTGCAGATGCAGCATGACCTCCTCCACCAGTGTCTCCGTATCGTCTCTGGGGATCAGAACGCCCCGCCTCACGCGGAAGGGCAGTCCCATGAATTCCCGTTTCCCCGTGATGTATGCCGCGGGTTCCCTGTCCGCGCGCCTTTTCAGGGCTTCCTCATAACCCGGGCGCTTCTCCTCCGGGAGCACTTCCTCCGGAAAGGCCAGCGCGTGCGCTCTCTCGATCCCTGTCATCGCCTGCATCAGAATGGCGGCATCGATCTCCGCCTCCTCGATCCCCGCAGCTCTCAGGGTCTCTACACCCTTCCGGAGCGCCTCCGCGACCGTCATGCGTCCCTCTCGCCCTCCGCCGGTTCCACATTCAGGCCAAAGGCGTCCGAGAGATACCGCCGCCAGTCAAATACCGCTTCGACCGCGGCGATCCCGACCTCCAGCATCTCATTGTCCGGTTCCCTGGTCGTCAGCCTCTGGAGCCAGAGTCCCGGAGCGGAGATCGCCCGGATGATCAGGTTGTCGGTCCTGCCGGCGAGGTAGATCAGTTCATAGGAGATCCCCGCGATCACGGGGATGAGGATGATGCGCAACAGCAGCCTCATCCAGAGTGCCTCGGCATGGATAAAGAAAAACAGCACCACGCTCACCAACATCACAAACAGCAGGAAGCTGGAGCCGCACCGCCTGTGCAGTCTCGTCGCGCGGCGCGCATTCTCGACCGTCAGTTCTCTCCCGCTCTCGAGACAGTTGATGCACTTGTGCTCCGCACCGTGATAGGCAAAGAGCCGGCGGATGTCCTTTAACCGGGAGATGCACAGGATATACCCGACAAAGACCACGATCCTTAAGATCCCCTCAAGGACCGCGATCAAAGCCTCACTGTGTACATATCTTCTGAAAAGGGAAGCAAGAAAATACGGGAGCAGCATAAAGATCGCGATGGCGATCGCAAAGGACACGATGGTCACAAGGGTGGTCACCGCCTGCTCTTTTCGTTCACTGGCGGCATTCTGCTCCTTCCCGGCAGCCTCCTCCTCGTCGTAGTAGGCAGCCGAAGCATTGATCGCACGAAGGCCCAGGGTCAGGGAATCGATGAACACAAAGGTCCCTCTGAGAAAAGGGATCTTACGGGCAAGCCGGAACCGGGTCGCCGCTTTGTAATCGTCCACATCGACCGCGATGGTCCCGTCGGGCTTGCGGACGGCGACCGCGTATTTCTCCCGGTTGCGCATCATCACGCCCTCCAACACGGCCTGACCGCCGATCCCGGAATAGTTCATGATCTGTTTCCGCTTCATCTGAGATAACTCCGATCCTGTCTGATGAAAAACAAAGAGGATGAGACTGCCGCCTCATCCTCCCCGAAAGCTCTTTGTTCAGCTGTACCTGTGCGATCAGGCCTCCGCCTTGACGCCATACTTGCGGTTGAACTTCTCGATACGTCCGCGCACCGCGTTGGCCTTCTGCGTGCCGGTATAGAACTGATGGCACTTGGAGCAGATCTCGACGTGGATCTCCTCTTTGGTCGAACCGACCGTGAACGTGTTCCCGCAGTTGCAGGTCACTGTCGCCTGATAGTATTCGGGATGGATGTCCTGTTTCATTTCTTCACCTTCTTCTTAAATCATACCGTATCGTTTCCGACGATACGCGCCAAAAACAGCTTGTATAGAATACCACACCCAAAAACGAAATGCAAGTACAAAATCTCACTCCTTTTTCCGACCGATCAGCCGCCGGATCTTCATGCGTGCCCGCTGCAATGCATTGTCCGTCGATTTCTCGCTCTTATTCAGGACTCGTGCCGCCTCCGCGCTGGTCATACCAATGATCGCAAGATCGAGCACCTGCTTCTCCAGAGGGCTCAATTCCTGTCCGATCAGCTGTTCCAGCTCCTGCTCGTTGACCTGGTCAAAGAAATGCCGTTCCGGATCATCCTCCCGGGGCGCCGGCAGATCATAGAGCGGGTTCTCCCCGTCCTCCCTCTCATAGAGGGAGATATAGGAATTGAGCGGCATATGCTTCTTACGCCCGGAGGCCTCTACGGCAGAATACATCTGCCGGGAGATACAGAGCTCCGCAAAGGTCGAGAAGCTGGCGTCTCTGCCGACATCATAGTCGCGGATCGCCTTGAACAGGCCGATCATCCCCTCCTGGATCAGATCCTCTCTGTCCGCGCCCAGCAGATACATGGTTCCGGCCTTGCGGCGGACAAGATTCTTGTACTTGTCCATGATCACATCGACCAGGCTCTCCTCCCCGTCGCGCAGACGCAGGATGAGCGCATCATCCGTCTCCTGCTTAAGCTCCGCGCGATCCACCGTCATGCTCCGGTCCCTTTCAGGCGGCGCTGTCTGGCGATCTCCGCCATCAGGATCCCGGCCGCGACCGACGCGTTTAATGATGACACCTGTCCGCGCATCGGGATGGCTGCGATAAGATCACAGTGCTCCTTCACCAGACGCGAGACCCCTTTGCCTTCATTGCCGATGATGAGGCCGATCGGCCCCGTGAGGGAGAGCTGTTCCGCCGCGGTTCCGTCCATGTCCGCGCAGACGAACCAAAGCGATCTCTTCTTGAGCTGCTCGATGGTCTGGGCCAGATTCGTCACCCGGACCACCGGAAGATAATGAAGCGCGCCGGCACTGGATCGCATG
Organism: Lachnospiraceae bacterium; assembly: GCA_017400305.1. Classification (GTDB taxonomy): domain Bacteria; phylum Bacillota; class Clostridia; order Lachnospirales; family Lachnospiraceae; genus Butyrivibrio. Next base: position 2,459 of record JAFPTK010000208.1, on the reverse strand, counting down.
ACCGCCTCAGACAGCGGCGCGGAGCGATCCTTGGCGATGACGACTCCATGGGCGCCCAGTGCTTCCGCTGTGCGGATGATCGCACCGAAATTGTGCGGATCCTCGATCCCGTCTAACAGAATGAGGAAAGGGTCCTCCCCCTTCTCTTCCGCCGCCCGGAAGATATCCTCGAGTTCGGCATAGGATACCGCGGCCGCCTGCGCGATGACTCCCTGGTGATGCCCGGTCCGCGAGATCCGATCGAGCGCGGCGCGATCCGTCTCCTTGTACGGGATCCCGCGTTCGCGCACCGCCTTTTTGAGGGAGACGAGTGCTCCCTTTTCATCGTTTTTTAAGAACCACACGCGCTGCAGCGGCGTGCCGGCGGACAGCGCCTCCCGGACAGCGTTTTTGCCCTCCAGATAAAAGGCGTCCTGTTCGCGCTCCCTATCCCTGTTTTCCATCCGATCTGCCATCGGCTCCTTTCTTCCTGCGTGTTTTCCCGGCCGGTCCGCTCTCCGCCCCGGCTCTCCCCGCCAGATCGAGTCCCTGCTCGATGAGTGTGATCAGGCGATCCTCCTGTCCCGAAAGGTACAGATATCCGCAGAGCGCCTCCAATCCGGTGGCCGCGCGATAATCCGCGATGCTCTGATTTTTTGCCGTAGTGGCGGGGTGGGCATTTCTCCCTCTCCGATAGATCGCCGTCTCTTCCTTCGTAAGGAAAGGCATCAGCTCATGGATCATGACGGCCTGTGCGTGCGCGTTGACGATCGCCGCCTTGTCGCGGTGCAGTTTATTGACCGATCGGTTCCCGCCGTTTACCACGACGCGGGTCCGGATCACCAGATCAAAGATCCCGTCACCGACAAAGGCAAGCGTCAGCGGAGAGCAGTTTCTGACGTCAAATCTCACGCCCTCTTCCACTTGACTCCCTCTCGCGTATCCTCGAGGATGATCCCCATGGCAGCCAGTTCGTCGCGGACGGCATCGGCCCTGGCAAAATCCTTTGCCTTGCGCGCCGCCTGCCGCTCAGCGATCATCGCCTCGATCTTCGCGGTATCCTCCGCACTGTCCTCCTCCTTCTTCGAAGAGAGATCGAGTCCCAGGATCCCCGTCAGAGAGAGCAGTTCCTCCTCCAGCGCCTGCAGAAAGGCCGCCGAAGAATCCTCCGAGGTGTGGGTATTGATGTATCGGACGAGATCATAGACCGCCGCCAGGGCATCCGCCGTGTTGAGATCATCGTCCATGGCCTTTTCAAACGAGGCGCGATACTTGGCCGCTTCCTCGACCGCCGTCCGCTCCTCCTCTGTCATCTCGGCTGCACGGGCAATCCCCTTCCGGTAGGCCAGGTTCTCCGCGCAGTTGATGATCCGCTCCAGACTGCTCTTTGCCGCATTCATCAGTTCATCGCTGAAATTGAGCGGACTGCGGTAATGGGCCGACAGCAGGAACAGCCGAAGGACGCGTCCCTCATACTTCGCCAGAATGTCCCGCACGGTGAAGAAATTCCCCGCCGATTTGGACATCTTGTGATTCTCGATATTCAGGAACGCATTGTGCATCCAGTAGCGCGCAAACTCCTTGCCGCTGACCGCCTCGGACTGCGCGATCTCATTCTCGTGGTGCGGGAAGATCAGATCCTCGCCGCCGCCGTGGATGTCGATCTGCTCTCCCAGATATTTCCTGCTCATGACGGAGCACTCGATATGCCAGCCGGGACGTCCTTCGCACCAGGGGGACTCCCATGAGGGCTCTCCCTCCTTCTTCGGCTTCCACAGGACAAAATCGAGGGGATCCTCCTTTTGCTCCTCCCCGGTGACTAAGAGGGAACGACCGCCGCTGCGGAGGTCATCCAGATTCTTGTGGGAAAGCTTCCCGTAATACGGAAATTTCCGTGTGCGATAGTAGACCGTCCCGTCCTCCGCCCGATAGGCAAAGCCCTTGTCGATGAGGGTGCCGATCATCTCGATCATACCGCCGATCTCCTCGGTTGCCTTGGGATGGGTCGTGGCTTCCATCACATTCAGAGACACCATATCCTTTTTGCACTCCTCGATATAGCGCTCGGAGATGACCGCGCTGTCCGTCCCCTCCTCGTTGGCCCTCTTGATGATCTTGTCGTCCACATCCGTAAAATTGGAAACATAATTCACATCATATCCCCGGTAGAGGAAGTACCGTCTCACGGTATCAAAAAACACCATCGGCCGCGCGTTGCCGATATGGATGAAGTTGTAGACCGTCGGGCCGCAGACATACATCGAGACCTTGCCGGGTTCCAGCGGGATAAATTCTTCTTTCTGTTTTGACAGGGTGTTCAATATCTTCATGCCGATCATCTCCTTATGATAACGATTGTTATTAAATATAAATACCAACTGTTATTATTCCTGCATCTCGTCCTTTCCCTGCTGTATCCCAGCGTCGGTACCGGAGGATGCCGCCTTCCGCATCGGACATCGCTCACAGGAGCTTCCGCC
>JAFPTK010000207.1 GCA_017400305.1 Lachnospiraceae bacterium | reverse complement strand
GGACGGAAAGCAATACGCCTACGGCGGGATCACTCTTCCGGATGTCAAGAGCACCGGGATCTGTCTGGTGAGATAGATCCCGGCTCTCAACAGTTTCCCGTGTATACGTGATCAAGGACACGGCCCGCCAGATCGGCGAATCGATAGATCATGGCCACGTCGGTGGCGGGGCGGTCGGTCATCCGGAAGCGCGGAAAGAATCTTGAGAGATGGAGAGGGATATCGCGGCCGCGGCCGTGATCGAGGCCGGCAAGCCATTCTGCGATCGCCAGGATCTCCTCCTCGGTGTCATTGAGTCCCGGAACTACGAGCGTCGTGACCTCAACATGACAGCCATAGGAAAAGGCTTCCTCGATGAAGGCCATGGTCATGGCGCGATCGCCTCCCAAAACCTTTGTGTATCCTTCATCCGTAAAGCACTTAAGATCCACGTTCATGGCATGGATGTACGGGAGAAGCTCCCGAAGGACAGACAGTTCCGCCGTCCCATTGGTCACAAGGACGTTCTTAAGACTCTGCTCGTGAGTCAGTCTCGCCGTGTCGCGGACGAATTCCCAGCCGATGAGGGGTTCGTTGTAGGTGAAGGCGAGCCCGAGATTACCGGGTCTCTCGTCGGCGAGTGCCCGTGCCTTGTCCGCAAGCTGCTCCGGGGAGAGTGTCACAGCCTCCTCCGCAGCGTATCTCACATCCGGGCCGTAGGAAATGCTGTCATTCTGGCAGAAGGGACAGCGGAGATTGCAGCCATAGCTGCCGACAGAGAGGATGTAGCTTCCGGGGAAAAAGCGCGCGAGCGGTTTCTTTTCAATGGGATCGAGCGCCATCGAAGTGATACGCCCGTAGTTTTCGGGCACGACACGGCCATCCCGCACCGTTCTCGCGCCGCAGAAGCCCCTGCCGCCCTCCGGGATGTCGCAGTGACGAAAACAGGTATCACAACGCATGATCGATATCCTCCTCATGGGCATCCACTTTGACAGACAGCCTGCCCGGATGACAGACCGGTTGGATCAGACTCACTCGTATCGCATTCCGGGGCGGGATCCGCATCGATCTCACCGCTTGAGCTCGTCCAGCGTCAGGATCTCAAAGCCCTCCGCCTTTCCCTTTAACTTGATGGTGTCGCCCAGGGAGGTGGTCTTCGCCCGATCCCCCAGGATGTCCGCTACGGCGCGCGAGATAAAGACCGTCGCTCCGGGTGCGTTGGCTTCCAGTCTGGCGGCCGTATTGACCGTATCTCCGATGGCAGTGTAGTCCATGCGGCGAGGCGCGCCGATATTACCGACAACCGCTGGCCCCCAGTTGACACCGATGCCGAAGTCCACCGTGCGGCCAAAGCGCTGCATAAGCTCCTCTCCCACCGCCTTGGAACCCTCTACCATGTCCATGGCGGCACAGCAGGCCAGATACACCGGATCCTCCTGCTCCACCGGAGCGTTCCAGAAGGCCATGGTACAGTCACCGACGAACTTGTCCAGCGTGCCGTGATTCTTCATGATGCAGTCGGTCGTGAGTGTGAGATACCGGTTGATGATCTCCACGACGGTGGGCGGATCCAGAGACTCGCTCATAGTGGTAAAGCCGCGGACATCGACAAAGAGGACCGCGATATTGGTGAGCTTCCCGCCGAGCTCCAGTGCCGCTCTCCCGCCGCTCATGAGTTCCTTCATGACCGCCGGATCCACGTAATGACCGAAGGTATTCTCCACCCGGCGCTTTTCCACCAGAGACCGGATGTAGTTGTAGGCGACTGCGGCGATAAAGAGGATCGTCGCGGCGAGGGGCACCCAGAGGACATGCAGGACGATCCCCGCGCGATAACAGCCAAGACACAGCAGGATCCACCCGCCCGCCGCGATGAGCCATGCAGCGACGGAGGGCCAAATCTTCCTCTCCACCAGGAACAGCGCCAGGAGAAAACTGATCACAAAGAGGAGAAGGAGCTGCAGCTTCCTGCCCGCTTCCTTCGGGAAAAAGCCGGCGCGGAACGCATCGATGATATTGGCCTGGATCTCCACCCCGTAGGTCGTCACCGCGTGATCGAGCGATGTCCGGTATTCGTCCTGCATCCCGGCCGCATAGGGGCCGATCAGGACGATCTTTCCGGCGAAGTAGGACGGATCGACCTCTCCGTATACCAGGTCGATAATGGAGACATTGTCATAGTAGCCGCCGCCGCGGGCGGTAAAGGGGATGTAAAAGAAGCCGCCGATCGTGTCCGGCACCGGCTTCGGCGTGATCCCCTGCGTCTCGCAGTATTTCTCGTAGGCGACGCGGGCCATGGAGAGGACCGTTCCACGCTCCGGTGATTCCACGGAAAGGAGGCCGTGGCGGATGATCCCGTCGCCGTCCGGCATGGCATTGATGTGTCCGATGTCCGCCGCCTCGTACAGTGCCTCATAGGGTTCATCCCAGGCGAGGACCGAACGCGTATCCAGATGGAAGTCCTCCCCCGTCTGCACGATGGCGCTGCCGTAGGTCGCTGCGGCGCCTACCACCACGTTGCCGCCGTTCGCGCAGGCCGCCGCCAGATACGCATCTGCCGCCGGATCCGCGCTCTCTCCCACATAGAGAGTATCCACCGCGATGACGGCGGGTCTGTTCTCGGGATCACTGTTTAAATAGCTGATCGCATCCGCCATGACGCTGCGGTTCCAGGGCATCGGTCCCAGCTCGTCGATGGCGCGTTCATCCATGCCCACGACCACGACGGTTCCGTCGGTCGCCTGCTCCTGCTGGTAACAGGCATCCGACACCACCCCGTCCGGGACTTCCAGGATACCGATCGCCGCGATGATCGTGAAGACTGCCGCGGCGAGAAGGGCTGTGAGTATCCTGCGGATCAGTTGCTGCATAGGAAACCGAGTCATCATGCGTATTGAGGTATATGAATCAAACTCTTTCGATCAGGATTACGGGTTCGTACCAGCGGCGCCCTGCTGATTTTGGTTGTTCGTCGGGGTCTGAGTGTTATTCGTCGTCGGTGTATAGTTATTCGTCCCCGCATTGCCGCCTCCCGACGACTGCGCCCGTGCCACCGTCGGTGCCGCGTCATTTCCGCCCGACTCCTGAGACTGTGCTGCCTGCGCCTCCTGCTCCTGCTGCTTTAATTTCGCGAGCATGGCTTCGAAATCAAGCCAGGCCTGATAATCCTTCTCCTTATCCTGTGCCATGAGCGCGGCTTCCTCGGCGCTCACCGGGCGCTCCTCATACTGGCCGTAGTCCACATAATGCTGATAGAGCTGGGACGCCTGCTGCCCGTAGACCGCCGTC
>JAFPTK010000206.1 GCA_017400305.1 Lachnospiraceae bacterium | reverse complement strand
GTATGCTTGTCGCACCGGAGGAGGAGGTCACCAAACGTGCGACCTATCTCGCGACCCAGGCCCGGGATCCGGCACCGCACTACCAGCACTCGACCATCGGCTACAACTATAGCATGAGCAATGTCACGGCCGGGATCGGGCGGGGGCAGCTGATGCATCTGGACGAGCATCTGGCGCTAAAGCAGGCGATCTACCGCCGGTATCGGGAAGGCTTTGCGGATCTGGCCGGGATCACGATGAACCCGATGAACCCGGACGGTGAGGCCAACAACTGGCTCTCCTGTATCACAATCGATCCTGCGGTCGGTGTCAGCCCGGCGGAGATCCAGGCGGCACTGGAGGCGGATAATATCGAGAGCCGGCCGATCTGGAAGCCGATGCACTTACAGCCCGTTTTTGAAGGGGCCGAGTTCTACACGGACGAGGGGCGGTGTGAGGAGTCGGAGAGCGATTTCCTCGCCGGAAGGGCACATTCCGTCTCGGCGGACATCTTCGCCAGGGGGATCTGCCTGCCGTCGGATATCAAGAATACGGAAGAGGATATGGAGCGGATCATCGGGATTGTGAGGGGGCTCTTTTCGTGAGGAATTCCTTGCGGTGCGGGATTGCTTGTGATATGATCGTTATTGGTGTCTGTAGCATGATCTGCAGAAAGAAAGGATAAGGAGGATCATATGATTTATTCAACAGAAGTGAAGGCAATGTGTCCTGTCACCCAGGGCGTCCATCACGGCGCAGCTCCGATCCCTGAGGAAGCGAAGTGGGTCCAGGCCAAGGAGATCAAAGACATTTCGGGGTATACGCACGGTATCGGCTGGTGCGCACCGCAGCAGGGAGCCTGCAAGCTTTCCCTCAATGTCAAGGATGGCATCATCCAGGAAGCGCTGGTGGAGACCATCGGCTGCTCCGGTATGACGCATTCTGCGGCAATGGCGGCGGAAATCCTCCCCGGTCTCACGTTGCTTGAGGCGCTCAACACCGATCTGGTGTGTGATGCTATCAATACCGCGATGCGTGAACTGTTCCTGCAGATCGTGTACGGCAGGAGCCAGAGCGCGTTCTCCGAGGACGGACTGCAGATCGGTGCCGGCCTGGAGGATCTTGGAAAGGGTACCCGTTCCATGATCGGTACCACCTACGGAACGCTTGAAAAGGGTCCCCGATATCTCGAGCTCACAGACGGCTACATCACCGAGCTGGCACTGGATGAGAACGATGAGATCATCGGTTACAAGTATGTGAACTTCGGCAAGATGATGGATTTCATTCACGCGGGCGACGACGCGGTCAAGGCGCTGGAGAAGGCGTCCGGCCAGTACGGCCGCGTAGCGGATGCGGTTCGGTTCATCAATCCCAGACACGAGTAAGGAAGAGGAGGTAGATCAAAATGGCATTATTTGAATCCTATGAGAGAAGAGAGCCCCAGATCCTTGCCTGCCTGAAGGAGTATGGCATCGGATCCATTGAGGAGTGCAAGGAGATCACGGAGAAGGCCGGTCTGGATGTGTATAAGCTCATCGAGGGCATCCAGCCCATCTGCTTTGAGAACGCCAAGTGGGCATACACCGTCGGCGCCGCGATCGCGATCAAGAAGAACTGCCGCAAGGCTTCCGAGGCGGCTGCCGCCATCGGTATCGGCCTGCAGGCATTCTGCATCCCGGGTTCCGTCGCAGACCGCCGCAAGGTCGGTCTCGGACACGGCAATCTCGGCAAGATGCTGTTAGAGGAGGACACCGAGTGCTTCGCTTTCCTCGCCGGCCATGAGTCCTTTGCGGCTGCGGAGGGCGCCATCGGTATCGCCGAGAAGGCCAACAAGGTCCGCACGAAGCCGTTACGCGTCATCTTAAACGGCCTCGGCAAGGACGCGGCGCAGATCATCTCCCGCATCAACGGTTTCACCTTCGTGGAGACCCAGTATGACTATTTCACGGGCGAGGTCAAGGAAGTCTCCCGCAAGTGCTATTCCAAGGATCCCGAGTCTCCGAGAGCGAAGGTCAACTGCTACGGTGCCAACGATGTCCAGGAGGGCGTCGCGATCATGTGGAAGGAGAATGTGGACGTCTCCATCACCGGTAACTCCACGAACCCGACCCGTTTCCAGCATCCCGTTGCGGGAACCTATAAGAAGGAGCGCACCGAGGCCGGCAAGAAGTATTTCTCCGTCGCTTCCGGCGGCGGCACGGGCCGTACCCTGCACCCGGACAACATGGCGGCAGGTCCCGCTTCCTACGGTATGACCGATACCATGGGCCGTATGCACAGCGATGCCCAGTTTGCGGGTTCCTCTTCCGTCCCGGCGCACGTGGAGATGATGGGTCTCATCGGCGCGGGCAACAACCCGATGGTCGGTATGACGGTTTCCACCGCGGTGTCGATCGAAGAGGCGGCCAAGGCCGGAAAGTTCTGATTCGGAAGAAATAAGGATCTGACATGGACTCCCCGGGAGAGATCCCGGGGAGTTTCTTCTACAACAGACTGTGGGGGATGGGGGATGAACCTGCCTGGTGAAGAAAAGCGAAAAACCGTACGGGATATGACGCAGGGGAAGCCGATGGGGCTGATCCTGGGGTTTTCCGTGCCCTTGCTCGCAGGCTTCCTGTTTCAGCAATTCTACACGATCATCGATACCATGATCGTCGGACGTTTCCTGGGGAAATACGCTCTGGCCGGTGTGGGATCCACGGGATCCATCAATTTCCTGATCGTCGGATTCTGTATGGGTCTGTGCGGCGGCTTCGCAATCCCGATCGCCCAGCGCTTCGGGGCGCAGGATGAGGAGAGTCTGCGGCGCTTTTTTGCCAACGCGATCTATGTGAGCGCCGTTCTGGCGGTCGTCATCACGGTGGCGGTCTCCCTCCTGTGCGGATGGATCCTCCGTGTCATGAATACGCCGGAGGATGTCTATGATTATGCTTACCGGTATATCCTGGTGATCTTCCTGGGGATCCCGGTGACGATCCTCTATAACCTCCTCTCCAGTATCATTCGGGCCCTGGGGGATTCGCGCCACCCGGTCTATTTCCTGATGGCATCCTCCGTCGTCAATATCGGCCTCGACCTGATATTCATCCTGGTCTTCCGCATGGGAGTGGTCGGCGCGGCTCTGGCAACGGTCCTGTCGCAGCTGGTGGCCGGTATCTGCTGTATCGTCTACATCCTGCGTTCCATGGAGATCCTGCATATCAGAAGGAGGGAGATGACACCGGACCGCCATCATGTCCGGATCCTCATGAATATGGGAGTCCCCATGGGACTGCAGTACTCGATCACGGCGCTTGGCGCGGTCGTCCTGCAGACCTCCGTCAACGGTCTGGGATCGGACGCCATGGCGGCGATCACGGCGGCGCAGCGGGTCAGCATGTTCTTCTGCTGTCCCTTTGATGCCCTGGGACAGACCATGTCCACCTGGGGGGGTCAGCATGTGGGAGCCAAGAAGCTTGACCGTGTCGGAGAGGGTCTTCGGGACTGCGTCATCCTGGGATCGGTCTATTCCATCGCGGCGTTTCTCGTCCTCTTTTTCTTCGGCGACCGATTGGCGGGACTGTTCCTGGGAGCGGGGGAGAGTGCGGTCCTTAGGAATTCGCGCCTCTTCCTCATCATCAACAGTGCGTTCTACATTCCGCTGGCGTTAGTGAATATCGTCCGATTCCTGATCCAGGGCATCGGATTTCCGACCTTTGCGATCCTGGCCGGGGTATGTGAGATGATCGCCCGGATGGCGGTCGGCATGCTGCTTGTCCCCGCGGCGGGGTTTGTCGGTGCGGCCTTTGCCAATCCGCTCGCCTGGATCGCGGCGGATCTGTTCCTCATCCCCGCCTATCGCTATGAGATCCGGAAGCTGAAGAGGCTGTTCGGAGAACAGAGCGGCGGCGAGTGACACTTTTTCGCGGTCTGTGTTATCATGGTATGTGAAGACGCTGTTAAGAATCCGGGAGGAGAGGAAGCACTATGATCAAGACAGTTGAGATCGCGGATCTGACCGCACTGTTCCAGATGGTTTCCGAGCAGGAGTATCGCCCGGATCTGAAGCGCTACCGGAACCTCTTTATCTATCGCGGACAGCCGGACGCGGCCTTTCGGATGGAGACCAGTTTACAGCGCGTCTGCAAGGACAAGAAAAAGGAACTGGAATACAGCATCCTGCAGAACTTCACGAAATATGCCGCGCTGGAAGAGCCGACCGTCGAGCGCTCCGTCTGGCATCAGCTGATCCTCGGCCAGCACCACGGTCTGCCCACGAGACTTCTGGACTGGTCCTATTCGCCGCTTATCGCGCTGCATTTTGCGCTCACGGAAGACAACTATGAGATGATGGACAAACACGACTGCGTCGTGTGGCGGATCGATATCAATGAGCTCCACAAGATGCTCCCCGGACGGTACCGCGCGGTGGAGCAGAAGAGTCGTACGACCGTCTTTTCCGTGGAGATGCTGGAGGAGGCCTGCGGCAGTCTGGATCAGTATGATGATGATATGGACGGAGAACGCCTGGTCGTCATCGAACCGCCGTCGGTGGATCCCAGGATCGCGAATCAATATTCCTTCTTCTCGGTGATCCCCAGCGGCATGAATGACATCGAGGAATTCTTAAACGGATCGACGTCGCAGACGGTGCGATATGTGATCAAAAAGGACCTGCGCTGGCAGATCCGCGATTTCCTGGATCATCAGAACATCAACGAGCGGCTGATCTACCCCGGGCTGGACGGCATCGCCCGGTGGCTTGGCCGGCACTATTACGTCATGAATTGAGGTGAAAAATGGCCGGACGTTCAGGAAATGATACGAAGCTCAAGATCTTTATCGCTGCCATGCTGATCCTGGCGGCGGTACTGGCGGTGGTCCTGTTCCTCGCTCTCGGCGCGCGGAACGGGAACGGACACTTCGTCATGGGAGGTGCCGGATCGCAGAGTGCCGACGGAGGCGGTTCGGGAGATGGCGGCTCCGGCAAAAGCGGCGCCCGGAAAGGGGGCGTGAAATACCATGCCGCAAGTGTCCTGGTGGACCAGGCGATCGAGAAGGCCGTTCAGTCCGAGGGCGGCGGGGAGCAGGGGGAAGCTATGCGCGAAGCGCTCCGCAATATGCCGGAAGAGGACAAGGAGAAGGTCACGCAGATCGTGGCGGATCATATGGATGCCGGGACCATCTCGGAGGTAGCCTCCGATATCGCGAACGGGGATACCGGGAGTGTCCTGGAATACGCGCAGGAGAATTTCTCCGATGAGGAGATGGATACCCTGCGGGATATGGCGGAGAAGTACGGATACAGCCTGCCGTAACGCTTAGTCAAACATCTGATCGACTTTATTCTTTGCGTCGTTGTAATACTGACGTTCCTCTTCCGAGAGGCTGCTGTCATTCGCCAGTTTGTTGAACTGTCTGGCGGCCGAGAGCACGTCTTTGTACAGCTTCAGTTTCTCTGAGATCGGGGCGGAAGCATATCGCTCCGCGTATGCGGTCTCAACCTCCACATAGGTGTCGATCACATCTTTGATATCGGATCGGATCGAGGAGGAAGCGGTCTCTTCCTGGCTGCTCTCTCCGCTGCCTGCGGGATCCTCCGAAAAACCGGAACTGTCGGAGCTCCCTGCATTGCTCTCACTCCCGGAGCTGCTGTTTCCGCCCGAGCTGCTGTTATTACCGGAATCGCTGTTATTACCGGAATTGCTGTTGTTTCCGGAATTGCTGCTGTTCTCCTTGCTGCCGGAACTGCCGGAATCCCCGGTGCTGCCCGGCTCCTCCTTCCATTCGGAGGCGTTGCTGCTCTCCTGGGAGGACGACGATTTCTTGTCGTTGGAGGATTTGGAGGACTTGGAGGACTGGGAAGAGTTGCTGCTGCTGTTGCTCTCCTTCCAGACAGAATTCGAACCGGACGAGGAGGAGCTGTTGTCCTGGCTTTCCGTCCACGAACCACTCCCGGGATCCTGGGGGGAGGGATCCTGGGTCTCCACCCATTGACCGGCGCTGTTCTTTTCCGAGGATTCCTTTCCGCCTGACTGGGTGTCGGTATCTGACTTGTCGCTGGTCTTGCTGCTTCCGGCGGCGGTACTCGCGGAGTTTCCGGCACTGGTCTTCTGATCCGATGCACCGCCCGATTTTGCCGATTGGACGGATCTTTCTTCCGAACTGCCGGAGGAGCTGTCGGAGGGGTCGGCGCTGACGGCCTGATCGGCGGCCGCATCCGCTCCCTGGTCTGCGGTTTCCGCCGGGCTTTCGGTGTTATCCCGCTCTTTTCCGGTCAGTGTGACGCCGGGATTCCGGAGGATCCCGGCGAGCAAGCCGGGTCTGGTATCATCCCCGGTCAGCCCGGATCCGGTGGTCCCGTTCTCCTGTGTCTGATCAGCTGTCAGGAGGGGATCTGCTTCCGCCGCCCCATTCCCGGCCGCTTCCGGTGCCTGGGCAAGCGTCACCGCACTGCCCGCGCCTCCGGCTCCCGCACCGGGATTCGCGGACAGCAGGCGGCTTACCAGGAAATACCCCCCAACGATAAAGAGCGCCAGCAGGGGGACTGCGATCAGAACCTTACTCCACAGGCTCTTTCGAAACGCTTCCGCCCGGCGGGCCTTTTCCAGTTCCTTCTGATAGATCCGCTGATAGGCCAGCTGCGCCGGCGTCATTGGTGCGGGCTGGCTGGGCACGGACTGCATCGGGATCTGCTGACCCGCAGCCTGCGGTCCGGCGGGCTGGCTCATCGTCTGCTGCATGTTCTGCTGTGCGGGCTGCTGCGGCGCTGCGGATAACGCGGCGATCGTCCGGGCAGTATCGATCACTGCCCCGCAGCAGTAGCACTTCATATAGGCATATTGCGGGGATATTAAGAGTGTCGTTTTGCAATTCGGGCACAAAATGGCCTGGCCTGCTTCATTCACGGAGTATTCCTCATGGACGGATCCTTAATCCCGGTTGTCTCAACATGATGTCCACGGATTGCTTCGCTGCTTTTCGCAACCTATTATACGCCACTCTTCCCGGGGATTCAATGTTTGGCACTTCCCCTTCACGGTCCGGTTGACCCTGCGATCCCGCAATGATACGATAGTTTCCGGCGACACAGGCGCGCGTTATGCGCTGTGTGGTGACATGGCAGGCATTCGGAGAGGGACGGAAATGAAGAAGCATACAGACCTGAGCAGGGAGCAGCGGCAGGAGAGAAGGGAACGTTTTCGGAATCATCAGAGATGGGTCCTTCACAATCTCCTGGAGGATTTTGACTGGAAGAAGCTCACCGTCGCAGAAAAGAAGGCGCGCGCGGTCCGGGACGGTCTGGTCGTCCTGATGTCGGTCTTCAGCATCCTGATGTACTGGGTCTGTTTCCTGGATTCCTCGATCTCGACGACGGCCTCTGTCCTGATCTTCCTCTTTTACCTGGTCCCGATCGCCGTCGTCACGGTGCTGTACGGCTGGTTTGGCGGTGTTCTGTGCTTCACGCCGATCTTTGTCGTGTCAACGCTGTTGTCGCCCAGCAACGCC
>JAFPTK010000205.1 GCA_017400305.1 Lachnospiraceae bacterium | reverse complement strand
CCGATGCGCTGCATGGCGGAAACCGTCTTCTCATACAGGTCGGAATGATCCTCCCTGCTGTCCATCAGCGCCTGCGCCACGGCGCAGGTCATCACCGTGTCGTCGGTAAACCGGCAGCGCGGCGCAAAAAAGTCAAAGTCCTTGTCCAGATAGTTGTGAAACTCGAAGCGCGAGCCCACCACATCGCCGATGATCGCTCCGATCATATTCATTCCTCCCTTCGGATAATAACACCGTTCTTATTCACCCCGCAGCCGGAGGAGCCGCTTCTCCGCCAAGCGGAGCCGGATCCGCATAATAAAGATTTTTACCTTCATCCACATGATGGCCACACTGATAAACAGATAATCAAAATAAGTATAGTCACGATCCATATTCAGCACCTCCTTACGCTTTCTTTATACCGTTTTCTCCGCCGGCAGCGGTCAACTGCCGGGCAACCTTCACGTCTCGTCCTTGTTCTCCCCGAATCCCATATTGCGGAAACTGTTCTGCACGACGTCGATCTCGTCCACAGGCGTCTTTTCCACGAGGATCCGGCGCAGCAGCTCCAGAGCCTCGCTCGGTTCCATCTCATGCCCCAGGATCAGAGGATGATCCCACTCGAAGTCGCTCATATCAAAGCCCAGCTCCACGTGCAGCTCATCTCCGCTGCGCACGGCCTGCAGGAACATCATCTCCTCATCGTCGACCAGGTCGATCACAAGATAGTCTTCCGGGTCGTCCCGGAGAGAGAGGATCTTCTCTTTTATCTCCTCGAACGCCTCCTCGTCCGCCGGCCGGCGCAGCTTCATTCTGCGCGTGTCCCGGCGCCCGCCGCCGTCGTTGAGCATGGCGAGCGCGGCGCTCAAGGCGCTGACGATCAGTTCTTTATAAATGAGTACCCCGCCGTCGTTATCCGGATCGATCACAAATCCGTCGCAGCGCTTATTGTTGAGCATGGCCCGCATTACCGCACGAAGTCTGACATTGGCAAGGAAGGGATTCTTCGTCCCGTCCGGGATGCTCAGGATCACCAGAGTCTCTTTTTCGTCCTCGTCCGTCAGATACTCCGGGCGGAACACCATCGTATCCCAGTCCATCTCCCCGGGCACCGGAACGTCGGCGTTCTCCGCGATGCCGTCCAGAATGCAGCAGAGAAGGCTGCAGAAGGTGATCGTGTTGTGCTCCGCCTTGAACGCCCGGATCTCATCGTTCAGCCTCTCGGGAAATACTTTCTCTTCATTCTCTTCCATCGTTCTCTCCTCCCTGCCGTGCCGGCTGTTCCTCATGTTTCTTCTCCGTCTCGATCAGTTCCCGGAATTCGTCCCACCTGTAGATATGCCCTCCGTAGGTGGCGTTGGGGATCACGCCTACGGTTTTCTTTACGACCCTCATGGTGTCCAGATCGACATCCACGGAAAAGGGCATGGGGTCGTGATTCACCGGCGTGTACCGGAGGGTGCGCACCGTCTTCGGCACGCGCACGCCCAGAGCCTTCATCTCCGCCTGCCAGTCGCCGTCAAAGGTCCTCGGCATCACTCTGATCTTTCTCATTTACAGCGCCCCGATCTCCCTTCCCGAAGATCGCCTTGGGGTTTTCCCTCCGCTCCTTTGCCATG
>JAFPTK010000204.1 GCA_017400305.1 Lachnospiraceae bacterium | reverse complement strand
TCAATATCCGGAACAGCTCTCTTAAGGAGGCGATCCGTTCGCCGCTATTCCTGGCTCTGCAAAGCGGGGATGTCCTGAAGGACGATCATGACGGGGGCTGTATCCTGTACGAGAAGCGGGCGCTGGTCGAGCAGCTGATGAAGGAAGGCGTGGGAGCGTAGAAGATTCTATCCCGCCTCAGTATTCCCGCAGCACCAGCTCCGTGACTCCCTCGTTGCTCCCGCCTTGGATGCGGAGAACCTTGCTGTTCCTGCCGTAGCTGTACTCGTCCCAGATGGCATCCTTCAGGCTGTGTCCCCGATGATGCCCGTGGATCAGCCGGATGCGATAGACCGTGGGATCCGCTCTGCGGATAGCATCGTCGATCTTTTTGATGGCCTCTTCTGCCCGGAGACCGTGCAGATCGATCTCGATATTTCCTGTTCCCAGACTCATCTTTTCCCCCGTTCCCTGCTGCGGTATGCCGCCTGTGCCGTTGGTTTCAGGAGCTGATGCCCACATTGTAGCACGCGTGGGTCGGATGCTCAAGAATATGCTATAATGGCGGTTGTTGCTGATCACGGAAACAGACAGGGGGCGTAGAAGAGATGGAAAGCATAAGATCCGCGGTTCTGATCGGGGCCGGCGCGGTGGGCGCGTACTTCGTGCAGGGCCTGATGAAAAAGAAGGATATCACATTTGCGGTCGTCGCGGAGGGGAATCGCAGGGAACGGCTGAAGGAGCAGGGGCTCCGCATCAACGGGGAGACGCTCTTTCCGGCCGTAAAGACCCCGGCGGAAGCGCACGGCGCGGATCTGATCCTCATCGCGGTCAAATATTCCGCGATCCGGGAAGCGGCCCGTATGGCGGCTGAGATCGCGACGGAGCAGACCGTGATCCTTTCCGTCTTAAACGGTCTCGACAGCGAAGAGATCGTGGGCGATGCGGCGGGAAAGGAGCACATGCTCTATTCCATCATGCGGATCCAGTCCTGGCGGGATCAAGGTGAGATCCTGTTTGATCCGGCCGCGACGGCCGGGATGTTTTTCGGAGAATTGGGATCCCGCGAAAAGACGGAGCGGGTACGGGCCATCGAGGAGCTCTTTGCGGATACGGAGATCCGGTGTACCTTTGTACCGGATATCCTGGCGGAGATCTGGAGCAAATTCGCCAGCAACATCAGCCGCAATCTGCCGCAGGCCATGCTCGGCGTCGGTTACGGGGCGTACGAGGACAGTGATCACGCGGCATACTTAAGAGACATCATGGATGCGGAGGTGCATGCCGTCGCCGAAGCGAAAGGGATCCATATCCCGCCGATGTCAGGACAGGCGGCGGCCGCGTGGCAGACCGTGGACAAGAGCGCGAGATTCTCGACCCTGCAGGATCTGGATGCCCACAGGCATACGGAGGTGGACATGTTCCTGGGCACCCTGATGAGGATCGCGGAAGAGGTGCAGGTCCCGGTTCCCTGCTGCACCTATGCCTATCATTTCATCAAGGCCCTGGAAGAAAAAAACGACGGAAAGTTCGATTATACCTGATCCGGACCGACCGGCCGGCGGAGGAAGTCCCGTGTGAGCAGATCTCACACGGGACTTTTTTGTCCGACGATCCGTTCCCTTCAGGCTCTCTGTTTCCGTACTTGACAAATGTCCCGTCAGATCCTATAATCGAACACGTGTTCGATTATGCAATTCGCTTTTTGAGGTGGACTTCTTATGGGACATCTGAGGGGCCACAATAGGCTTATCCGCTGCAGGGAGCAGCGGAGAGTTGCCCGGTCAGGGCGGTTGAGATGATGACAGGAGTCATGGAAAGGAGTTTCTGATGAGTGCTGAGATCCTGAATGTTCTGGTGTATTCTCTGTGGGGCGCCTGCTTCCTGATCGGCGGGATCCTGATCACCAACGGCATAGCGAATGAAGATGATCCGGTGGAATTCGCGGAATACATGCAGGGAGAGGAACCGGCCCGGTCCGATGACATCGATGGGCGATCCCTCCGCTTCCCTGCCGCGTGACAGGTCTCTTAATTCATTTTTCCGGTGACGACCCGATATATTCTGTCGGGAACGGGACCTTCACCGGATAGCTTCCGGTCACGGACTGCGTCAGCGTGTGCGCCTGCTCGGAATAGGAGAGCGTGACACGGCAATACTGTCCTTCCTCACAGGAATAGCCGTCCCCGTCGTCCAGATAAAGGGTAAACTGTCCGTCGCAGCCCGTATAGACGCGGATCCGATCCGGGAGACCATCGGCTTCGCCCGCATACTCGATATCGGAGGACAGGGGCAGGATCGATCCCTCGCGCACATAGACCGGGATCCGGTCGAGGGGCGCATCCGCCTGCAGATAGCATCCGCCCTCATAGCGCGTCCCGGTGTGGAGATCGTACCAGTCGCAGCCCTTCGGCAGATACACCCTGCGGGTCTTCTCGGAATCCTCTATCTTGACGGAGTCCGGCCGATAGTACATCGGGGTGTAGACGGGGGCCACTAAGAGCGCGGGGCCCAGGAGG
>JAFPTK010000203.1 GCA_017400305.1 Lachnospiraceae bacterium | reverse complement strand
GCGATCTCCGAAGCGGTGGAAGTCGCGGTCGGAACAGAGGGATATCGCTATGTGCTGGGAAGTGTCTTAAATCAAGTGCTGCTGCATCAGTCAGTGATCGGTCTGGAGACGAAGGCAGCGCTTGATAAGTACGGGATCAAAGCGGATATGATCATCGGCTGTGCCGGCGGCGGCTCCAATCTCGGCGGTCTCATCGCTCCCTTCATGGGAGAGAAGTTAAGGGGTGAGGCGGATTACCGCATCATCGCCGTGGAACCGGCTTCCTGCCCGAGCTTCACACGGGGACGTTACGCGTACGATTTCTGCGATACCGGTATGGTGTGTCCGCTGGCCAAGATGTACACGCTGGGCTGCGATTTCATTCCCGCGCCGAACCATGCGGGCGGCCTGCGTTACCACGGTATGAGCTCCACGCTGTCCCAGCTCTATGCGGACGGTTTCATGGAGGCGACCAGTGTCAAACAGACCGAGGTCTTTGAGGCAGCGGAGCAGTTCGCGCGTGTCGAGGGGATCCTGCCGGCACCGGAGAGCTCTCACGCGATCCGCGTCGCCATCGATGAGGCGTTAAAGTGCAAGGAGACCGGCGAGGAGAAGACCATCGTATTCGGTCTCACCGGTACGGGCTACTTTGATATGGTGGCTTATGAGAAGTTCCATGACGGACAGATGACGGACTATATCCCTACCGACGAAGAGCTTGAGAAGAGCTGGGCAAAACTGCCGAAATTCTGATCCATCGCGTAACAGCAGGCGGCATCTTATAAAGGAGAATGACATGAAAGACTTAAAGGATTATGTGCGCACGATCCCGGATTTCCCGGAGCCCGGTATCATGTTCCGCGACGTCACCACGGTCGTACAGGATCCGGACGGATTAAAGCTTGCCATCGATACGATGCAGGATCTGGTGGCGGATCTCGATTATGATGTGGTGGCAGGAGCGGAGGCCAGAGGCTTCATCTTCGGCACCGTGATCGCCTACAACAAGCACAAGTCCTTTGTCCTCATCCGCAAAAAGGGGAAGCTTCCGTGTGAGACCGTGGAAGCCAGTTATGCTCTTGAATACGGTACCGCGACGATCGAGATGCACAAGGATGCGATCCGGCCGGGGCAGAAGGTGCTGATCGTCGATGATCTCGTCGCTACCGGCGGCACCATCAAGGCGATGATCGATCTGGTAGAGCGCTGCGGCGGTGTCGTCGCCGGCGTCCTGGTGCTGATGGAGTTAAAGGGACTGAACGGGAGGGAGTTCTTAAAGGGCTACCGCCTGGACAGTGCCATTGCCTATGAGGGAAAGTGATCGGGAACGGCTTCTTCCTGAGATAATGAGCAAATCCTATGGCGGAATTTGACAGAAGAGTTATCGATGAGATCGAGGAATTCCAGAGTCCGGAAAAGCTTTTTTCGGATCTGGTCCTGCGTGTCCGCAGATATCATCCCTCCGATGACATCTCTCTGATCGAACGCGCCTATCAGGTGGCTTCGGACGCGCATCGTGATCAGATGCGCAAATCCGGGGAACCCTATGTCATTCATCCTCTCTGTGTGGCGATCATCCTGGCGGATCTGGAACTGGACAAGGAAACCATCATCGCAGGCCTCCTGCATGATGTTGTCGAGGACACCGTGATGACGCCGGATCAGATCGCCCGCGCCTTCGGCGGCGATGTGGCGGGGCTGGTGGACGGTGTCACCAAGCTGACCAGCCTTCATCTGGCCAATCATTACAATGACAAGACGGCGGCACAGCTGGAGGTTCAGGGGACCAATCTGCGCAAGATGTTCCTGGCGATGGCCAAGGATATCCGCGTCATCCTGATCAAACTGGCGGACCGCCTGCATAACATGCGGACGTTAAAATACCAGTCCCCCGAGAGTCAGCGGCGCATTGCGCAGGAGACGTTAGATATCTATTCCCCCATCGCGGAACGGCTGGGGATCTCCCGTATCAAGGTCGAGCTGGATGACCTGTCCTTAAAATACTTAAAACCCGATGTCTACGCCGATCTCGTGGAGAAGGTGGAGGCCAGAAAGCACGAGAGAGAGAATTACGTCTTTGAGATCGTGGAGGATGTGCGCAAGCATATCGCCGCTGCCGGGATCAAGGGGAGCGTTGACGGACGCGTCAAGCATTATTTCAGCATCTACAAGAAGATGCGCAACCAGGGAAAGAGCCTGGATCAGATCTATGATCTCTTTGCGGTCCGCATCATCGTTGATAATGTGAAGGACTGCTATGCGGCATTGGGCATCATTCATGAGATGTACAAGCCGATCCCCGGCCGGTTCAAGGACTATATCGCGATGCCAAAGGCCAATATGTACCAGTCGCTGCACACGACACTCATGGGACCTTTGGGACTTCCGTTTGAGATCCAGATCCGCACGAGCGATATGCATCGCGCCGCGGAATACGGTATCGCTGCACACTGGCGCTACAAAGAGGGCGGAAAAGAGGACGAGAATAAGGACAACCGCGAGGAGGCCAAGCTCACGTGGCTCAGACAGATCCTGGAATGGCAACAGGAGATGAGCGACAACCAGGAGTTCATGAACCTCCTAAAGAGCGACTTAAACCTCTTCTCCGATGATGTCTACTGCTTTACACCCAACGGAGAGGTTAAGAACCTCCCGGCGGGATCGACGCCGATCGATTTCGCGTACAGTGTTCACAGCGCGGTCGGTAACAAGATGATCGGCGCCAAGGTCAACGGAAAGCTGGTCCCCATCGACTACAAGATCCAGAACGGCGACCGGATCGAGGTACTGACCAGTGCGAATTCCCCGGGCCCCAGTCACGACTGGCTCTCCATCGCACAGAGCACTTCCGCCAAGAATAAGATCAATCAGTTCTTCCGGCATGAGCTCAAGGAGGAGAACATCCAGCACGGCAAGGAGCTGCTGCAGGCCTTCTGCCGAACCAAGGGACTGGATCCGTCCGAGATCAACAAGGGCGAGTACCAGGACATCATTGTGCGCCGTTACGGGTTCCATGACTGGGATTCCGTGCTGGCGGCGGTCGGACACGGGGGATTAAAAGAAGGACAGATCATCAACAAGCTCTTAGAGCTTTCCAATAAGGAAAATCATCAGAATCTGACGGATGAGGAGGTGCTGGCCGCGGTCGCGGAAGGACTCGTGCCGCGCATCTCCCAGTCCGGTAACGCGATCCTGGTCAAAGGGGTACATGACGTCGCGGTGCGTTTCTCCAAATGCTGCAACCCGGTGCCCGGGGACGAGATCGTCGGTTTTGTCACCAGGGGACGCGGCGTCACGGTACACCGGCGTGACTGTATCAACATCCGCACGATGTCCAAGGAGGACCGTCTGCGTCTCATCGACGCGGAATGGGAACTCGGCGAGGGCGAGGGCGAGAAGTACGTGGCGGATATCAAGATCTTTGCCAATGATCGCGCGGGTCTTCTGGCGGATATCTCCAAGGCGCTCACCGAGCGGAATATCAGCATCCTGGCCATGCATACGAGGACCAGCAGACAGGGACTCGCAACGCTGGAGACCTCCTTCCAGGTTTCCAGCCGCGATGAGCTGCACAGCGTGATCGAGAAGCTGCGTCAGGTGGAGAGCGTGATCGATATCGAGAGGACGAGCGGTTGATGGGACAGATCCGGGTCGGTCAGATGGTCCTGGGACCTGTCATGACCAATTCCTACTATATTTATCGAGAACAAACGCAGGGCGACACGCCGGTGCTCCTCTTTGATCCACCGGACGATGGGGAGCGGATCTATGAGACGTTTAAATCCCGCGGCTTTGTGATCCGCAAGATCTTTCTCACGCATGCGCACTTTGATCATATCGGGGGGATCCCGGGAATCCTTGCCGCGGCGGAGAAAAACGGCGAGAAGATCCCGGTTGTCTGCCCGGAGGCGGAGAGGGCGCTCTGCGGCGATCCGGAGCTCAACTGCTCCCTGTCCATGGGGTATCATGCGGTGACGGTGGAACCGGATGAATGGCTGCAGGACGGGGATGTGACGGAATGTGCCGAAGTGACACTGCGTGTCATCGCAACACCCGGTCACACCGTCGGGAGCTGCTGCTATTACTGTGAGGAGGCGGGGATCCTGATCGCAGGAGATACGCTGTTTTGCGAGAGCGTCGGACGGAGTGATCTGCCGACCGGCTCTATGTCCACCTTGGTAAGATCCATTCGGGAGAAGCTCTTCGTCCTTCCGGATGAGACGGTGGTCCTTCCGGGACACGGGGATGAGACGTCCATCGGGGATGAAAAGAAATACAATCCCTTTCTTGGCTGACGGTTACCCTCTATGATCGGCGTCAGCGTCAATAAAGACAGGTTTTTCTATGACATCCATTCCCTGGTAAAGGCATTCTATCCCGGGGAGAATGTCAGCTGTTTTGTGAAGGGAGAAAAGGAGATCGTCTCCACGGCAGGCTCCCCTTCGCTTTCTGTCGACTTAAGAGAGGAGATCGGAGAGATCACGGTAACACTGATTTCTCCGGACGGAGCGGGGAGGACGGAAGATACGCGCTGTCTTCCGATGGCCGAAGGAGAGCGGATCTCCAGTATCGATCTGCAGCCGGTGCGTGATGCGGCCGGCGAAAGACAATACCGGGCCAAAAATGCATTGAAACGCCTGCTGTACCGCATGCTGTCGGAAGAGACGGGAAAGCGCCTGCCCTGGGGATCTCTTACCGGGATCCGTCCGACGCATATCCCGAAGACCTTCCTGCAGGCCGGATGGGAGGAGACGGCGATCCTTGCCGAGCTTACGGATACCTATTTCGTCTCGGAGGAAAAGGCAAGGCTTGCGCTTGAGATCGCTGAGACAGAGCGGGTGCTTTTGTCGGATGCGGAGTATGAGACGGGATACAGCCTCTATATCGGGATCCCTTTCTGTCCCACCACCTGTCTCTATTGTTCCTTTCCGTCCTACCCGCTGGGAATGCATCAGGCGCAGGTGGAGGGGTACCTGGACGCGCTGGAATCCGAGATGGATTATGCGGCAGGCGCATTTCGCAAAAAAAAGCTTTACACGATCTATGTCGGCGGAGGTACACCGACGACATTGACACCGGCACAGTCGGAGAGACTGTTGCGAGCGATCGAGGACCGGTTTGACCTCTCCCATGTGAAGGAATTCACGGTAGAGGCGGGACGGCCGGATTCCGTCACCCGGGAAAAGCTGGAGGTCCTATCGCGTCATCCGGTGACTCGTCTCTCCATCAACCCGCAATCCATGCAGCAGAAGACACTGGACCTCATCGGAAGGCTTCACTCTGTCGAGGATGTGCGGTCTGCTTATCATCTCGCGCGGGAATGCGGAGATTTTCATATCAATATGGATCTGATCCTGGGACTTCCGGGGGAGAGTGCGCGGGATGTTGCGGCCACTCTTTCGGAGATCGAGGCTCTGCGGCCCGATGATCTGACGATCCATGCGCTGGCCATCAAGCGCGGCTCGCGGATGCAGGCAATGATGGAGACGAAGGGCGTCTCCTACCCGGAATTCGAAGATATCGAGGCTGCCGCACGGGAGGCCCGGGATGCCGCACGGCGTATGGGCCTTTCCCCGTATTATCTCTACCGGCAGAAAAACATTGCGGGCAATTATGAGAATACCGGTTACGCGGATCTTAAAAAGGACGCTGCCGGTCTGTACAACGTCCTCATCAACGAGGATGTACATTCCATCGTCGCTCTCGGTGCGGGGGCGATCTCCAAATGTGTCCGCGGATCGGAAGTGAGCCGGGCGGAAAATGTGAAGGAGCTTTCACAGTATCTGGAGCGGACGGAGGAGATGATCGAACGCAAGAGGAGACTGTACGGCAGTTCGGGATCATAAGGATTTAAAAATCTACTTGCTATCCAACCGGTTATGCGATAGAATAATACTTGTTTTTTTATTATAGGATTTGTCATGCAGAAAAGACGATACGATCGACATGCTTTTGATTGCACTGGAGTTGCGATTCTGCCGGGGGAGATGCAGAAGATCAATGTGATGAACATCTCGCTCAATGGGATCGCTTTCTCTTTTTGCCATCCGACCGTCGAAGTGCATGACGGAGATATGATCAAGCTTTTCTTTTTCGATCGCGGGACTTCCCAACTGTGTCAGCTGGACTGCCGGATCGCACGCACCTTTGAGGATGGCGGATATCTGGCGATCGGCGGTACCTTTGAGGCAGAGCAGAAGACCATCAAGAATGTCATCAACATGCTGGAGGCCAATGAAAAAGGCTGACGACTTGCATCATTGAGATTTTTGTTGTATAGTCCATTCTTTGAAAGGAAGGAATGAAATCTATGGCAGCAAAAAATCTTCTGATCGTTGAGTCACCGACCAAGGTCAAGGCTATCCGGAAATTCCTCGGATCCAATTATGACGTAGCCGCCAGTCAGGGGCATGTGCGGGATCTGCCGCGCTCCCAGATGGGCGTCGATGTCGAGCATGATTTTGAACCCAAATACATCACGATCCGCGGTAAGGGCGACCTGCTGGCGGATTTAAGGAAGCGCGTCAAGAAGGCGGACAAGATCTTTCTCGCAACTGACCCGGATCGCGAAGGCGAAGCGATCTCGTGGCATCTCACCAAGGCTTTGAAGCTGGAAGAGAGCACAAAGCCGGTATTCCGTATTACTTTTAACGAAATAACAAAGAATGCAGTCAAGGAAAGCTTCTCCAATGCGCGTGAGATCGACATGAACCTGGTCGATGCACAGCAGGCGAGACGTGTTTTGGACCGTCTGGTGGGATATCAGATCTCCCCGCTTCTGTGGGCGAAGATCAAGCGCGGTCTTTCCGCTGGCCGCGTGCAGTCCGTGGCACTGCGTATCATCTGTGACAGGGAGGAGGAGATCGCGGCTTTTATCCCGGAGGAGTATTGGACGCTGGATGTGAGCCTCCTGCCGCCCGGTGAGAAGAAACCGATCCTGGCGCACTATTATGGCACCAGAGACGGCAAGAGGGAGTTAAAGACCGAAGAGGAGACCAAAGCGCTCATGAAGGAGCTTCGCGGCAGTAAATATGTCGTCGAAGAGGTAAAGAAGGGAGAGCGTGTGAAGAAGGCGCCGCTTCCTTTCACGACATCGACGCTTCAGCAGGAAGCATCCAAAGCGCTCAATTTCGGAACACAAAAGACCATGCGTGTCGCCCAGCAGCTCTATGAAGGCGTGGATGTCAAGGGACGCGGGACCGTCGGTCTCATCACCTACTTACGTACAGATTCCACCCGCGTGTCGGATGAAGCCAGAGCGGCTGCCGCGGCCTATATTCGTGAGAATTTCGGCTCGGAATCCCTGGCCGGAGATATCAGGGAGACCAAAAACGGCGGGAAGATCCAGGATGCGCACGAAGCGATCCGTCCGGCAGATGTGACCCTGACGCCGGTGATGCTCAAGGATGAGCTCTCGCGCGAACAGTTCAAACTGTATCAGCTCATCTGGCGCAGATTTATGGCCAGTCAGATGGCGGCGGCGAAATATGAGACGACTTCGGTCCGGATCGCCGCGGGGGACAGCCGGTTTACACTCTCCGCATCCAGGACCATCTTTGACGGTTTCCTCAATGTCTACACGGATGAGGAGGACCGGATCGAGAAGCAGACGCTCTCCAAGGCGCTGGAGAAGGGGGCGGAGCTTTCCTTCCAGGAATTCGAGGATAAGCAGCATTATACGTCGGGACCGCCGCATTACACGGAGGCCTCCCTGGTTCATGATCTTGAAGCGCTGGGGATCGGACGACCCAGTACTTATGCGCCCACGATCTCTACGATCCAGGCGCGTCACTATGTGACCCGCGAGGGCAAGAATCTCTATGTGACGGAGCTCGGAGAGGCCGTCAACCGCATGATGAAGGAAGCCTTCCCCGTGATCGTCGATGTCAACTTTACCGCGAACATGGAGAAATTGCTGGATGGCGTGGAGGACGGGTCGGTCCGTTGGAAGACGATCGTGGAGAATTTCTATCCCGATCTGGAGGATGCGATCAAAAAGGCGGAAAAGGAGCTGGAACAGGTCAAGATCGCTGACGAGGAGAGCGATGAGGTCTGCGAGAACTGCGGCCGCCGCATGGTCATCAAGTACGGGCCGCACGGCAAGTTCCTGGCATGCCCCGGCTTCCCGGAATGTCGGAATACGAAGCCGTATTATGAAAAGATCGGTGTCGCCTGCCCCAAGTGCGGCAAGGACATCGTGCGCAAAAAGACGCGCAAGGGCCGTGTATATTATGGCTGCGTGGACAACCCGAACTGTGATTTCATGAGCTGGCAGAAGCCCTCCAAAACAAGCTGTCCGCAATGCGGCGGCCTGATGGTGGAGCGCGGCAATAAGCTTACCTGTCTGGATCAGAGCTGCGGTTATGTCTGCGAGAAGCCGGAGGAAGACAGCGTTGAGTAGTGTGGAATTACTGGATAAGACACGCCGGATCGGTCGGCTCCTTCACAATGTCAATGAGGGCAAGGTCGTCTTCAATGATATCTGCCGTGTGTTGTCCGATACCCTCGCTTCCAATATCCTGGTCATCTCCCGGAAGGGCAAGCTTCTTGGGATCGGCGAGGCGGATCGTGCTCCGCGCATCGAGGAGCTTCTGCCTGCGCAGGTCGGCACCTTTGTGGATGCCCAGCTGAATGAGCGTCTCCTGTCGATCCTGTCCACCAAGGAGAACGTCAATCTGGAGACCCTGGGATTTACGCAGATCGATACGAAGCGCTATACCGCGATCGTTGCCCCCATCGAGATCGCGGGAGACCGCCTCGGCACGCTGTTTATCTATAAGCTGGATGAGGCCTACGAGATCGATGACATCATCCTGTGTGAATATGCGACGACGGTCGTCGGTCTGGAGATGCTGCGCGCCGAAAGTGAGGAGAGTGCGGAAGAGGAGCGCAAGCACAAGGATGTAGAGGCTGCGATCAAGACGCTTTCCTACTCCGAGATGGAGGCGATCGCCTATGTCTTTCGGGAATTAAACGGCGACGAGGGGATCCTGGTGGCGTCCAAGGTGGCAGACAAGGTCGGCATCACGCGCAGCGTCATTGTCAATGCCCTTCGCAAATTCGAGAGTGCCGGGGTCATCGAGACCCGTTCCTCCGGCATGAAAGGCACCTGGATCAAGATCGTCAATGATGTGGCTTTTGACGAGATCAAGCGTCTGGAAGCCCGCATGAAGAAGCCTTAACATTCCGGGGCAGACGCATGCTGTTCCATTCGGTCGAATTTCTGGTCTTTTTTCCTGTCGTAGTACTGCTTTATGCCTTTCTTCCCAGAAAGTGCAGGGCTCTCTGGCTGCTGATCGCCAGTTACTATTTCTATATGAGCTGGAACGCGAAATATGCGATCCTGATCGCCGTATCCACGCTGGTCACCTGGTCGGGGAGTTTGCTGATCGGCAGGATTCCCAAGGATGCTGCCTCCGAAAGCCCGGATTCCGGTCAATCCATACCGGGGGTGCGCCGAGCCGTCCTCATTCTTGTCTTTGTCGTCAATCTCGGTATCCTGTTTTTCTTTAAATACTTCGATTTTGCCATTCAATCCGTCAATCGCGCCATCGGTCTCATCGGGATTTCGCCGGTACGGGCTTCCTTTGATGTGCTGCTGCCCGTGGGGATCTCCTTCTACACCTTTCAGGCGCTGGGATACTGCGTGGATGTCTATCGGGGAGAGGAGAAAGCCGAGAAGAGCCTTCTGCGATATGCGCTGTTTGTGTCCTTTTTCCCGCAGCTGGTAGCCGGGCCGATCGAACGCTCCGGTCACCTCATGCGGCAGATCGACGGGATCGAAGAGATCCGGGTGCGGGACGCGGAGCGTATCGTCAACGGGCTCATTCTGATGCTCTGGGGATTGTTTCTCAAAGTGGTCGTGGCGGATCGTGTCGCGATCGTCGCGGATACGGTGTTTAAACGGCCCTATCTGTATGGCACCTGCGGCCTGATCACCGGGGCGATCGCGTTTTCTCTGCAGATCTACTGCGATTTCAACGCCTATTCCACGATCGCCAGAGGGGCAGCCCGGGTAATGGGCTTTGACTTGATGGACAATTTTGATACGCCGTATTTTGCGCAGAGCATTGCGGATTTCTGGCGCAGATGGCATATCTCGCTGACGTCCTGGTTTCGCGATTATGTTTATATTCCGCTGGGTGGAAACCGCTGCAGCAGAGGCAGGAGGTATCTCAATCAGATGATCACGTTCCTGGTGAGCGGCCTCTGGCATGGTGCGGCCTGGACCTATGTCGCCTGGGGCGGACTGCACGGGATCTACCGGATCGTCGGGGATCTGCTGAAAAAACCGCTCACCAGGATCGGGGATCTGATGCATGTGGACCGGACGGCCTTCAGTTACCGATTCGGCAGGATTATCCTGACGGATATCCTGGTGGTGTTTGCCTGGATCCTTTTCCGCGCGGAAAGCCTTACGGCGGCCGGCTATTACATCGGCAGGATGTTTACCAGGCCGGATCCGTGGACTCTCTTTGACGGGAGTCTCTATCGGCTGGGGCTGGAGCCCTTTGAGGCTCATGTGTTGATGATCATGCTCCTGCTCCTGTTCCTGATCGATCTGATCAAATACCGCAGGAACGAGGAGCTCCCTGCACTGCTGGCGCGGCAGAATCTGTGGTTTCGCTGGGCTGTCCTCATCGGGATGATCCTGATGATCCTGGTATATGGTGCCTACGGTGTGGATTTCCACTCGGAACAGTTCCTTTATTTCACCTTTTGACGGAGGGATGATGAAGCAGACGGGAAAAGCCATCCGGATCCTCCTCTTTGCGGTCGTCGCTGCGCTTTGTATCGCGGGCGCATACCGGATCCTGTCCTGGAAGGATACCATGGGGGATTACCTCTCCTCGGCGGAGCAGCTTTACGCGACGCCCAGGGATCTGGTTGATGTGCTCTTTGTCGGGAGCAGTCATTGCTATGCCGGCGTTAATCCTGATCTGCTCTGGCGTGATTTCGGGATCGCCGCTTTCGACATGGCGATCTCCGGGCAGGACAAACCTTCGTCCCTTTATTACACAAAGGAGGCGTTGAAATCCCAGTCGCCGAAGGTGATCATGGTGGATCTGCTCGCGACCACATTTGAGGAGGGAGTTCCCGGAAATGTGTACCGGAATATGCTTTCCATGCGATCCTCTCCGGATCAAGTGCGGATGGTACTTGAGGAGCCGGTGGAGGAAAAGGCGGATTATATCCTGAAATGGCCGGTCATCCATTCGCGCTACCGGGAGCTGAAGGCGTATGACTTTGTGAGCAACGAGTACAGCCGTTACGGAAGGGGATATTGCTACCGCTTTGCGGCGAATGAGGTCATCCATCGCCCGGGTACGGAGTCCATGGAGGATACGACCCTCATCAGTGACGGGAACCGCAGATGGGTCGATTCCTTTATCCGTCTTGCCGAAAAGAAGGGCGCCAGCCTCCATATGATAATCCTGCCCTATGAGATGAGCATCGAGGATAAGATGATCTTCAACGGGGTGCAGGATTATCTGGCGGAGAAGGGGATCCCGTGTATTGATTTCAACTGTATGATGAGCACTTTGGATATCCGGTATCTGACGGATTTCATGGACGAAGGGCATCTGAATTATTACGGCGGTGCCAAGGTGACCAATTATCTCGGACAGTTCCTGCGGGATACCTATGGCATAGAGAATCACGCGGGTGAACCGGCCTACGCGATGTGGGACAAAAGTCTTAAGTACGGGGAGCATCTGGTGGCCAGAGAGGAGTCCCGGGCGATCTTCGAGCCGAATGAGTATATGGATCTTCTCCTTTCTCTGGAGGATCTGACCATCGTACTGCGGATGGACGGAGACGGGACCGGGACGCAGTTTGATCTTCCGGGAGCGGTTTCCGCGATCGGTCTGGATCCCTCCTTTGCGCGAAAAACCGGTATCGCCATTGTAGATCGCGGCACGGTCCTGCCCGAGGTCCCGCGTGCGGGAGAGGAGCTGTATCTCAATGAGTTGAGTTTCCAGGATATGCTGAGTATCACCCGGGACGACGAGGATCTCGTGATCGAAGTCAATGGGGAGGAACTGTTTGAACCCTATGACGGACTCGGCGTCTATGTCTATGACCGGCTGCTGGGGGAACCCTGGCAGACGAGGATCTTCTATTAGGTTCCGATAGCTGATTTCCGATCCGTTCATCGGTGTTTCCGCAACGGGATTCGCCTGTTTGCAGAGCAATCTATCCGTCCGCAGAGCGCTCCGCCTGTCCGCGAGGACTCGCGGTCCTGATCGCGGCATCGGGATCTGTCTGATTCACAGGCGCTGCTCATAGATCTGATAGCATCGGGATATGGAAAAGTGGCTGATCCCGATGCATCATTGAGGAAAGCAGGAAAAATATCAGGAAGAAATTCGGATTAAGGGTTAAGGATCCGGTCCGGGATGCCGAAAAATAAAATAAGGATGCGCAACGGATTGCTTCCTCAAAGCGCAAGGGAAGGCGAACAGCGCCCGCAGGGATCGCGTGTGGAACTGTCAGTCGATAAAGGGACTTATCGGTAAGATGAGTCCTTTTTTTACGCGCATATGCAGAGTCGGATGGACGGCCGCCCGAAGGCTGCATGAAGACGATCGGGAGGACGGACATACGACGAGTAACGCGACCGAGATGAAGCGAAGCGGAATCGAGGGCGCGATGCATATGCGCGGAGGTGGCAGAGTCGGATGGACGGCCGCCCGAAGGCTGCATATGCAGAGTCGGATGGGATCAGCTGACATCGACAGAAAGGAGGTTTTATCGGTTACCACAAGATATTGTACTAAAATTTCATTTTCCCCTTGTATTTTGTATCAAAAACGAATAAACTATAGGACGGTAAACGAAAGGAGAACGAATGATCAATTCCAATGCCTATGATTATATCAATGTGCTGGACAGGACCGCGGATGCGTCCTGGATGCGCAATGAGGTGATCGGCAACAACATCGCCAATGTCAACACGCCCGGTTATAAGAGACAGGATGTTGACTTTGAGAATGAGCTGCAGCAGGCGCTGGGAGATTCCCGTTATGTCACGATGGACGCCAAGGTGCGCTATTCGATGCGGCGGGGATTAAAGCCCAGGCTGTACACGGATCACAGCAATTATTCCTATCGACTGGACGGCAATAACGTTGACATCGACACCGAAAACGTGGAGCTGGCGGCCAACCAGTTAAAGTATCAGGGGATCATCGCAGGGATCCGGAGTGAGTTCAACAATCTCCAGGCGGCGATGAAGGGAGGTACGTGATGAGTATTTTTGATTCCTTTAATATCAATTCTTCGGGAATGACCGCGGAACGCTTCCGCATGGATATCATTGCGGAGAATATCGCGAACGCCAATACGACGCGCACAGAGAGCGGCGGCCGCTATGTCCGCAAGGTGGTGACCTTTCAGGAAAAGAGCTCTCCGACGCCTTTTTCCCGGATCCTGAATATCAAGACCGATCATTATCACGGAAAAGGAGTGCGCGTGTCCACCGTACAGGAGGACACCTGGACACAGGCCAATATGGTCTATGATCCCTCTCATCCGGATGCGGATGAAAATGGCTATGTGACCTATCCGAATGTCAATACGGTCACCGAGATGACGAACCTCATCGATGCCAGCCGCGGCTACGAGGCGAATGCGACCGCCTTTAATGCGAGCAAGCAGATCGCATCCCAGGGGCTTAACATCTCCCAGGGCGGCTGATCACGGAGGATTAGGATATGGCTGATATTGCGATCGAAAGTCTGCGCAATGTGCGCGCACTGGATATCCGGAAAGCGGAAAAGGCGTATAACAGCAGTCCTTATTCCATTTTCAACACGGACGACTCGGATTATACGTTTCAGGATATGCTGACCCGTGCGGTCGATAATATCAACACGACGAACGGGTATCTGTCGGATGCCGAGAATGAAGAGATCAAATGGGCACTGGGACAGACCACCAACACCCATGATCTTTCCATTGCATTGCAAAAGGCATCTACGGCGCTGCAGTACACCATCGCTGTCCGCGACCGTGTCATGCAGGC
>JAFPTK010000202.1 GCA_017400305.1 Lachnospiraceae bacterium | reverse complement strand
TCCGTCATCTCATCGAGATAGTGATAATCGCGGTCCATCATATAGCCGTCTACCACGACCAGTCGCGGGGAAGCATACGAAAGCGCAAGCAGCAGCTCATAGTAGCTGGCGGGGAGGATGCTTCCGTGTCCGCCGAGATTCAGGGAAGCGATCCCTTCTTCTTCGTAGAGCAGGACAGGATCGATCCCGTTGATCACATGGGAGGATCCCAGAAACAGCACATCCGTAAGCGGGGCCGCTTTTTTAAGATCCGCGTATTTGCGCAGGCTCTCCTTCCGCTCCGTGATACCGGCGGCAACCGACAGTGCACCGGCCAGAAGCAGGAGAAAACAGATCCATTTGATCGGAGTGACCCATCTTCGCATAATATTCATAATATATCATGGGCATCCCGGATAGTCAAAGAAGGTTGACAAGACCGAGCATATCTCCTAGACTTGAGATTGTTTTTACAGGCCGCAGGATCTCCTGCGGTACCGACAGAACATTCACTGAGAAAGAATCATCCTGATGTCCGATACCGTCCGTCAAGAAAACAAAATGGGGACCATGCCGGTCCGCAGACTGATCCTCACCATGTCGCTGCCCATGATGATGTCCATGATGGTGCAGGCGCTTTACAACGTGGTGGATTCCATCTTTGTGTCCCGTCTGAGTGAGGATGCCCTGACCGCCGTGACACTTGCCTTTCCGATGCAGAACCTGATGATCGCGGTCGCAGGCGGCACCGGTGTCGGGATCAATGCGCTGCTTTCCCGCTCCCTGGGAGAAAAACGCTACGAACGGGCGGATCAGGCGGCCGGCATGGGGATCTTATTAAATATCATCCATTATTTTATTTTTCTCCTGATCGGACTGTTCGGCGCGAAGGGGTTCATACATTCCCAGACGGATGATCCGGAGATCCTGGCACTGGGAACGACCTACCTGTCGCTGGTATGCATTCTTTCCTTCGGTGTTTTCGTACAGATCACGATGGAGCGTCTCCTGCAGTCCACCGGCCGGACCTTCTACAGCATGATCGCACAGGCGTCCGGTGCCGTCTGCAACATCATCTTTGATCCGCTGCTCATCTTCGGGATCGGTCCGTTTCCCCGGATGGGGGTGGCCGGCGCCGCCTGCGCGACCGTGTTCGGGCAGGTGGTCGGTTCTTCCATCGCCATTTTCATGAATCTCCGGAAGAATAAGGATATCCGGCTTTCCTGGAAGGGGATCCTGCACCCGGCGTGGGATGCGATCCGGGAGATCTATGCCGTGGGGATCCCCTCGATGCTGATGATGGCCATCGGTTCGGTGATGACCTATCTGATGAACCAGATCCTGATCGCCTTTTCCAATACCGCCGCGGCGGTCTTCGGTGTGTACTTTAAGCTGCAGAGCTTCGTGTTCATGCCGGTATTCGGCCTGAATAACGGTGTCATCCCGGTCCTGGCATACAATTACGGCGCCAGGAATCCGGACCGCATCAGGCAGACGCTGCGCTTTTCGCTGGTGCTTGCGCTCTCGATCATGATCGCGGGAGCGCTCGTCTTTATCTTCCTCCCGGTACTCCTCCTTAAACTGTTCAATGCCTCGCCGGAGATGATCGCGATCGGGGTCCCCGCCCTTCGGATCATCGCCTTCAGCTTCCCGGTGGCGGCGGTTTGTATCGTGATCGGATCGGTATTCCAGGCCTTTTCCAGAAGCATGTATTCTCTTGCCGTGTCCGTCGGGAGGCAGCTCGTCGTCCTCATACCGGCGGCCTGGCTGCTGTCGCGGACCGGTGTGCTCGCCAATGTCTGGTGGGCATTTCCCATCGCCGAGATCATGTCGTTTGCCATCTCTGCGTTCTTTTTCCGCAAGCTGTACCGGGAGATCATCGCTGTCCTGTAAGAGAGTTTAATGAATCGTTCCCGATTCTACGATTTTTGACAAATCATTTGTTATTTATCGATATTTCGTTGCTTTTCCCTTTTCTACCAATTATAATAATGATAGGAGAATGGTGTTGAACGGACTCCCGGAAAAGTGCCCGCGGATGCCCGGTTGACAGCACTCTGTTCTGTATTTATGAAAAAGATCGGAAGAGCGGTACGAAAAAAATATAAAAGACCGATCCATCGTCACAAGATCAGGCTGACCAGGGGGGAGATCTTCGTCCGTCTCCTTTGGGGGGCTTTCTGCGCTTCTATGGTGGGCGTTTTCGTGTTTATGACCTGGTATATGTACAACCCCAGGAGCCGTCTGGCCCACAATCTCAAGTACGGGCGCCGCTATCTGGTGCAGGCCGATTACTCCAAGGCGGCGGCGGAGTTTCGGCGGGTTCTCGCGATGGATCCGGAAAATGCGGACGCATACCGCGGTCTGATGGAGGTCGCACTGCAGTCGGAGGATACCGATGCGGCCCTTTCCCTGTACGGCAGGGCGGAGGAGGCTCTGGAGTCCTATAAACAGCCTCTGATCTCTCTGATGGAGCTTCGGGCGATCGAACGCCTGTCCGAAGGGGATTACGACGGAGCGTTTTCCGTGGCCGAGACCGTGGAGGCCGCGACGGGAGATACCAACGAGTCCGGGCTGATCCGCGCGCTGGTGATCAACGGGATGCTGGAGGCTGCCGGCAGAGAGCAGGATGCGGCGGCGTCGATCGAGCTGTACCGCAGAGTACTCTCCGTCGACAATATCGACGCGGAGGCGATCTATCGGCTGATGGCGGAGAAAATGGTGGAAACCGGCGATCCCCGGGAGACGATCGCCCTTCTGGATGAGGGGATCGAGCAGACCGGGTCGGAGGATCTGAAGACCATGCGGGCCGATGTGGTCCGGCGGTTTGCCGATACCTTCCTGCCGGACAGCTTTGTCAAGGATCTCAATGATGCGATGGCTGCCTCGGATTTCACGGCGGCAGCGCAGGTGATGAAGCAGGAACTGTTCCTGTACCGCATCGCTCCTTACGCGGGGGAACGGGATGAGAAGGGGGAGCAGATCTACGACTTCTCTGCGATCCAGCCGGCGGATATGAATACGGTGCTCTATGGGGAGTTCAGTGAGTCCGGCAAGCTCCTCATGATCATTGCCGACTGGGAGCGGACCACGGAAAGGGAGGCTGTTTTCAGTGAGGTGGTCTATGTCCCCGCGACCGGTGAGGTGCTTGCGCTGACACAGAAGCAGCGCGTGACGGATGACAATGAGCTGGTGGACGAGGGCGGCTGCTATCGGATCGGAGAGGATGGGCAGACGGAGATCACGGGCGAAGAATATGAGGAAGAACTGGTCGGCGTGATCAACGGAGAGAACGGTGTGGATCCGGATGAGGCTGCCGATCTGTCCTCCTACACGGATGATCGGGACCTTGCCCCTTCGGAGGGGGAAGCTTTCGAGACGGGGATCGCTCCGGAGGAGGGACTGACCCTGGAGGAAGATGCTGAGATCACAACGGAGGAAGAAGGGAGTATCGCATGATCAAACTGACAGAGGAACTGAAGGCGAGCCGTTATCCCGGCCGGGGGATCGTACTCGGACGCACGGCAGACGGGCTGCACGCGGTGATCGCTTATTTTATCATGGGCAGGAGCGAAAACAGCCGGAACCGCATCTTTGTGGAGGACGGCACGGGGATCCGCACGCAGGCCTTTGACCCGGCCAAAATGAAGGATCCGAGCCTGATCATCTATGCGCCGGTCCGTACGATCGGCAATTATACCGTGGTGACGAACGGGGATCAGACGGACACGATCGTCTCGGGGCTCGATGCCCAGATGACCTGGTACGAAGCCTTATCCACCAGGGAATTCGAGCCGGATGACCCCAATTTTACCCCCCGGATCTCCGGGCTGGTCCATGTGACGGAAGGGCATTATGACTATCAGCTGTCGATCCTGAAATCTCACGGGGGAGATCCTTCCTCCTGCGAGCGTTTCTTCTATTCCTATTCCAACCCGAAGGCTGGGGAGGGGCATCTGATCCATACCTACGCGGCAGAGGGAGATCCGCTGCCGAGCTTTACGGGAGAGCCCAAGCTCGTGTCCGTCGAAGGGGACCAGGATGCCTTTACCGAGGCGGTCTGGACAGCACTCAATGAAGAGAATAAGGTTTCTCTGTTTACCCGGTTCATCAATCTGGAGACCGGGGAGACCGGCTCCCGGATCGTAAATAAGAACAGTTGATATTATAACATACGATATCATAACAAATGTGATTTAAAGGAGGATCTTTTCATGAAGGAACTCGAGTTGAAGTACGGCTGTAATCCGAATCAGAAGCCGTCCAGGATCTGCATGGCGGATGGCAGCGACCTCCCCATCGAAGTGCTGAACGGCCGGCCGGGCTATATCAATCTGCTGGATGCCTTTAACGGATGGCAGCTGGTCCATGAGCTGAGCGCTTCGACCGGGCTTCCGGCCGCGACTTCCTTTAAGCACGTGAGCCCCGCCGGTGCTGCGCTGGGGCTGGAGCTCAACGAGACCGAGCGCCGGATCTATCAGGTGGATGATCTGGGGACCCTCTCCCCCATGGCCAGTGCTTACGCGAGAGCGCGCGGCGCGGACCGGATGTCTTCCTTCGGGGATTTTGTCTCTCTGTCGGATACCTGTGACGAGGATACGGCCAGGATCTTAAAGAGAGAGGTATCGGACGGGATCATCGCACCGGATTATACGCCGGAGGCGCTGGCGATCCTGAAGGAGAAAAAGAAGGGAGCCTACGCGGTGATCCGCGTGGACCGCGATTATGTTCCGGAGAAAGAGGAGCGCAAGACGGTCTTCGGTGTCACCTTTATCCAGGGACGCAATGATCTCGCCATCGATGAGGAGCTTCTTTCCAATATCGTCACGAAGAATCGGGATCTGACGGAGGAGGCAAAGCGTGATCTCCTGCTGTCGCTGATCACCCTGAAGTTTACCCAGTCCAATTCGGTCTGCTACGCCAAGGGCGGTCAGGCCATCGGTATCGGCGCGGGGCAGCAGTCCCGTATCCATTGCACGCGGCTGGCCGGGGATAAGGCGGACCGCTGGTTTCTGCGGCAGGCACCGCAGGTACTGGATCTTCCTTTCCTTCCGTCCGTGCGCAGACCCGATCGGGACAACGCGATCGATCTGTATCTGGGAGAGGATGCGGATGATGTGCTGGCGGACGGAAAATGGCAGGAACTCTTCTCCGTGCGGCCGGATCCCTTCACCCGGGAGGAGAAGCGGGCCTGGCTGGATCGGAATACCGGGGTATCGATCGGCAGCGATGCCTTCTTCCCCTTCGGTGATAACATTGAGCGGGCGGCGCGTTCCGGCGTGAAGTATGTGGCGGAGCCGGGCGGTTCCGTGCGGGATGACCACGTCATCGCTTCGGCGGATGCCCATGACATGGTGATGTGCTTTACGGGGCTTCGCCTCTTCCACCATTAAGGATGCTTCGGTTCTGCTTCGGTCCCTCCGGTGCAGGCAAGAGTACCGGACTCTACTCGGAGATCATAGAGCAGAGCCTTCGGGAACCTGAGACTGACCATCTGATCCTGGTTCCGGATCAGTATACGATGCAGGTGCAGCGCGACGTAGTGCGGCTGCATCCGCATCATCTGATAACCAATATCGATGTCTTAAGCTTTTCCAGACTGACACATCGGATCTTTGACGAGGTGGGGGCGCCGGACGTCCCCATTCTCGATGATCTGGGAAAAACTCTCATTCTCCGGCATGTGGCGGAGGAGATCTCCGGGGAACTCCCGATCATCGGCAGGCGGCTGTCCTCGCCGGGTTTCATCGATGAGATGAAATCGATCCTTTCTGAATTTCTCCAATATCGCATCCGGCCGGATGATCTGGATATCCTCATGGAGGCCTGTACGCTTCAAGGCAGGCTCCGTGCGCGCCTCGGCGATTTGAAGCGGGTTTATCAGGCGTTTGAGGAGACGATCCGGAACCGGTATGTGACGGCAGAGGGGACCATGGAGATCCTCTCCGAGAAGATCGGGCGATCGGAGCTGATCCGGGATGCCGTGATCGTCTTTGACGGGTTCACCGGATTCACACCGATTCAATATCAAGTGTTATCATCAATCCTTCAGGTCGCGCGTTCCGTGACGGTCTCCCTTCTCATGGACCCCGCGGAGGATCCTTACGGATGGAAGCGGGGAGACGGCAGTGTCTTTGCCCTCAGCCGCAAGACCGTTGCGGATCTTCTGGCACTTCCCTGTTCCGGGGAACCCCATAAAATATCGGATGATATTTTTATAAAGGAACGGCCGGTGGCCCGTCTGCGGGATAATCCGCCGCTTGCCTTTCTGGAACAGAAGATCTGGCGGGATGATACGGCGGTCTATCCGGAAGAGACCGGAGACGCGATCCGTCTGTTCGCGGCGGAGGATCCGGTGGAGGAGTGCCGGGCCTGCTGTCGGGAGATCCGACGGCGGCTGCGGAAGGAGGAACAGCTGCGGTATGGTGACATCGCGATCCTCTGTACGGACATGGCGCATTACTCGGATCTCCTCGCACGGGAGGCAGAGCGTTTCGATATCCCGGTTTATCTGGATGAGACGCGCTCCGTCCGGACCGATCCCCTGATCGAATGTGTGGAGAGCGCGCTGGAGGTGATCCGGGCCGGCTTTTCACAGGCAGCCGTCCTTCGGTTCCTGCGGAGCGGGATCCCCGAGATCGATCCGCTCATCGTGGATCGATGGGAACTCTACACCGAGGCGCTGGGGATCCGCGGCAGGAAATGGTTTGAGCAGCGATTCCTTCGGACGGCCTGGCGTGGGAGACCGGAGGAGGAGCAGGCCCTGCTCCTCACGGAGGTCAATACCCTCAGGGAGCAGCTGCTCTCCTGGCTGGGACCGCTTGGCGAGACAGAGGGACAGGATGTCCGCACCGTTTCGACGGCGTTAGTCGGACTCTTAAGGACCTTTCAGGCAGAGAGCCGGATGCGCAGTCTGGCAGAGGCGTGCCCGCCGGAGGATGAGAGTCATCGGCGGGAATACGGGCAGATCTATGGGAAACTGATGGGAGTGCTGGATCAGATGGTCTCCCTCCTGGGGGATCAGCGGATCCCGATCGGAGAGTATCTGGCCCTGCTGATGACGGGGATCGATAAAATATCAATTGGTATGATTCCTGCCAGTGTGGACCGCGTGGTGATCGGGGATCTCGAGCGCACGCGGATGGGGGAGAAAAAGGTAATCTTCCTCATGGGGGTCAACGACAGTCTCCTTCCGAAGGAGGACCCCGGCGGAGGCTTCCTGTCGGAAATCGAGCGGGAATTTCTTGCGGAAGCACAGTCACAGGTGGAACTGGCGCCGGGGCCGATGCAGCGGCTTTCCGATGAACGGGAGTACCTGTATATGTGTCTGACCAGACCCACCCAGGCCCTCTGTCTGTCCTGGTCTCTGCTGGGAATGGACGGGAAGAGTCAGAGACCCGCGGATCTGATCCGCGTGATCCGGCAGCTGTTCCCGGCGGTCCGGGTGCAGGGAGCGGGGGATTCCTCTCTGGCGGATCGGCTGGAGACCCGTTCCAACGCCTTTGATCTGATCGCGTCCCGGATCCGGGAGTATGTGGACGGGAGACTGAACGAGGAAGAGCAGAGGGAATTTCGGACGGTCTGCGCTGCACTGACGCAGAGCGACGGGTCCCGGGAGATCC
The DNA here is from genome assembly GCA_017400305.1 of Lachnospiraceae bacterium. Lineage (GTDB taxonomy): Bacteria > Bacillota > Clostridia > Lachnospirales > Lachnospiraceae > Butyrivibrio. The sequence continues at coordinate 26,694 of JAFPTK010000202.1, read as the reverse complement.
GGACCGGCTTCCGTCGCCTGGTCCGTTCGGCCTATTATAAATATCAACCGTTATCATTAGAGACGGAAACAGCGGAACAGCTCTACGGGGAGGAAGCGGAGACCAGCGTCAGCCGTCTGGAGCAGTACGCGGAGTGTCCCTTTTCCCATTTCGTCAGCTACGGGCTCCATCTCCGGGAGGAGGACCGGTACGAGGTCAGCGCGATGGATCTGGGAACGGTCTATCACGGTGTGCTGGAACAGGTTCACCGGATGCTCGCGGCCGGAGAGATCTCCTGGCGGGATCTCACACCGGAACAGTCTGAGCGGTTTGTGGAGGAGGCGCTTCAGGAACAGACGGCCCAGCTGCACGATCATCTGTTGATCAGTAACGCGCGTTATCGATACATGCTGGAACGGATCCGTCGGATCCTGTTACGAACCGTCGATACGGTACAGTACCAGCTCCGCAAGGGGGCATTTCTTCCGGCCGGGGTGGAGATCCCGTTTGTCGAGCGGGAATCCGGTGTGATCCTGAAGGGGCGGATCGACCGGCTGGACATCTGTGAGACCGAGGATAAGCGGTATTTCCGCATCATCGATTACAAGTCTGGGCTTCGCGCGCATGATCCCACCCTCCTCTACCACGGACTGGAGCTTCAGTTGATGATGTACCTGCGTGCGGCGGACCGGGCGGAGACGGCGGCGCACCCGGACAAGATCGTCATTCCGGCGGGAGTCTTTTATTACCGGGTCAATGATCCGGTCCTGTCTGCGGAAAAGGATAAAATAACAGGCGATACGCTAAACGCCCTGCGGAAAAAACTGGCTTTCTCCGGGATCGCCAATTCCGAGGAGCAGGCGCTTCTGCTCATGGACAGCGATCTGACCGCGGGTTCCCGATCGGATATCATGTCTGTCGCGATGAGAAGCGGCGGCGGCATCGATTCGCGATCCCACGTGTACTCCACGGAGGATTTCCGTACGGCGGAGGCGTATGCCGGCCGGACCATCCGTACCTTCCAGGATAAGATCCGGGCGGGGGATATCCGGATCGCTCCGTATTACTATAAGAAGAAATCGGCATGTGACTACTGCATCTATCGCGGCGTCTGCGGGTTTGACCGCCAGATCCCGGGCTTTGTGAGGCGCCCGCTTTTCCCCCTGACGGAGGAGGAGGCGTTAATAAAGATGCGGGAGGAGACCGGTGCTCTGGCCGGTCGGACAGAGGGGGACACCCGTGAGTAACGTCGGATCCGGAGATATCAATTTCACAGAGGAACAGCGGCGTGTGATCGCGGCAGCGGACTGTGATCTCCTGGTGTCTGCCGCGGCAGGCTCCGGCAAGACCGCGGTCCTGGCGGAGAGGATCGTCCGTCTGGCCACGGAGGGGGAGGATCCCTGCCCCCTCGATCGGATCCTCGTGGTGACCTTTACCCGGGCGGCCGCTGCCGGCATGCGCGACAAGATCGGAAAGGCCCTGTCGCGTCGGATCGCAAAGGACCCCGGAAACCGGTTGTTAAGGAGGCAGGAGCTGCGCCTTCCGCATGCCAAGATCATGACGATCGATGCATTCTGTCAGTACATCCTGCGCAATAATTTCTCCGTGATCGGTCTGGATCCGGCCTTTCGCATCTGTGAGGAGGGGGAAGAAAAGGTCCTTTCGGCGGAGGCGATGGAGGAGGTCCTGGAGGAAGCGTATCTTCAGGCGGAACAGGGGGAGGCTCCGGATCTCACCTATTGCATGGAGTATTTTTCCCAGGGAGCGGATGACCGGTCCTGCGAGGAAGAGATCCGCAAGATCCATCGTTTTGCCGAGAGCATGCCCTGGCCGGAGGTTTGGCTGAAGGAGCAGGAGAAAAGAAAAAGCGGATGGGATGATTACATAACATATGTTACCGAAATAATCAAAAGGGAGATCTCCGGAGGAATCGATGAGCTGGAGAAAGCAATGGAAATTTCGGCGTCCATCGGCGGGCCCTTCATGTATCTGGATACAATAACGAGCGATATTGAAAATCTGGAACGGTTCCTTTCCGCAGATGATTATGAAGAATTATACCGCATGTTCGCAGAAGGACCGGAACTGTTTTCCACTCTTTCCCGAAAAAAGGATCCGTCGGTTGACGCCGACAAACGGAAAGAGGCAAAGGATATCAGGGATGCGGTGAAGGATCAGATCAAAAAGATCCGGTCCCGGTGGTTTTTGCTGCCGCCGGAGGAGATGAAGCGCGTCGAAGAGGAAGCGGACCGGGCAGGGCGTGAGCTGATCCGTCTGGTCCTGCGGTACCGTCAGCGACTGCAGGAAAAAAAGCAGGAGAAGAACTGGATCGATTTTTCCGATCTGGAGCATCTGGCGCTCCGGGTCCTGGTGGAGGAGCCGGAGACACTCGCGGAAGCGGAACGGATCCGGCCGACAGAGACGGCGCGGGAATATGCCGCATACTTTCGTGAGATCATGATCGATGAGTACCAGGACAGCAACTACGTCCAGGAGATGTTGCTCGCTGCCATCTCCGGCCGCGGGGAGGCGGAAGGGCACAACCGCTTCATGGTCGGTGACGTCAAACAGAGCATCTATCGGTTCCGGCTGGCCAGACCGGAGATCTTTATGAAGAAACTGCACCGGTATTCCAGAGAGCCTTCCGCAGAGTACCGGATCGATCTGCACCGCAATTTCCGCAGCCGCATCGAGGTGATCTCCCTGGTAAATGATCTTTTTACGCGCATCATGCGGCGGGATGTCGGCGGCGTGGAATACGATGAGGATGCGATGCTGCAGCTCGGAGCATCCTATCCGGATCCCGGGGATCCGGAGATCTTCCGGCCGGAGCTTCTTCTGTGCATCAGCGACCGGGAGGAGACTGCCCCGGACCGGGAGGAGGGAGCCGGGGAGGAGGAGGACGAGACATCCGATGCGGAGGATGCGCCGGCAGAGGAACTGACGGCAGATCAGCAGGAGGCTTACATGATCGCGGCCCGGATCCGGGAATACCTGCGGGAGGGCTCTGTGACCGGCGAGGATGGGAAGCTCAGGCGGCCGTCTTTCCGCGATATCGTGATCCTGATGCGGGCGACCTCCGGTGTGGAAGAGGTCTACCGCGATGTACTGACCGCGCAGGGCATCCCGCTCCATGTCGAGTCCCGCTCCGGGTATTTTCAGACCTGGGAGATCCGTCTGCTCACGGATCTGCTAAGGAGTCTCAATAACCCTCTTCGGGAGATCCCCTTTACGGCATTGCTGCGTTCCGTCTTCGGCGGTTTCACCGATGAGGAGCTCGCACAGATCCGGCTTAAGGATCGACGTCCCGGGGTGACCTTCTACGAGTCTTTTCTCCGCATGGCGGATGGGGAGGGGGAGGACCGGGTCGTCCGGAAATGCCGGGAATTCCGGGATCGTTTCGACTGGTGGCGCGAACTCTCCCGACGGATGTCCGTGCGGGAACTGATCGATGTCATATTGGAAGAAACACAGTTTCTCCAGGTGTGTGCGGCGATGCCGGCCGGCAGCAGACGTCTTGCCAACGTACGGATGTTCCGGGTACGCGCCGCGGATTTTGAGACGGCAGGCGGCCGCGGATTGTCCGCGTTTACCAGACAGATCGAGCAATACCGGCGGATCGAAGTGGATTTCGGGGAAGCGGGGACTCTGAGCGAGGACGCGGATGTGGTCCGCCTGATGAGCATTCACAAGAGCAAGGGACTGGAATTTCCCGTCGTGTTTGTGGCGGGCCTCTCCCGGGGGATGAACCGCCGGGATGAGCGCGCGTCTCTCCTGACGGATGACCGTCTGGGGATCGGCATGACAGCCTTTGACGCCGACACGCGCCTGAAGCGATCGACCCTCAGACGCTCCGCCATCGCGGAAAAGATGCGGGAGGAGAGCGTGGGCGAGGAGCTGCGGGTCCTCTATGTGGCAATGACCCGGGCGAAGGAGAAGCTGATCCTCACGGCGCGGGTAAAGCAGGAGGAAGCGGATCGGATGCTGGAAGCCCAGGCTTTGCCTCCGGTGGATCCCCCGGAGGAGAAGGAACCGCTTTCCTGGCTGCACCGGATCAATGCCGCTTCCTATGCGAAGATCCTGACGGAGGTCCTCTCCGATTCCGCAGCCCCCATCGAGATCCGCATCATGGGGTCCCCGTCGGAGAAGGCGGAGGAAACGGGCTCCCTAAGGGAGGAAAAAACCGCCGAAGATGCCATGACCGATATAGTCAACACAAATGATATCGACCGTTATCTTTTCGAACAGATCCTCGGAAAGTTCGATCATACCTACGCTCACCCGGAATTGACGAATCTCTATGTCAAGACGACCGTCACAGAGATGAAGGAGCGTCTGGCAGCATCCGATGCGGAGGGATACGGGGTTCATCAACTTTACCAGTCAATCGAAGAGCAGGATACGGTCCCGATGTTCCTCTCAGGGAAGACAGAGGAGACCGGAGCGTCACGCGGAACACTCTATCATCGTGTCATGGAATTACTTGACAGTGAAATCCTGCTTTTAGACAACATCTCAAATCAGGATTATATTATTGAAAATCGAAATATAGTATATGAATGGACGAAAAAGCAAGAAAAACTGGGCCGCATCCGCGCCGGTGCCTCGGAGGTGGTCCGGCCGGAGGATGTGCTTGCGTTTCTCGGCTCCTCTCTGGGCCGGCGCTTTATCCGTGCCTATCAGGGAGGGACGCTTTTCCGTGAGAAGCAGTTTATGATGGGGATCGAGGGACGACGGCTGGATCCCGGCGTACAGTCGGAGGAGACGGTCCTGCTGCAGGGGGTGATCGATGCCGGATTTGCCGAGGAGGACGGTGTCGTGCTGCTCGATTACAAGACCGACCGTGTCAGGGGAGACGGGTCGGAGCTTGCACAAAAATACGGCGTACAGCTTGCCCTGTACGCCGAGGCGGTAGAGCGGATGCCCGGTCTTAAGGTGAAGGAGAAATGGATCTGGTCCTTTACGTTAGGATGTGCGGTCCCGGTCACGACGGCCCCGCGCCCGTAAGCGGATCTGGGTCCCTCCGCCGGGAGGATCAGGATCCCTCTTCCAGAATGATCAGGATCTCGCCGGTGTGCACCGTGATCTCCCCGGGATCTCCCTTGAAATGATTACTCACGCCCAGGGGCCAGGTGCGCAGCAATTCTCCGTGATCGAGGGGGTAGAAGAGCCCCCGGATACTGATCTCGGAGCTTTCGGACAGAGAAAAGACAGAGACCGTTCCCTCGGTCCGTTCATCGAAGTGTTCGCTCTGGCCCGCTGAGCGGATGAATAGTCTGGTACCGCCCGATACCAGTTCCGCCTCGCCGCCGTTCTCCCGGATCCAGGACAGGAGCTGGATATTGGCGACCGTGTGGGATAACCGCGCGCCGCCGATGCCTCCGTAGATCCGAAATCTGCGATATCCCATTCGAAACCCTTCCCTGACGGCGTAGCCGGTGTCCGTGTCATCCTTGACGGTGGGAAGGACGATCCTGGGAGGGAGTTCGGATGCCGGCTCCTCCATCGAATCAAAATCACCGATCAGAAGATCCGGCTGCTGCCCGGCGGCGGTCAGATGCCGGTATCCGGCATCCGCCGCGCACAGGAGATCACCGGGGAAGAGCTTGACGGGAAGGTCTTCCTTTGCGATATCGCCGGCACCGATGATGATGAAACATCCGTCTTTCATGGCCGGTCAGGTCTCATCCTGCCGATTGGCGACAATTATCAGGACGACAAAGCAGACGACCCCCGCGAGGGTGATGATCAGGAGGAGAGGGAGGTTGACTGCGGCAAATCCCGTGGCGTCAAAGGCGCCGGTTTCCGCATTTTGCAGTTTGGAAAAGATCAGGATGGCATCGATGACAATGGCGGCCGCGAAGATCAGCCCGCCGATCCCCTTTAAGAGAAGAGAGGACCTGCTGACGGAAGATCCGCCGTAGGGCACGATCTGCTCACTACCGAAATCGAGCATCGAGCCGAGATAATAGGCGAGAACCGCGGTCACAATGGTCTCCGGGAGCATATAGGTCGCGTTGTATCCGAGGGAGTACAGGAGGGCGGCATTGGTCGGGATGGACAGGCCGGCCCAGACCGTGGCGCCGGACAGGACATGGCAGCAGTACCGCAGGAGACAGACAAATATCGTGCCGGCAAACAGAGCGGTGGGCTGCTTCATATGCTTGCGGAAGAGCCCGCCCCATCCGATGACCATGAAGGCGATGAGATAGTCCAACAGGATGACAGCCACGATGGACTGCCAGGTAGTCACATAGGATAGATTCTTAAGCCCGAGCAGCTGCTCGATCACAGCAAAGACAAATCCCGTCAGTGTCCCCCATTTCAGCCCGTGCCGGTAGGAGATGATGATCACCGGGAGCATGCACCCGACCGTTACCGCTCCTCCATAGGGAAGATCCAGCAGTTTGACCAGGGACAGGACGGTGGCGACCGCCACCATCAGGGCGGATTCCACCAGGATCTTCGATCTGCTCATCTTTTGTTTGTTCGCTGCCATGAAAAAACCTCCTTTGCGCTTGGCTGCCAAAGAAGGTTTTTATTAAATATCGAATGATATTTAATGCGCCTCCCTACGCCGGTATTACCCGGTTCAGGTGATAAGGGTCTGGCAGTCGATCCGCTCTCATTATGCGAAAAGCCCGAAAAACCGCCATCTCAGCGTCGCTCCCCTGGCAAATATTAAATTACGATGAAACAAATATTCAAAAACAGTAGTTATTTTATACTGTTTTTTTCTCTCCGGATCCGATCGTCGATCACAGAAGATGCAATCCGTGACTCTCCGCTTCCCGGATCATCGCCTCCGGCCACAGGGAACTCTGGACCTCGCCGATATGCGCTTTGCGCAGGAAGAACATGCACAGGCGGGACTGCCCGATCCCGCCGCCTATGGTGAGCGGCAGGGTATCCTCCAGGATCCCCTTCTGGAACGGCAGCTTCGCGCGTTCCTCACAGCCGGCTTTTTTGAGCTGCGAGGCAAGGGACGCACTGTCCACGCGGATTCCCATGGAGGAGAGCTCCAGTGCGATATCCAGGACCGGGTAATAGACGACGATATCGCCGTTGAGCGCCCAGTCGTCGTAGTCCGGGGCACGACCGTCGTGCTTCTGTCCGGATTCCAGGACATCGCCGATCTGCATGATGCAGACGGCCCCCTTCGCCTTGGCGATGTAATACTCCCGCTCCTTGGGGGTGTATTCCGGGAACATATCCTCCAGCTCCTGCGTGGTGATGAAGAAGATATCATGCGGCAGGAACTCTTCGATATAATCGTAATGGATCGCCATGTACTTTTCCGTCTTGCGAAGGACCTTGTAGATGGAGCGGACGGTTTCCTTAAGATATTCGAGATTCCGATCCTCCCTGCGGATGATGCGCTCCCAGTCCCACTGGTCCACATAGACGGAATGTATGTTATCCGTGATCTCATCGCGCCGGATCGCGTTCATATCCGTATAGAGACCCTCACCGACGGAGAATCCGTAGGCTTTCAGAGCGTAGCGCTTCCATTTGGCGAGTGACTGTACGATCTGTGCATCGCGGTCGCCGTCCGCCACGGAGAAAGCGACGGGGCGCTCCACGCCGTTTAAATCATCGTTCAGACCGCTGGCGGGATCGACAAACAGCGGTGCCGTGACACGCAATAGTCCGAGCCGGTCGGCAAACAGGCTCTGAAAGAAATCCTTGACCGTTTTGATCGCGATCTGTGTATCATGGATCGATAAGGCAGAGTGATAATCTGCCGGGATCTTTAACTGTTCCATGGTTGGTACCCCCTGTCTGACATCATTTTACTATTAAACGCTTTTTTAGTTTATAATGCAAGAGTTATGAGTGATTTTCAGATCTCCGTGCGGGAGTTGGTGGAATTCATCCTGCGCGAGGGGGATATCGACAATCGGGGCAGGGGAAGCGTTGAACAGGCAATGCTTCTGGGAGCCAGGATCCACCGCCGGATACAGAAGAGACAGGGGCCGGATTACCGGGCGGAGGTACCGCTGTCTCTCACGATCGATCTGGGGGAGTATACCATCACGGTAAGCGGACGTGCGGACGGGATCTTTCACGGCGGCACGGCCGATGCGGGAGACGGACAGCTGACGCTGCGGGAGTACCTGGACACCCGGCAGGCGGAGTCGGAGGGGGATCTCTGGAAAAATGCACCGACCGTCGATGAGATCAAGGGAACCTATGCGGACATCGACCGGTTTGAGGAGGCGAAGCCGCTCCATCTGGCCCAGGCCAAATGCTATGCCTATCTCCTTCTGAAGGAAGAGGGACTTGAGCGCATCCGGGTGCGGATCACCTACTGTCAGATGGAGACCGAGCAGATCCGGTTCTTTCATTATCGGTATCAGGCCGAGGAACTGAGTGCCTTCTTTGACGATCTGATCGCGCGATATCGCCGTTTTTCGGACCATCTGTATTCACATCGCCTGAAGGTCCTTCAGTCGATCCGGGATGCTTCGTTTCCCTTCCCCTACCGGCAGGGACAGAAACAGCTTGTCGGATATGTCTATCGCACGATCCGTGCGGAGAAAAAGCTTTTCCTGGAGGCACCGACCGGCGCGGGAAAGACGCTGGCCGTGCTGTATCCCGCTCTGAAGGCGATCGGGGAAGAGCGCGCGGAGCGGATCTTTTATATGACGGCCAAGACCATTGCCCGGACGGCGCCGGAGCAGGCATTTTCCCTGCTGCGGGACAGAGGGCTGGTCTTTACGACGGTGACCCTCACGGCGAAGGAGCACGCCTGCATCCTGGAGAAGCCCGATTGCAATCCCGTGTCGTGTCCCAGGGCGCAGGGACATTATACCCGCGTCAATGACGCGATCTATGCGCTGGTGTCGGAAAATGACCGGCTGGACAGGGACACGATCCTTGACTGTGCGGCCGCACATCGTGTCTGTCCCTTTGAACTCTCGCTGGATCTGGCTTTATTTGCGGACGGTGTGATCTGTGATCTCAATTATGTCTTTGATCCGTTCGTCTATCTGAAGAGATTTTTTGCGGAGGGAAACGGCAGCCCCTGCCTGTTCCTGACGGATGAAGCGCACAATCTGCTGGAGCGCGGGAGACAGATGTACAGCGCCGAGCTTCGGGAAAACGATCTGGCCGCGGCATCGGAAGCCTTCCGGGATCATGGGAAGGGGGCCTCCGGTGACAAAAGGATCCCGGACCGGTTCCGTTCGGTGCTTGCTAAGCTCCGGGAGCTTCCGGTCCCCGCCGCGAAAAGGAAACTCACCGTGCTGGGATCCATCGAGCCGCTGGTGCAGGAGCTGACACTTCTGGCGGACCTGATCGCGGAATATCTCTCCGAGGAACGCGAGGAGGCGGCGGAGGAGGAGCGGGAATTCTATTTCCGCTTGTTCCGTTTTCTCACCATCGCCGGGTTTGTGGATGACCATTACCTGATCCATGCCCGCAGGGAGGAGAACGGCGGGCTGATCCTCAAGCTGTTCTGTGTCGATCCGTCGGAACGGCTGCGGGCCTGTGCGGATCGTGCGGTGTCCGGCATCCTTTTTTCCGCGACCTTTCTGCCGATCCAGTATTACAAATCCCTCCTGGGAGGAACACCGGAGGATTATGAGGCCTATGCGGAGACCTCCTTCTCGCCGGACCGGTTCCGTGTCTTCATCGCCGGCGATGTCACCACCAGATATAAGGAGCGCGGGGAGGATCAGTATCGCAGGATGGCCCGTTATCTGGCCGAGACCGTCGCGGCAAGGAGAGGCAAATATCTCGCCTTTTTCCCTTCCTATGCCATGCTCCTGTCGGTATACCGGATCTTTCGGCAGGAATGCTATCGACCCGAGACCATGCAGATCCTCCGCCAGGAGGAACAGATGACGGAGGAGGGACGGGAAGCCTTTCTGGAGTATTTCACCGACGGAACGGAAGAACGTTTAACAGACCGGATCCAAACGGCGATCGAAACGGAGGAGGAAAAGAGCACGCTGGGGTTCTGTATCCTCGGCGGGATCTTCAGCGAGGGGATCGACCTGGCGGGGGATCGCCTGATCGGCGTGATCATAGCCGGTACCGGCCTGCCGCAGGTTTCGGAGGAGCAGGATCTTCTGCGGGACTATTTCGATTCCCGCGGGCAGGATGGGTTCGATTACGCCTATCGGTACCCGGGAATGAACAAGGTCTTACAGGCGGCCGGGCGGCTGATCCGGACGGAGCGGGATGCGGGCGTGATCCTTTTACTGGATGACCGCTTCCTTCAACCCGGTTATCGGGCACTGTTTCCCAGAGAATGGAAGAACTGCAAAACCGTCATGACCAGTACGGTCAAAAATGAGCTGAATGCCTTCTGGAAAGGCGTTTGCTGAAATTGAATAAAAATAGTCGTTATTCTATAAAACGTCAAAATAAATACAATTTACAGAGTAGATTACATAATGATATTCGTGCCGATATTATGTAACTAAAAAACTCCGGTGAATATACCAAATTGTTCGCGCAATTCAAATGATTTAGAAACAAAACAGGGATCACCCACACCAAAACCAGGGTTGGGCCACTTGTGGAAAACTCTGTGGAAATTGGGGAGATTCCCGGAACCGTGAAACACAAATCCTTGTTTCACGCGGACTTGACGTCTTAACGGAAAATTGACATTCGAGAAATGGGATTCCAAACAAAACGTTTTCGGTCAATATAATTATGTTAATTAAAACGCCGTCGTATAATTTCATAACGCCTGGTTGGATTCTTTTTCTTGACATTTAATGATACGATTCGTAAAAATGTTATAGATAATAAGAAGGAGGTTTCCATGAAAAAGGAACTGGCAAAGGCGTACGATCCAAAGGGACTGGAGGATCGTATCTATCGAAACTGGGAAGAAAAGAAGTACTTTCATGCGGAGGTCGACGAGACCAGAAAACCGTTTACCGTGATGATCCCGCCTCCGAATGTCACCGGGATCCTGCATATGGGTCACGCATTCGATGAGACGGTACAGGATATTCTCGTGCGCTGGAAGCGCATGCAGGGTTACAATGCTCTGTGGCAGCCCGGGACGGATCACGCTTCGATCTCCACGGAGGTCAGGATCACCAATGAGCTGAAGGAAGAGGGGATCGACAAGCACGCGCTGGGCCGCGAGAAATTCCTCGAGAGAGCCTGGGACTGGAAACGCAAGTACGGCGGGACCATCGTCTCCCAGCTCAAGAAGCTGGGGAGCTCCTGCGACTGGGAGAGAGAACGTTTTACCATGGATGAGGGCTGTAATCGTGCCGTCACGGAAGTGTTTGTCCGGATGCACGAGAAGGGATACATCTACAAGGGAAGCCGTATCATCAACTGGTGCCCGGTCTGCAATACGTCTCTGTCCGATGCCGAGGTGGAGTATGAGGAGCAGAACGGCCATCTGTGGCATATCAAGTATCCTTTCATCGAAGAGGACGGTACGGTCAGTACCACCCGGTTCATCGAGTTTGCGACGACCCGGCCGGAGACCATGCTCGGCGATACCGCGGTGGCGGTGAATCCCGAGGATGAGCGATATCGCGATCTGGTGGGGAAGAAGCTGATGCTCCCGCTCATGAACCGCGAACTGCCCGTCATTGCGGACGAATATGTGGACCGCGAGTTCGGAACGGGCGTCGTGAAGATCACGCCGGCCCATGACCCCAACGACTTTGAGGTGGGGAAGCGCCACGGGCTGGATGAGATCAATATCATGAACGACGACGCCACGATCAATGAGAACGGCGGAAAGTATGCCGGGCTGGATCGTTACGAAGCAAGAAAGCGCATCGTCGAGGATCTGGATGCCCTGGGCCTCCTCGTCAGGATCGAGGACTATACGCACAATGTCGGTACGCATGACCGGTGTCATACGACGGTGGAACCTCTCATCAAGAAGCAGTGGTTCGTCAAGATGGACGAACTGATCAAGCCCGCCGTCCGTGCGGTGGAGACAGGGGAGATCCGTCTTGTCCCGGAAAGCGCCAAAAAGCGTTACTTTAACTGGACGGACAATATCAGGGACTGGTGCATCTCCCGACAGCTCTGGTGGGGGCATCGGATCCCGGCATGGACCTGCGAGGACTGCGGGGAGATCACCGTCGCCCGTACCGCGCCGGAGAAGTGCCCGAAGTGCGGCGGGGCGCTCAAACAGGACGAGGATGTCCTCGATACCTGGTTCTCGTCTGCCCTGTGGCCCTTTGAAACCCTGGGATGGCCGGATGAAACGCCGGAGCTTAAGTATTTCTTCCCTACCGATGTTCTGGTCACCGGGTGGGATATCATCTTCTTCTGGGTCATCCGGATGATCTTCTCCAGTTACGAGCAGATGGGGACCTATCCGTTCCATACCGTCATCTTCCACGGCCTGGTGCGCGATGCCCAGGGACGCAAGATGTCCAAATCCCTCGGAAACGGGATCGATCCGCTGGAGCTCATCGATCAGTACGGGGCGGATGCCCTTCGTCTGACGTTGGTCACCGGCAATGACATGGGGAGCGACATGCGCTTCTATACGGAGCGCGTGGAGAACAGCCGGAATTTTGCCAATAAGATCTGGAATGCCTCCCGCTTCATCATGATGAATCTCAGGGAAGAGGAGGACCATTACGGAAAACCCGCACCGGAGGGACTCGAACCCGCCGATCGCTGGATCCTTTCCCGCTTCAATCGGACGGTGCGCGAAGTGACCGAGAATATGGACCGTTACGAGCTGGGGATCGCCGTACAGAAGATCTATGACTTCATCTGGGATGAATTCTGCGACTGGTACATCGAGATGGTGAAGCCCAGGCTGTACGGGGAGGATATGGAAGAGAGCCGCAGCGCGGCAATGTGGTGTCTGACCAATGTGCTGGCGGGAGCGATGAAGCTGCTCCACCCGTATATGCCGTTCATCACCGAGGAGATCTTCTGCACGCTGCAGTCGGCAGAACCCTCCATCATGATCTCTTCGTGGCCGGGATACCGGGAGGATCTGGAGTTTGCGCAGGAGGAACGCGAGATCGACGCCATCAAGGAGGCGGTCCGCGGGATCCGCAACATCCGGAATACCATGAACGTCGCGCCGTCCAAAAAGGTGCCGATCATCGTGGTGAGTGAAGATCCCGAGATGCTGGAGACCTTTACCAAGGGAAAGCTTTTCTTCGAGAGCCTGGCCGGCGCATCGGGATCCGTCTGCCAGACCGACCGGACCGGGATCGGCGAGGATGCGGTCTCTGTCCCGATCCCGCGTGCCACCCTCTACATCCCGCTTGCGGAACTGGTGGATATCCGGGCGGAGATCGAGCGCCTGACGAAGGAGTTGAAGCGCCTCGACGGGGAGCTTGCGCGGTCCGAGAAGATGCTGTCCAATGAGAAGTTCCTCGCCGGAGCCAAACCGGAGAAGGTGGAGGAGGAACGCGAGAAGAAAAAGAAATACGAACAGACGCATGCGCAGGTTGCGGATCAGCTCGCACGTCTGACAGGGAAATAAGATGATCAATTTCGAAGAGGAACTCAAGAAGTTTTATCCCAGCCTGGAGCTGGAGGAGGCTCAGGAGGCGATCGCCGGCCAGGACTTAAGTGATGTCACGGATATCCTGGTCGCGATGCTCGCGGAGGGAAATGATCCGGGCAGCAATCCGCGTTCGAGACGTGTGAGGAGATAAAGAGTGCGTTGTTACGCTTGCGGAAATGAACTGACCGGGCGCGATTACTGCACTGCCTGCGGAGCGGATGTCGCCATGTACAAAAAGATCCGTTATCTCTCCAACCGGCTCTACAATGAGGGGCTGGATAAGGCGAGGGTGCGTGATCTTTCCGGTGCGATCTTAAGTCTGAAGCAGAGTCTGCGTCTGTACAAGGGAAATATCGATGCGAGGAATCTCCTGGGGCTCATTTACTATGAGACCGGGGAGGTGGTCGCTGCCCTCACGCAGTGGGTGATCAGCAAGAATTTCAGGGAGGAGAAGAACCTCGCCGGGGATCTGCTCGGCACGGTACAGCGGGATCCGCAGCGGCTGGAGACCCTCGGCCGGACGGCAAAAAAATACAATCTCGCCCTCAACTATGCGAGACAGGAGAGCTATGACCTGGCGATCATCCAGTTAAAGAGGATCCTGCAGCTCAATCCCGGATTTCTGCGTGCCAGGGAGCTGCTGGCGTTACTTCATTTGAGGGCCGGAGATTTTGAGCGCGCGAGGCTGGAGTGCAACCGGTGCCTCAGGATCGACAGCGGCAGCACGCTGGCAAAGCGATATCTCAAGGAGGCGCAGTCTGCCCTCCTTCCCACGGAACGCGACAGGGGACGGAGAAGGATGGGATCGGATGCGGTCCGTTATCAGAGCGGCAATGAGATGATCATCCAGCCCGCGAGGACCGGCTTCAGCGGAGGGGCGGTTTCCCTCGGGACGGCCCTTTTGGGGATCGGTTTGGGCATCGCCATCGCGTGGTTTCTGATCCTGCCCACCCGGGTCACCCGGGTTCAGGAGGCGGCCAAGCAGGAGATCACCGCCGTGAACGAGGAGTCGGATGCCAAGACCGCGCAGATGCGGAATCTGGAGCAGCAAATCCTCACCATGGAGGAGCAGATCCGGACCATGGAGGGGGAGAGGGATGCTTCTTCCGGGGAAGAGGGATCTCTTTCGGTGGAGGCGCTCATGAACGCCGCGGCAGCCTATCTGAAGGATCCCGAGGACCTCGATACCGTCAGGAAATACATGGCGGATGTCGATAAGAACGCTCCGGAACTGGAGAACAACGAGGGAGCCTCGACCCTGTACGGGGATCTGCAGTCGCTCGTCGGCAAGGATCTGGCTGAGATGTTCGCGAAGGAAGGGGCTGACGCATACCGTGACGGGGACGATGAGAAAGCGATCCCCGCCCTGATGCGGGCGAGTGAGCTGGATCCGGAGGATGGAGAGTCGCTGTTCCTGCTGGCGCAGGCTTATTATCGAAGCGGGCGGACCGAGGACGCCAGGACCGCATTTAACCGCGTTGTGTCCGATTTCCCGGATTCCGGGCATCGGGAGGAGGCACAGAATCTCCTGGCCGAGATCAATAATGCGGGAACATGAGCTTTACGGATTTTAATTTTCTGTTCCGGTTTCTGCCGGTCTTCCTGATCGTTTTTTATCTGGCTCCCGCTAAAGCGCGTGTCTGCCTGCTGATCCTCGGGAGTTACCTTTTTTATGCCGCGGCGGATCCGCGCTATGTGCTCCTTCTGGCGGTGCTCTCCTTCCTCAATTACCTGTTCGGACGGTCCGTGGCGGGCGGCAGCAGGGCGGCCTTTTTCACTGCGGTATCCGTCGATCTGATCGCACTTCTTGCCGCGAAATATGCCGGGCAGTACGTTGACAGCATCCTGTTGCCGGTCGGCATGAGTTTCTACCTCTTTCGGATGCTCTCCTGGCTCTGTGATATCCGCCCCTCCGGGGACGGAGAGGCGAAAAGAGAGATCCGGTTCACGGAGACCCTCGCGTATTTCGCCTTTTTCCCGCAGCTGCTGTCGGGCCCTATCATGCGGGTCGGCGATTTTGAGCGGGCCTCCTTCCGAAAGGAGGCGCCGAAGGAACGGAGGCTCCGGAAGAAGTTCCGGGATGTCTTTGCCCGCCTGGAGAATGGTCTGGCTGTATTCATCCCGGGGCTCGCCTTCAAGACCCTGTTAGCCGATCATCTCCGTTCGATGTGGGAAGCGCTTTACGGGATCGGATATGAGAGCATCTCGACGCCGCTTGCCTGGCTCGGTGCCTATTCCTATTCTATGGAACTCTACTACGATTTCTGGGGATATTCCCTGATGGCCGCCGGCATCGGGATCATGCTGGGAGCCCCGATGATCGAGAATTTCCGCCATCCTTATGCGGCAGCCGGTGTGGGGGATTTCTACCGGCGCTGGCATATGACCCTTGGCTTTTTCTTTCGGGATTATGTCTATATCCCCCTGGGCGGCAGCAGGAAAGGGTGGCTGGTCACGGTGCGCAATCTGGCGATCGTCTGGCTCCTCACGGGGATCTGGCACGGAGTCACACTGAATTACCTCCTCTGGGCCGGCCTGGTCCTCTTTATGATCCTGCTGGAAAAGGCGCTGGCAGACCGCCGATCCGGACTGCTCCCCCTGGTGGGGCGCGTGCATGTGCTCCTCTTCATCCCGATCACCTGGGTCATCTTTGCGATCCCGGATGCGGAGAGACTTAAAACCTATCTCCTGCGGCTTTTCCCCATCGTCAGTACCGGAGGAGTGGTGTATGACGGGGATTTTGTAAAGTATCTGATCACATACGGAATTTATCTCCTGTTTTCGCTTGTTTTTCTCGTCCCGTGCGTCTATGATTATCTCAGACATCACCGCAGGAATCCCATCGTGACGATCCTGTTGGTGATCCTGTTTGTGATGAGTCTGGTGAGCGTTTCCCGTGCGGGAGACAATCCGTTTTTATATTTACAGTTCTAGGAGTTAGTTACTGATGGCAAAAAGGGACAGATGTCCGCTTCTGATCATCGCTGCGGCCGCAGCGGTCGTATATACGCTGACGGGTTTTCAGCCGGGTTTCCCGGCTTCTATGGTGCAGGCGGAGGAAAAAGCCTCTGTCGCCGCGTCTTCCGCCGCCCGGGAGAAGCAGGCGGCGCCGACTGCCGATGGGAATGCGGAGGAGCGGCAGGCGAAAGCTCCTTCCCCCGCGGATTCCGCTGCGAAAGCCGGGCAGGAGACCGGCACGGCGGCATCGGCAGCTCAGGGGACGAAGCCGGAGTCGAAACCGGCCGCATCTGCCGCCGCCCCGGAGGCAAAGCAGGGGGCAGAGTCGGCAGCACCGGAGGAAAAGCAGGAGACAAAGTCCGCCGGATTGTCGGTGGCGGACGCCAAGCAGGAGATGATCACCAGGACCATGACGCCGTCCGGTTATGTGCGGACGCTGCGGCAGGATCGTGTTCCGACGGCCCTGAAATCAGACTGGAGTTCCTATCGCAGGTACGATGCGCCGGTCGACGCATCCTATTTCTCTGACGCGCTGTTCATCGGTGATTCCCGCACGGTGGGATTATCGGAGTACTGTCCGGATCTGGATGAACAGGCGACCTTTTACTCCAAGGTATCTCTGACGGTCAAGGCGGCGCTGGACAAGGCGTTCGTCAATACGGAGGACGGCAAGAAGAGCGTGGATGAGCTTCTCTCCGACGAGCGGCAGTTTCGTAAGATCTATGTGATGCTGGGGATCAACGAGATCGGCGGCGGTACCGCTGAAAGCTTTCGAGAGGATTACGGCACCATGCTGAAACGGATCCGGGAAAAGCAGCCGGCGGCCATCATCATCATCCAGAGCATCATGCATGTGACGGCCAAGAAGGGAAGCGGAGACCGTCACATCAACAATACCAGGATCAACGAGCGCAATGCCGCCATCGCGGAGCTGGCGGATCCGGAACAGGGGATCTTTTATCTGGATATCAACGAAGCGCTGGATGACGGGAACGGGGACCTTGACGCCGCGCTGTCATTTGACGGCGTGCATTTGAAAGCAGCTTCCTATCAGTTGTGGTATGATTATCTGCGGACGCATGCCTATGTCAGCCCGCCGTCCGGAGGCGGTGATGCGTGAGATGGTGTTTAAGATGGAGCGGACAGGGCTGCTCACGGAGGGAGAGGAGGTAACGCTGACCGAGGGCGTGCTGCCGAGTTCCTATTATTATACCCTCGATACGGAGCATGACCGGTCGCTTGCCATGTCGCCCAATATTCCGTTCACCCAGAGGGTGAAGAAGCTTTCGGGGAAGGTGTTAAAGATCGAAGAGAATGAACGGGGATTTTATGTCACGGTCGGGATCGATGAACCGTGAGGGATTCTGTGAGAAGGGAGAATAAGATGAAGGATCGCATTCAGACAGTTTCGACAGACCAGGCGCCGGCCGCGATCGGCCCCTATTCCCAGGCCAAGATCGCAGGGGGCTTCCTGTTCGCATCCGGGCAGATCGCGATCGATCCGGCTACCGGAGAGATCGACGGAGACGACATCCGGACCCAGACGAAGCGGGTGATGGAGAATATCGGAAAGCTGCTCGCCGCTGCGGGAGCGTCCTACGGGGATGTGGTAAGGACCTGCTGCTTCCTTAAGGATATGGATGATTTTGCGGCTTTTAACGAGGTATACGGAGCGTATTTCACGGACAAGCCGGCGAGGAGCTGCGTCGCGGTGAAGACACTTCCGAAGAACGTGTGCTGTGAGGTGGAAGTCACGGCATATCTGGGGGATTGATGTTCTCTTCTCACCGATCGCACAGGATACGGACGATCGCGTTCACTGCCGGGATCGTGCTGTTTGCTGTCTCCGGGTGTACGCTTCCCTTTGGTCAGAAGGAGGAGGACGCCCGGTCGGTGGCGATCGCCGCGCTGGAAAACCGGGAATATCGTGAAGCCCTCGATCAGCTTCAGTCGATCCGGTCACAGGGCGAGGATGACGCGGAACTCTGGCGTGCCATCGGGATCGCGCAGATGAATCTCGGCGATTATGAAGACGCCGAGGAATCTCTTGAGACGGCGCTTCGAAAGAGCGGCGGCGTGCCGGGGAAGCTCGCCTTCGATCTGTCCTATTATCTTGCGGAAACCCTGAAGAACAAGGGAGATGAGGAGGGGGCCATCAAGGTCTACGATGCGATGCTCGCCCTGAAACCCTCCGAAAAGGATGTCCATTATCTCAGGGGGCTGTGTTATCTCGCCTGCGGGGATCACGGAGCAGCAAAAGAGGACTTTCAGGTGGTGCTGGAGGAAAAGCCCAGATCCTATGACCGGATCCTGTGCATCTACGAAGCACTCGCCAGAGCGGGTTACTCGCCGGAAGGAAGCCAGATGCTCAACCAGATCCTCACAGAGGACGGGGCTTCCATGACCAATTACGAAAAGGGCCGATTCTGTTACTATCTCGGTCAGATGGAGGACGCCAGGAGCTACCTGGAGGAAGCCAACAACGAGAGCGGTGTGCGGCCGGCCAATAGAATACCAATTGTTATGTTATTAGGCGAGGTCTCCGAGAACCTGGGGGATGATGCCTACGCGATCAGCGTTTACCGTCGTTTTCTGCAGGATGATCAGAGTGCGGCGGGCGTTTACAACGCCCTGGGGGTGCTCGAGATGCGGATGGGCAGCTATAGTGACGCGCTCTCTGATTTCCAGATCGGGCTCAGTTTAAACGACCCGAGTCAGAACGCGTCGATCACCCGCAATATCGCTGCGGTGTACGAATATATGGGAAACTTTGAGCTTGCCGCGTCCCAGATGGAGGCCTATCTGGCACTGGTCCCGACGGACGAGGCGGCCAAACGGGAGAATATCTTCCTCTCTACCCGGATCGAGGAGATCCGCGAGACCGAGACGGAGGATGCCGAAGGCGTAACAGAGGAAGAGGGGGAATAAGATGGGCGGTTTTTTCGCGGCTGCATTGAAAACGGATTGTCTGTTCGATCTGTTTTTCGGAACGGATTATCATTCGCATCTCGGCACCAGACGCGCCGGGATGGCGGTATATGGGGAGAACGGCTTCGACCGCTCCATTCACAACATCGAGAATTCGCCGTTTCGGACCAAATTCGACTCGGAGATGAAGGAGATGAAGGGGAATCTCGGCATCGGCTGCATCTCCGATTATGAGCCGCAGCCGCTGATCGTGCGGTCTCATCACGGCACCTATGCGATCACGACGGTCGGCAAGATCAACAATACGGATCAGCTGGCGGAGCGGATCGTCGGCTCCGGGACACATTTCCTGGAGATGAGCGGCGGTACGATCAACGCGACGGAGCTGGTGGCGGCCCTGATCAACCAGAGGGACAATCTGATCGAAGGGATCCGGTATGCCCAGGAGGAGATCCGGGGATCCATGACCATCCTGGTCCTGACACCGGCCGGCATCTATGCGGCCAGGGACCGTCTCGGCAGGACACCGGTGATCATCGGGCGCAAGAAGGACGAAGGCTTCTGCGCCTCCTTTGAGGCCTTTGCCTATCAGAATCTCGGTTATTCGACGGAGCGGGAACTGGGCCCCGGCGAGATCGTGATCCTGACGCCGGAGGGCGTGACGACGCTGGTCGCTCCCGGCAAAGAGATGAAGATCTGCACCTTCCTGTGGGTCTACTACGGATATCCCTCTTCCTTCTATGAGGGGGTCTCCGTCGAGGAGATGCGGTACCGCTGCGGGGCGAGCATCGCCGGCAGGGACGGCTTTACGAAAGAGGACGCGGATATCACGGCGGGCGTGCCGGATTCCGGTACGGCACATGCGATCGGGTACGCCAATGCCTCCGGGATCCCGTTTTCGAGACCCTTCATCAAGTATACCCCCACCTGGCCCCGCTCCTTTATGCCGACGATCCAGGAGAAGCGCAACCTGATCGCCCGGATGAAGCTGCTGCCGGTCCACGAGCTGATCGACGGCAAGCGGATCCTTCTGATCGACGATTCCATCGTGCGCGGGACGCAGCTGCGGGAGACAACGGAATTCCTCTATCAGAGCGGCGCCAGAGAGGTGCATGTGCGCCCCGCCTGTCCGCCGATCCTGTTCGGATGTAAGTATATCAATTTCTCCCGTTCCACCTCGGAGATGGAATTGATCGCCAGGAGAGTGATCCTCAAGGAGGAGGGAGAAAATGTAGAACGGGACGTGCTGGAGGATTACGCGAATCCCGACGCGGACCGGTACCATCGGATGCTTGACGCCATCAGGGAGCAGCTGGGATTTACTTCCCTTTCCTACAATCGTCTGGATGACATGCTGGACGCCGTGGGGATCGGCAGGGAGAAGCTCTGCACCTGGTGCTGGGACGGCAGGGAATAAGGAGGAGAGGATATGATCGCGAGATTGAATCAGGCGATCCGCAGGACCGGGGCACCGATCGTCGTGGGTCTCGATCCCAATCTGAAGTTCATCCCCGATGCCGTGAAGGAACAGGCCTTCCGGGAGTATGGGGAGACCGCCGAAGGAGCGGCGGAGGCGTTCTGGGAGTTCAATCGTCAGATCATCGACGGGATCGCGGATCTGATCCCGGCGGTGAAGCCCCAGATCGCGATGTACGAGCAGTTCGGTCTCCCCGGGCTTGCGGTCTTTGACCGGACCGTGCGGTATGCGAAGGAAAAGGGACTTCTCGTCATCGGAGATGTCAAGCGCGGCGATATCGGCTCCACATCGGAATCCTACGCCATCGGACATCTGGGTGGGACACAGATCGGCGGCCGCATAGTCCGCGGTTTCGATGAGGATTTTGTGACGGTCAACCCCTACCTCGGATCGGACGGGGTGAAGCCCTTCATCGAGGTGGCGAAAAAGGAGGACAAGGGGATCTTTGTCCTGGTCAAGACCTCCAATCCCTCCAGCGGAGAGCTGCAGGATCTGGTGGTGAGCGGACCGGACGGCACCTCGCGGCCCCTCTACGAGATCGTCGGATCCCTGGTGGATACCTGGGGCGCGGACCTTATGGAGGACGGATACAGCAATGTCGGCGCAGTGGTGGGGGCGACCTACCCCGAGCAGGGAAGGATCCTGCGGAAGCTGATGCCGCACACGGTGATCCTGGTGCCGGGATACGGCGCGCAGGGCGGAAAAGGAGCGGATCTGAAACACTTCTTCCGAGGGGACGGCCTGGGAGCGATCGTCAATTCCTCCCGCGGCATCATCGCGGCCTGGCGGGAGGAGCGGTATGCGGAATACGGTGCGGAGCGGTTCGCGGAGGCTTCCCGCGCGGCGGTCCTGGCAATGAAGGAAGATCTGAAACAGGCAGTGGGGTGACATATGGAACAGTATCAGGAAGAGTTTATCCGGTTCATGGTCGAGAGCGATGTGCTAAAGTTCGGCGATTTCACATTAAAGAGCGGACGCAGATCGCCGTTCTTCATGAATGCCGGCGCATATAATACGGGATCCCAGTTGAGGAAACTGGGAACGGCCTATGCCCGTGCGATCCATGACTATTACGGGACCGATTTCGACGTGATCTTCGGGCCTGCCTATAAGGGCATCCCGCTGGCGGTCATCGCGGCGGAGGCCATGAGCGAGCTCTACGGGTGCGATGTGCGTTACTGCGCGAACCGCAAGGAGGAAAAGGATCACGGGGATAAGGGAGCTCTGCTGGGCGCATCCCTCAAGGACGGCGACCGGGTCGTCATCATCGAGGATGTGACGACCAGCGGAAAATCCATCGAGGAGACGGTTCCGATCCTTAAGCAGCAGGCAAAGGTGGAGATCGTCGGTCTCATCGTGTCCCTGAACCGGGAGGAGCGGGGCCTGCACTCCGACCGGAGCGCCCTGGATGAGATCCGTGAAACCTGGGGCTTTCCCGCGCATGCGATCGTGACGATGCACGATGTGGTGGAGGCACTCTACAACAGGGAGACAGGCGGCCGCGTGGTGATCGATGACGCGATCCGCTCCTCGATCGACGCTTATTATGCGGAATACGGAATAAGGAGTTGAGGCAGATGGAAGAGCAGCAGTACAGACTGATGGGGCGTTCCGGCGTGATCTCCATGATATTCGGCATCCTCGCCATTGTGATCGGGATCGCCGGCGGGGTCGTCCTGATCATTGAGGGAGCAAAGCTTCTGGTGAGCCGGAGCAAGATCCTGTTCTGATCCTTCCGTGCGTCCGGTACGTCTGAAAAAGAACCGGCGCTCCGACCGGTATATGTTTACGGATAAGCGCCACACAAAGCGGGGCATCTTTTCCTGTGTCCTGGGTGTGAGCGGTCTTGCCGCGTTGTTTTACAGCATGGTGCGGATCTATTCCGCGGGCGGCGCTGTGGGAAATGCGCAGACGATGACGCTCGTCCTGGCGGTCCTCTACGGACTTGCCGGGCTGGGGCTCGGTCTGCGGATGTTGCTGGGGAGGGAATCCTTTCCGCTGTTCCCGATGGCGGGAACGATACTGAATGCCCTGTTACTGCTGCTCTCCGCGGGTCTGATCCTGTGGGGAGTGCTGGGATGACCCGCGCGTGCGGGGCGTAACTGCTTGACGGATGAGACCGGATGCCGCTTAAAGCTGCAAGGCAGCTGCGTTACGGGTTCGGGTTCGGATGAAGCCGGATAAGGAAAATCAACGATAGGAGAGGAGGAGAATAAATGGCACAGGTGGGGATTGTCATGGGGTCCGATTCGGATATGCCGGTCATGGCGAAGGCGGCTCGGATCCTGGAAAAGCTCAAGGTCAGCTTCGACATGCACATCATCTCCGCACATCGCGAACCGGACGCGTTTTTTGAGTACGCGAAGGGGGCGGAATCACGGGGGTACAAGGTCATCATCGCCGGAGCCGGCATGGCGGCGCATCTGCCGGGCATGTGTGCGGCCCTCTTTCCGCTGCCGGTGATCGGTGTCCCGATGAAGACAACGGCGCTCGGCGGGCGGGATTCCCTGTATTCCATCGTTCAGATGCCGACCGGGATCCCGGTGGCGACCGTGGCGATCGACGGCGGGGAAAATGCGGGGATCCTGGCAGCGAAGATCCTGGCGGTCAGTGATCCGGAGCTGCTGGAACGCCTGAAAAAGCACAGCAGCGAGATGCGGGAAGGTGTGGAACTGAAGGATGCCCGGTTACAGGGCACAGGATATGAGGGGTATTTAAAGGGATGAGCATGGATTATAAGAAAGCAGGAGTGGATATCGAGGCCGGGTATGAATCGGTCGAGCGCATCAGATCACATGTAAAGAGCACGCTGCGCCCGGAGGTCCTGGGCGGTCTGGGCGGCTTTTCCGGCGCGTTTTCCTTAAGTGCGATCAAGGGATATGAGGAGCCGGTGCTGCTCTCCGGAACGGATGGCGTGGGGACCAAGCTTCAGCTGGCCTTCCTCATGGACCGGCATGATACGATCGGGATCGACTGCGTGGCGATGTGTGTCAATGATGTCGCCTGCGCCGGCGGGGAGCCTCTCTTCTTCCTGGACTATATCGCCTGCGGCAAAAATGTGCCGGAAAAGATCGAGCAGATCGTGGCCGGGGTGGCGGAGGGATGCCGGCAGGCCGGCTGTGCCCTGATCGGCGGTGAGACCGCGGAGCATCCCGGGCTGATGCCCGAGGAGGAATACGATCTCGCCGGTTTCTCCGTGGGGGTCGTGGAGAAGAAGGATCTGATCGACGGCTCCGGGATCCGTCCCGGTGACACGCTGGTCGGCGTTTTCTCAAGCGGTGTCCATTCCAACGGCTTCTCTCTCGTCCGCAGGGTCTTCCCGATGACCGCGGAGCGCCTTATGACGAAGGAGGAGAGGCTGGGCGGCAAAACCCTCGGCGAGGTGCTGCTTGCCCCGACGAAGATCTATGTCAGGATGCTTCGGAGGATCCGGGAGGCCGGTGTCCGTATCAAGGGCATGAGCCACATCACGGGCGGCGGTTTCTACGAGAACATCCCGCGGATGCTGCCGGATAACTGCGTCGCCAGTGTGCGGAAGGACAGCTATGAGGTACCCGAGATCTTCCGTATGATCGCCGAAGCCGGTGAGGTGGAGGAAAAGATCATGTACAACACCTACAATATGGGGATCGGCATGGTCCTCGCTCTCGATCCGGCGGATGTAGAGCGGACGCTCGCCGCGGTCCGTGAGGCCGGAGAGGACGGCGTGATCCTGGGAACCGTGGAAGCGGGAGAAAAGGGTGTGGTGTTATGCTAAAGATCGTTGTGCTGGTCTCGGGCGGCGGAACCAATCTGCAGGCGATCCTCGATCGCGCGGCCGCCGGAAGCCTGGGAGATGTTAAGATAACATGCGTTATTTCAAATAACCGCGGGGTGAAGGCGCTGGATCGCGCGGAACAGGCTGGGATCCCGCACCGGGTGGTCTCTCCGAAGGATTATCCGGACCGGGAGGCGTTCAATGAGGCGCTCCTGGCTGCCGTAGAGAGTGCGGAGCCGGATCTAGTGGTCCTGGCCGGTTTTCTGGTGGCGATCCCGCCGGCCATGGTACAGGCCTTCCCGCATCGCATCATCAACATCCATCCGTCCCTCATCCCCGCCTTTTGCGGGAAGGGGTATTACGGGTTAAAGGTGCATGAGGCCGCACTTCGCCGGGGAGTCCGGGTGACGGGGGCCACGGTCCATTTTGTGGATGAGGGGACGGATACCGGGCCGATCATCCTGCAGAAGCCTGTGGCGGTACAACAGGGGGATACACCGGAGATCCTGCAGCGGCGCGTAATGGAGGAAGCGGAATGGGAGATCCTGCCGGAGGCGATCGCGCTGATCGCGGCCGGTGCGGTCTCCGTAGAGGACGGCCGTGTGATCATCGATAGGAGCCTGTCCGGAAAGGAAGAGAAATGAAAGTATTGATCGTCGGCGGAGGCGGTCGCGAGCATGCGATCGCATACAGTCTTTCAAGAAGCAGTCAGGTGGATCGGATCTATTGTGCCCCCGGAAATGCCGGGATCGCGGAGCTCGCGGAATGTGTGCCGATCACACCGATGGAATTTGACCGTCTGGTCGCGTTTGCGAAGGAAAAGGAGATCGATCTGACCGTGGTCGGGATGGATGATCCGCTGGTGGGAGGCATCGTGGATCGCTTTGAGGAAGCGGGACTGCGCGTCTTCGGTCCGGCTGCGAATGCGGCGGTGATCGAGGGGAGCAAGGCGTTTTCCAAGGAGCTGATGAAGAAATACCGGATCCCCACCGCGGCTTATGAGACCTTTGACGATCCGGAGCGGGCCAGAGAGTACATCAGGGGTCTGGGACGCTATCCGGTCGTGTTAAAGGCCGATGGGCTTGCTCTCGGCAAGGGAGTCCTGATCTGCGGGGACGAGCAGTCGGCGATGGACGGCGTGGCGGAGATCATGGAGGAGCGGAAGTTCGGCGATGCGGGAAAGCGTATGGTGGTGGAGGAGTTTCTCACCGGCCGGGAGGTCTCGGTGCTCTCCTTTGTCGACGGCCGCACGATCCGTACGATGACCTCGGCGCAGGATCACAAGCGGGCACTGGATGGGGACAAGGGGCTCAATACGGGCGGCATGGGGACCTTTTCTCCGAGTCCTTTCTATACGAAGGAGATCGATGAGATCTGCCGGAGGACGATCTTTCAGCCGACGGTGGATGCCATGGCCGCGGAGGGACGTCCCTTCAAGGGCGTGCTGTTCTTTGGCCTGATGCTCACGGCGGACGGCCCCAGGGTGTTAGAGTACAATGCGCGTTTCGGGGATCCGGAGGCGCAGGTGGTGCTGCCTCGGATGGAAAATGATATCGTGGATGTCATGAATGCCTGTATCGACGGGACATTGGACCGGATCCCACTTCGCTTTGCCGATAACGCTGCGGTTTGTGTTGTCATTGCCTCCGGCGGTTACCCGGAGCATTACGAGAAAGGTAAGAAGATCGAAGGACTGGACGCGTTTCAGGGAAAGGAGGATGTGTTCTGTTTCCATGCGGGAACCCGCACGGATGAGAGCGGTGCGGTCGTCACAAACGGCGGGCGCGTGCTCGGCGTCACGGCGTTGGGACAGGATCTGAAAGCGGCACGGGCACGGGCGTACGAGGCGGCTCGCTGGGTGAGCTTTGAGGGCGCGATGATGCGGTCCGACATCGGAAAAGCGATCGACGAAGCGGAGTGAATGGCAGCATCCGGGAAACCCGTCCGAATTCCTGTCGGATTCCAAACAGGAACTTTGTAAAAAAAGGGCTTGCCGAAATCCATTTTTGCGGGTATGATATAAAATCAGATGTTACCTATCAGATGTTATCATAGCGAAAGTGAGGTCGGAACATGAACAATATGCGAATGCGCGGAGTGATGCGCAAGATCGGCGCGGCT
>JAFPTK010000201.1 GCA_017400305.1 Lachnospiraceae bacterium | reverse complement strand
GTCTCCCGGTAGAGATTGGTACCGAAGGTGCTGCGAAGCTTGTGGGGGGTGATCTTTTTAAGAGTCGTCACCGTCTGGGCGTATTTCTTGACGAGATTTTCCACGGCCCGCACCGTGATCCTCCTGTTCTGCATGGACAGGCAGAGCGCGTCCTCGTGGCCGCTCTGCGGTACGATCTCGCGGCGGGTGGTCAGATAGTTCCGCAGGGCGTCCTCGACCTCCTCCCCGAAATAGATGATGGTCTCGTAGCCGCCCTTTCTGCGGATCTTGATACCGCAGGTATCGAAATCGATGTCATTCAGATCGATCCCCACGCATTCCGAGACACGCATGCCCGTGCCGAGTAAGAGTGTGATCAGCGCGACATCGCGCGACTTCGTGATGTTGTGATACTTCATCTGGGACTTGGTGAGCTTATCCCCCTGTTCCACCTCATCGAGCATCCGGGCCACCTCATTGGGCTCCAACCGGATGATCGCCTTTTCATGGATCTTGGGCATATTGACCAGCATGGCGGGATTGGTGTGGATCAGTTCCGTCTTGAAGAAATACTGATAGAGAGAGCGAAGAGCGGAGAGCTTGCGTGCTTTCCCGTGCTCCTCATTGGAGAGCTCCCTCTCGTCCTTCTGGTAAAGGGAGATATATTCCACATACTCCTCGATGTCCTCCCGGGTGATCTGATCGAGGATCGTCACCGGGAAATCCCGGACCTCCGTGTCCTTCATGGCAGAGTTGTTGTCATGGATGAAATTGAAGAAGGTGCGCAGATCATAGGCGTATCCGAGCTTGGTCCTCGCGCCGGAGACGTCGTCGATGGAACGAAAATACTGGCGGCAGAAGGACGGCAGGGTGTCCAGTACCTCCCGCATCTTTAAGATATTTTTGCGATCCTGTTCGCTGTGCCAGTTGCTGCTGTTCTCTGTCTTACGCTGCATGTCCCGCTCCTTTTCATAACAAGCGTTTTTATTATAGCACAGAAAATTTGCGAATGGGAAGCATTTGTGATAAAATTTCTGTTTGTGCGTATGCAACGGGTTGATGTCGTGTTATCTGTATATTGTCCTGGGGAGAGTGGGATTCGGTAGATTCCCGGTAAGGAGGTACCTATGTCGATCAAGGATATTTTATTCGGAAGCGAAGAGGAGAAAGCGGCCGATGAGCAGAAAGCCGGTAAGGAAGGGGATCTGATCACCAAGGATATGATGATCGTCAAGATCATCTCGGAGCATCCCGGCGCCGCGGATTTCCTGATGAGCTGCGGGATGGGCTGCATCTTCTGTCCTTCGGCGCAGATGGAATCCCTGGAGCAGGCCGCCATGGTGCACGGTCTGGACGCGGATGATATCTGTGACGCCCTCAATGATACCCTGAAAAAGAACGCCGCGGCTGCGCCGGCAGAGGCGGTATAAAGGTTCATCCGATCGGCCGGCCGTCTGCGGCATCGGAAGAGCCGGATTACAGAGGATCAGGGCGCGCGTGTGCGCATCGACAACAGGAGGTTTCCGTTCATGTGGTATGAGGAGAGTGTATTCTATCAGATCTATCCGCTGGGATTCGTCGGAGCACCGTATGAGAATGACGGCGAGCTTCGCCACGGGATCCTTAAGACGATCGACTGGATCCCGCATTTTGAAAAGCTCGGGATCAATGCCGTGATCTTCAATCCCGTATGGGAGTCGGACACACATGGTTACAATGCCAGAGATTACCGTCTGATCGACCGGCGGCTTGGGACCAACGAGGACTTTGCCAAGGTATGCAAGGCGCTGCACGAGGCCGGGATCCGGGTGATGCTGGACGGCGTCTTCAATCACGCGGGCAGGGGCTTCTTTGCCTTTCAGGATGTGCTTAAGAATCGCTGGGATTCGCAGTATAAGGACTGGTTCCATATCAACTTTGACGGGAACAGCAATTACAACGACGGTCTGTGGTATGAGGGCTGGGAAGGCAATTTCGATCTGGTGAAGCTCAATCTCCGCAATGAGGCGGTGATCGATTATCTGCTTCAGAGCGTCAAGACCTGGATCGATGAATTCGATATCGACGGACTGCGCCTGGATGTCGCCTACTGTGTGGACCGCGATTTCTTAAAGCGCTTAAGGAGCGCAGCCTGCGGATGGAAGGAGGATTTCTTCCTCTACGGCGAGATGCTGCACGGCGACTACAAGCAGGTCATGAACCCAGAGATGTGCCAGTCGGTGACGAATTACGAGTGCTATAAGGGGCTCTATTCCAGCTTTAACAGCTACAATCTCTTTGAGATCGTCCACTCCTTAAAGCGGCAGTTCGGTCCGGAGAACTGGTGTCTCTACACCGGGATGCATCTCATGAATTTCGTGGACAACCACGATGTGACAAGGGTCGCCAGTATCCTGCAGGACGAAAGGAATCTCCCGCTCATCTACACGGTGCTCTTCGGGATGCCTGGCATGCCGATCCTGTATTACGGCAGCGAATGGGGCGTAAAGGGCGATAAGTCCGCCGGAGACCCGGCGCTTCGTCCCGCGTTTGAGAAGCCCGAATGGAATGCGCTGACCGATCAGATCGCCGCTATGGTCAAAGCCAAGAGGGAAAGCCATGCGCTGAATTACGGCGCCTTTAAGGATCTGGTGCTGCAGAATAAGTATTGTGTCCTGGAGCGCGACAGCGGTCAGGAACGGATCATGATCGCCGTCAATATGGATGACAATGAAGTGGTCGCCCACTTTGACGCCCGCGCCGGCAGAGCCCATGATCTCATCACGGGGGAGACGATCGATTTCGGCGGAGGCTTACGGATCCCCGGGCATACCGCCTATATCCTGCAGCCGTATTAAGAAGCAGGGCCATGAAGGGGCCGACACAGTAAGGATCAGCTATATTATGGAGCCTCTGTATTAAGGAACCATACATTAAGGAGCAGCCATGTCAGAGACGATCCGCATCAAGTATTTTAATGACCAGATCGAGCATCTCACCTATATCGACGGCAAAAGCGACTGGATCGATCTGCGCTGTGCCGAGGAGATCACGTTAAATAAAGGAGATTGGAAGCTGATCCCGCTGGGGGTCGCCATGCAGCTGCCGGAGGGATATGAGGCCCATGTCGTTCCGCGCAGTTCCACGTATAAGAACTTCGGCATCATCCAGACGAATCATATGGGGGTGATCGACCATTCCTACTGCGGGGATAATGACCAATGGTATTTTCCCGCTCTCGCAACAAGAGATGTCGTGCTGCATGTCAACGACCGGATCTGCCAGTTTCGGATCATGAAGAATCAGCCGAAGCTTATCTTCGAAGAGACCGATACGCTCACCGGAGAAGACCGCGGCGGCTTCGGCAGTACCGGGATCCGATGAGGGAAATATATTTTTTTCATAGTTTGAACACAATTTGAACACAAATAGAAGGTAGAACAGTTAAGGTAATAAAATAAGTCAGGCAGGAGGCAGCATCGTGATCGAAGTAAAGAATATCGTCAAGCGATACGGGGATCATCAGGCCGTAGATCATCTGAGTTTTAACATGGAGACCGGAAAGATCTACGGTTTTTTGGGGCCCAACGGAGCGGGAAAATCCACGACCATGAATATCATGACCGGCTATATCGCGGCCAGTGAAGGGACCGTCACGATCGACGGTCTTGATATCGTAAGGGAACCGGAGGAGGCCAAGAAACATATCGGTTATCTGCCGGAGCTCCCGCCGTTATATCAGGACATGACCGTCGCGGAATACCTTTCCTTTGTGGCGGACTTAAAGCGGGTTCCGAAGAAGGAACGCCGCGATCAGATCGCGAAGGTCATGAAGCAGACCATGCTGGGGGAGTACAGTGAGCGTCTCATCCGCAACCTGTCCAAGGGGTATAAACAGCGTGTCGGGCTGGCACAGGCTCTCATCGGATCCCCTGACATCATCATCCTGGATGAACCCACGGTCGGTCTGGATCCGCAGCAGATCCTTGAGATCCGCGAACTGATCCGCTCCCTTCGGGAGGATCACATCGTGATGTTAAGCTCCCATATCCTTTCCGAGGTGAACGAGGTCTGTGACGAGATCCTGATCCTGTCTCACGGGAAGCTGGTCGCCAGCGGGACACCGGAGGAGTTGGAGAGCAGGATCGGCGGCGGCTCCGCCACGTTAAAGCTCTCCATTCTCGGAGCGGAGGAGAACGTTCGCCCGGTACTGGAAGGGATGGAACACATCAAAGAGGTCGATTTCGGAGCGCCCGGAGCGGACGGCGCTTTACCGGTCACCGTTCAGACCGATACCCAGGAGGATATCCGTGCCGAGGTGGCCAAGGCTCTCGCGGCGGCGAATCTCCCGGTCATGGCGATGAATCTGGAGACGCATTCGCTGGAGGAGGTTTTCCTGGAGCTCACCGGAAGCGATGCCGAGGCGCAGGCTTCGGAACAGAACGAGGCGCAGACCGCGGAGGGTACAGAACCCGCCGATCCCGAAGACGCGACATCCGAAGCGGTTCCCGGAGAAGCGGTGTCCGGGGAGGCGGAAAGCCCGGAAACGGAGGAAGAAAAGGTACTTTCCGGTGATCCCGCGGCAGGATCGGAAGTATTAGAGAGCGCGACGCCGGAAGAGGAAGCGGCGTCCGCGGATAAGGCTGTGACAGAGGAGGAAGAGGCATGAGTGCGATCTTTAAACGGGAGTTTCGCTCCTATTTTCATACATTTATCGGAGAGCTCTTCATCGGTCTCAACATCCTGATCTTCGGGTTCTTCTTTGTGCAGTACAATCTGCTGGGCCTTTCCACCAATGTGAACGGCGCCCTGTATAACACTGCTTTCATCGGGCTCGTCTTCATGATCCCGCTCCTGTGCATGCGTTCCTTCTCCGAAGAGCGCAGACAGAAGACCGATCAGCTGATCATGACGGCGCCGGTCACCGTCGGCGGGATCGTGATGGGAAAGTTTCTTGCCATCGCAGCCGTCTTTTCCATCCCGACGGCCGTGATCCTTATCCTGCCTCCGCTCATGGGGCGCTTCGGCGAGGTCCCCTATCTGTGGAACTACGCGGATATCCTGGACTACTGGCTCTACGGACTGATGCTGATCGCGATCTGTATCTTCATCTCTTCCCTCACGGACAATCAGATCATCAGTGTCGTCGTATCCGTCGTCCTGATCCTTGCCTGCAATCTGCTGGGGGATCTGTTTGACAGCATCCCGGTCGCATGGCTCAGCGATCTGTTAAATGCGACGATCAATTTCAGCGGACGACTGATGACGATCTATCTGGGGAATTTTGATCTGACCAGTATCGTCTACTTCATCTCCGTGACGGCGCTCTTCCTGTTCCTCACGACACAGGTAATCCAGAAGCGGCGCTTCACCGTTTCCCGTGCCAATCTCTCCGTGACGGCCTACAGCACCGCTATGATCGCCGTCTGTATCGCGGTGGTGGTGGTTTTAAACCTCGTGGCGCTGCAGATCCCGGATGATTATCGTGAGGTGGATCTGACCGCCAACCGCATCTACACGATCGGCGACGACTCCAAACGGATCGCATCGGAGATCACGGATGACATCACGCTGTATTTCCTGGCGCAGGAGAGCGATGACGCCATGCAGACCAAGGATACGACGGTCGAGAAGATCTTAAAGAGCTACGTCAATGCAGGCAGTCATATCAGACTCGAATACATTGACCCCATCGTCAATGCCAAATTCTACCAGCGCTATACCGACACCGATCCCGGCTACTCCGGTGTCATCGTGGTGGACGACACCAACGGCCGCAGCAAAGCAGTTGCCTATGCCGATATGTATCAGTCGGAGATCGATTATCAGACCTATCAGGAAAAGACCACCGGCTACGACATGGAGGGTCAGATCACCAGTGCGCTGCAGTATGTGACCCTCTCCGAGGATTCTCTGGTGCAGGCCTATCGGACAAGCGGTCACGGAGAACTGCCCATCAGTCCCGCTTTTACCAAGATCCTGGACAATGACAACATCCATATGGAGGATCTGGAGCTCCTTACGGCGGAGAGCATCCCGGAGGATGCCGAGCTGTTGATCATTGAATCCCCGAATACGGATTTCACGCCGAGCGAGGCCGATCTGGTGATCGATTATATCAGTAAGGGCGGAAATCTTCTGGTCTCTGCAACGACGGAAACACAGGGCGGTGCGGAGCTTACGAATTTTAAAAAGATCCTCGACTGGTACGGCGTCTCCCTTTCCGATGGTCTGGTATTGGATTACACGCCGGGGAATTACTATGCGACATTTAATACGCCGTCTTATCTGCTTCCCGACCTCTCGTCCGACGATCCGGTCACGAGCAGCCTTCGTTCCGTCGGGTTAAAGACGGTATTCCTGCCGGAATGTCTCGCGATCGAGGTGAAAGCAACCGACGGGATCACGGTGACACCGCTGTTGACCACATCGGAGGGATCCTATCTCTCCACCGATCCGGATCAGAAAAATGCCCAGAGCTTCAACGTCGGCGTGAAGGCGGAGCGCACACTGGATTCCGGAATGAGTACGATGATCCTGTATTCCTGCGGTTATCTTTTTACGGATGAGGTGGACAATCTGATCGCCGGCATGAACTCCCGGCTGTTTGACAATTCCATCGATGCGCTGGTGACGCTCTCGACCGATTTCGTGACGATCCCCGCCAAGCCGATGGACAGCTTCTTGACCATCCCCATGACGGTCGCCAACTTCATCACCGTCATCGGCTTCATCTTCATCGCGGCGGTCATTGTGATCATCGCAGGTATCGCTGTCTGGGCTGTCAGGAGAAAGAAATAAGATGAAAAAGCAAAAGAAAGGTCTGATCATTGTCATCATCCTGTTGCTCTTGTTGATCGGCGCCTTCTTTGGCCTGAAAAAATGGGGTGAGGTACGGGAAGAGCGGGAGAGCAGTGAGAAGGTCAGCTATGATCTGACTTCTCTCGATCCGGAAAGCGTGACCGGCTTTGTGATCACCAATTCCAAGGGGACCTGGTCCTTTGAGAAGACTGATGACGAAGAGAAGCCCTGGAAGGGCGGAGATCTTGCGGCATCCATCGAGACTCTCGATCAGGATGAGGTCGCGGATATCTTAAACAGTGCCTGCCATATGGAGGCGGACTACCGGATGGAAACCCATGAAGGATTGGAGGAGTACGGCTTACAGGAGCCCTCCATGACGGTGACGTTCACCCTCCGGGACGGGACGGAGACCGTGGTCTCCATCGGGGATGAGAACAATGCGATCCATCGCTTCTATGCTTCGGTGAGCGGTGATGACAGTGTCTACTGTATCCAGAATTTCACCAAGATCAAGCTGGATGTGACCGAATCGCAGTTGACCAAGAGCGAGGAAAACAGCGACGGTTCAACAGCGACCGACGCCGTGCCTGCCACTTAAGGGGCCTGTCGTAAGCCTGCGGTTTC
>JAFPTK010000200.1 GCA_017400305.1 Lachnospiraceae bacterium | reverse complement strand
TGGATGCCGGCGGACAGGGAAACGGGATCGCCAGGGTCTTCTCCGGGATCGCTTCCGGGGAAACCGACGGACGTCTGTCCGCTTTCCGGCATCGGATGAAAAGACTGGAATCGATCTGGAAAGATATAAAACCAGATGTTATTTTATCCTTCATCGGGAAAAATAATCTGATGGCACTTCTGTCTGCCCGACGCTTCCATATTCCCGTGATCGTATCGATCCGGGCCATTCCGGAGTTGGAATACCCCGGGCGTCTGATGAGGATATCCGCAGAGATGTTGTTTCCGCATGCTGCTGCAGTGGCCGTACAGACGCAGGCAGCGGCGGACTTTTTCACTGGTGCTGTCCGAAGCAGGGCGGTGGTGATATCAAACGCAGTGTCCCGGGAATTCCTGGCAGAGGATGGATCGGAGCATCGGACAGAGCGGGAGCGGACGATCGTCGCTGTGGGGCGGATGGATGCCAATAAAAGATTTGACCTCCTGCTGCGTGCATTTTCCCGGATCCTGCGGGAGAAAGAGGCTGACATCAATAAATATCAATTGATATTATACGGAGACGGGGAGGATCGCAGCCGGCTAGAGACGCTCGCCGGTGAGCTGGGGATTTCGGAACAGACACATTTTATGGGCAGATGTCAGGGAATCGCCGACCGGATCCGGCACGCGGGGGTCTATTGTCTGATGTCGGATACCGAGGGGATGCCGAATACGCTCATTGAGGCGCTCTGTCTGGGGATTCCGTGCGTGACGACCGACTGTATCCCGGGCGGGATCGGACAGATCGTGTTGAATGGTGAAAATGCGCTTGTCATACCGGTCGGGGATGAGGATGCGCTGACGGCATCGATCTTGAGGATCATTCGAGATCCGGCTCTTGCGTCACGGCTGTCGGAAAACGCTCGAAGACTGCGGGAGAGATATGATCCGGAGCGAGTAACGGAGGAATGGGAACAGATGTTGAAACGGGCGATGACGGCCCGGAAATGAGAAAAAGGGAAGATTATGTGCGGGATCGCAGGATTTTGCAATCTTTATAAGGACCGAAGCGGACGGGAGGAGACGATCCGCCGGATGACGGATCATATCAAAGAGCGCGGACCGGACGCGGAGGGGGCGGCATATTATGAATATCCGCTTCCCGGCTCCGGGGACGGCACGGTGTGTGATATCACAATGGGACATCGCCGCTTGGCGATCATTGACCTCACGGAATCCGGTGCGCAGCCGATGCGCTCGCATTCCGGGCGGCTTTCCATCGTGTATAACGGTGAGATCTACGATCATCTCGATCTGAAACGGGAACTGGAAGAAGCAGGGATCGTACGGAGTGAGGATTGGCGCGGGACATCGGACACCGAGATCCTGCTGGAGGCGATCGAGGCATGGGGGCTGTCCGAAACCCTGAAGAAATGTCGGGGCATGTGCGCCATCGCGGTCTTTGACCATGAGACGGGAAGGATCCGTCTCGCCCGGGACCGGGTAGGGGAGAAGCCGTTGTACTATGGCTTTGTTCATAGAAAGGGTGACGGGAAATCAGATCCCCCGGTCTTTGCCTTTGCCTCCGATGTCGGATGCTTCCGGGAGATCGAGGGCTTCTGCAATGAGATCCGCCGCGCCGTGCTGCCGCTGTATTTTGTTCACGGCTACATCCCGGCCCCCTATACGATCTACCGGGATCTCTGGAAGCTGGAGCCCGGGACGATCCTTACGATCGAAGCGCCGTATTCATACTTTGACCCGCAGGAGGAACTGGACGCGATCGAGCGCATGGAACTGGGGAGGAAAGGATCGCTGCCGGAAAGCGGATCTCATCATTATGAGACCTACTGGTCCATGTGGGAGATCATGCAGGAGGGTCAGTGTCATCCCTTCACCGGCAGCCTGCAGGAGGCCTCGGAAGAGCTGGAACGTCTCCTCAAGGCGGCGATCCGCAGACAGATGGTCGCGGATGTGCCGCTGGGGGCTTTTCTATCCGCCGGGATCGATTCCTCGACCATCGTGTCCCTGATGCAGGAGGTCTCCCGGGAGGACGGCGGCAGACCGGTGCGAACCTTTACCATCGGGATGCGGGAGGAGGGCTTTAACGAGGCTCCGATCGCCAAAGAGATCGCTGCGCATCTGGGAACGGACCACACGGAGAAATATATCACCAAAGAGGATGCGCTGGCGGTGATCCCGAAGCTTAAGCACATGTTCGGGGAACCCTTTGCGGATTCCTCGCAGATCCCGACCTACCTGGTGAGTCAGATGACCCGGGAGCATGTCACGGTCTCCCTTTCGGGAGACGCCGGCGATGAACTTTTCTGCGGTTACACGTCCTACCTCTCCATCAAACGGATCTGGGACAAGATGAAACGCGTGCCGGCGCCGATCAGGAGATTGGCCGGCACAGTGTTGTTACTGCTTCCACAGGTACGGGCGAATGAGATCCGGCGGGCGAAGGCCGGATTCCTGAAAGCGAGGAGCCCGGTGGAGCTGCATCGCCTGGAATCGGATCACGAACCGATCATCGGACGGATCGCGCTGCCGGTACCGGACGGGGAGGAGCTGCCGCACAAGCTGACGCAGATCACGAATCGAACCTTCTGGAGGATGGGGGCAGATACGAAGGCCGCACAGGCCGGATCGGATGCCGACTGGGCGGTGCCCTTCCGGGAGACGATGCTTGCGGATCTGATCTTTTACCATCCGGATGACATCCTGGTCAAGGTGGACCGGTGCGCCATGGCCAATTCGCTGGAGACCCGGGTGCCTCTTCTGGATCCGGATGTCATCGCCTTTGCCTG
Organism: Lachnospiraceae bacterium; assembly: GCA_017400305.1. Taxonomy (GTDB): domain Bacteria; phylum Bacillota; class Clostridia; order Lachnospirales; family Lachnospiraceae; genus Butyrivibrio. The sequence continues at coordinate 57 of JAFPTK010000200.1, read as the reverse complement.
GAGCCTGCCTACGGAGTACCTGACACAGATGGTGGAGGGCCGTCAGGGAGAGAAAGT
>JAFPTK010000199.1 GCA_017400305.1 Lachnospiraceae bacterium | reverse complement strand
CCCTTGCCGGCCTGATACTCGCTGCGGACCGTATGACCCGGCGCCTTCGGAGCGATCATCGTGACGTCGACATCGGCCGGCGGCTTGATCAGACCGAAATGGATATTGAAGCCGTGTGCGAACATCAGCATATCGCCCGCCTTGAGGTTGGGCTCGATATCCTCCTTGTACATCTTCGCCTGCTTCTCATCGTTGATGAGGATCATGATGACATCCGCTTTCTTGGCGGCTTCGGAGGTCTTATAGACTTCCAGTCCCTGCGCCTTGGCCTTCTCGGCGGATTTCGAACCCTCGTAGAGGCCGACGATGACGTTTAACCCGGACTCCTTAAGATTCAGCGCGTGTGCGTGTCCCTGAGAACCGTAACCGATGATCGCAATGGTCTTGTCCTTCAACACGGACAGATCACAGTCCTCCTGATAAAAAATCCTTGCATCGTTCGACATAGCTTTATCCTCCTTTATGTGATGAAATAATAATATACTGATCTAATCGTCCAGATATACGACCTTGTCCACACCGCGTCCGAGGCCGGCGATGCCGGTCCTGGCGAGCTCCAGGATCTCATACCCGTCAAGGAGCTTCAGGAACGCTTCGATCTTGCCCTGATTACCGGTGATCTCGATGATGAGACTCTCCGGTCCGACATCGATCACATTGCCGCGGAAGATCCCGACGATGGAGACGATATTCGGCCGCTCCTCCGCGCCGGCGCGCACCTTGACCATGCAGAGCTCACGATACACGCTCTCATCCGGCTTCAGTTCATGGATATCCCGGACATCCACCAGCTTTGCCACCTGCTTCTCGATCTGATCCAGGATATCATCATCCCCGGAGGTGACGATCGTAATGCGGGTGTATCGCGGATCCGCGGTGGTCCCTGCGGTGATGCTCTCGATATTGTAACCCCGTCTGGAAAACAGACCGGAGATCCGGGACAGAACACCGGAAGTATTGTCTACCAGAAGCTGAAAAACCTTTTTCTGCATGGTAATACGTCACTCCTTACCCTGTGACAGCCTATCGGGTCAATATTATATGATACTTTTTAACACCTTGCAATGACAGAATTTAATCCGATATTTTCGATAATGATCTTTTATGGTATGATTAGACGCGTAAATCAGGCAAGCACGACAGGAGGAATCCCATGAAACCCTATCGAGAAATGAGCAAAGAGGAACTGCGATCCGAACTCGAGGAGCTGAAAAAAAGCTATTACGACTATCAGGGCATGGAGCTGAACCTCAATATGGCCCGCGGGCTTCCCTGCCGCGATCAGCTGGATCTCTCCATGGGCATGATGGACGCGCTCTACTCGGGAGCCGACCTCTCCTGTGAGGACGGAACCGACTGCCGCAACTACGGCGTCCTGGACGGCATCCACGAGGCCAAGGTCCTCCTAGGCGACATGATGGAGAATCATCCGGACAATCTGATCATCTACGGCAATTCCTCCTTAAACGTCATGTATGACACCGTAGCCCGCGCCATGACCCACGGCGTCATGGGGAGCACACCCTGGTGCCGCTTAGAGCATCCGAAATTCCTCTGCCCCTCTCCGGGCTATGACCGGCATTTCACCATCACCGAATACTTCGGCATCGAGATGATCCCGGTCGCCATGACCCCCACCGGTCCCGATATGGACGAGGTGGAACGGCTGGTAGCCTCTGACGACATGATCAAGGGGATCTGGTGTGTTCCCAAGTACTCCAACCCGCAGGGCATCTCCTACTCCGATGACACCGTCCGGCGCTTTGCGAGACTCAAGCCCGCGGCCAGAGACTTCCGCATCTTCTGGGACAACGCCTACGGGATCCATCATCTCTATGACGATCATCAGGATCATATCATCGAGATCCTGGCGGAATGCAAGCACGCCGGCAATCCCGACCTGGTGTACAAATTCGCGTCCACCAGCAAGATCACCTTTCCGGGAAGCGGCATCGCCGCTCTCGCAACCTCGGAGAACAATCTGGTGGACATCAAGAAGCAGCTGCGCTGCCAGACCATCGGTCACGACAAGGTGAATCAGCTGCGCCATGTCCGCTTCTTTAAGAACATCAACGGTATGCACGAGCACATGAGAAAGCATGCCGCGATCCTGCGGCCGAAATTTGAGACCGTGGAGGAGATCCTGCAGAACGATCTGGGGGAATTGGAGATCGGCTCCTGGACAAAACCGCGCGGCGGCTATTTCATCAGCTTCGACTCCCTGCCGGGCTGTGCCAAATCTATCGTCGATCACGCCAAAAAGGCCGGCGTCACGATGACCGGAGCCGGCGCCACCTGGCCCTACGGGAAGGATCCGGAGGATAAGAACATCCGGATCGCGCCGACCTATCCGCCGCTCGCGGATCTGACCACGGCCGCGAAGCTCTTCACGGTCTGCGTCCGCCTGGTCAGCGCGGAAAAGCTGTTAGGAGAGATGTAAGGCTCAGTCCTTTTTCCACGCGCCGCTCTCCACGAAATAATCGAGGAGTTCACCGTCTAATTTGCCGTGTTCCGCCATGTCGCGCAGCACGGCAAATGCTTTTTCCACCGGCATCGGCGGCTTATAAGGACGATCCTCCGCTGTCAAAGCGTCATAGATATCCAGTATGGTCAGGATCCGCACCTCATCCGGCAGAGACTCCGCGCGGAGATGATCGGGGTATCCGGATCCGTCCAGCTGCTCATGGTGCGCCGACGCCCATGCCGGTACGGATTCGTAATCGCCATGGAACTGCATCTTGTGAAGCATCTGTGCGGTATAGGTCACGTGCAGCTCCATCTGATGGCGCTCCGCATCGGTCAGCGTTCCGCGGCGCACCGTGATCGCTTCCAGCTCCTTCGGTGCAAGGAGCTGGACCTCCTCCCCCTCCGCGGTAAGACACACGATCTGCGCGGATCTGCGAAGGGTTTCCACCGTATCGTCATCCAGGAATCCCGCCCGATTGGCTTCCCGGATCCTCCGGATCGCAAGGTTGAGCTCATCGATCCGTTGATCCGCTTCCGCTTTGACCTGAGGATCCTCGAGTCCGCGGATCCGTT
>JAFPTK010000198.1 GCA_017400305.1 Lachnospiraceae bacterium | reverse complement strand
CAGGCCTTGCGTACCTCCCGGTGCTGATCGTTCCACACCTTGGAGGTGATGAACAGGTCCTCCCTCTTCACGACCCCGTCCCGGAATAATCCGGTCAGGATCGCACCGATCTGGTCCTCGTTCTGATACACCGAGGCGCAGTCCAGCATCCGGTAACCCGCGCGGACCGCACCGGATACGGCACCGGCGATCTGGTCGGGGGTGTACTTGTCGGAACCGAAGGTGCCCAGTCCCACGGCGGGCATGACGGCACCGGTGTTCAAGGTATAGGTCGGGACGTTCGTGATCCTTTCGCTCATGACATCGGCTCCTTCCTATTTCTCATCCTGATCGCCGAATACGACGGCCACCTTGCCGCAGTTTCCGGATGCCATCAGGGCGTAGGCCTCGGGTGCCTGATCCAGGGGGAATTCGTGGGTGATCAGCTTGTCGGGATGGATGTTCCAGCGCACCAGCTTGTCCACCAGTTCCTCCATCTTCCACAGGGAGGTGACCCAGGAGCCGTAGATGGTCTTCTGTCCGTGGATGATATCCGGGCTGGGGTTAAAGGTGCAGGTGCCGCCTTCTCCGACGAAGGCGATCTTTCCATAGGAGCGTGTGGCGCGGATGGCAAGCTGCCTCCCGGGATCGGCCGCCGAGCAGTCGATGGCCCTTTCTACTCCCTGACCGCGGGTCAGCTTCAGGATCTCATCCAGGGTATCCGCCCCCGGCTTGAAGACGTAGTCCACCAGGCCGAGCTTCTTCGCCAGATCGATCCGGTAATCGTTCATTTCCACACCGATCAGCATATTGGCACCGAGGGCCTTGCTGAGCATGAGAGCGGCAAGTCCCACCGGACCGAGACCCGTGACCAGCACCGCGTCGTTCCCGCTGATGCCGATCTTTTCGATCGCTTCGTAAACCGTGCCGAAGCCGCAGGCAACCTGTGCGCCGTCCTTGTAGGTCAGCTCATCGGGAAGGGCGATCAGGTCCTTTTCCTCAGCCAGGATGTATTCGCCCATGCCGCCGTTTCTCTGCCAGCCGTAGGCCGCACGGAATTTGGAGGTGCAGGAGATGTAGTAGCCCCTTCTGCAGTTGTTGCAGACACCGCAGCCGGAGATGTGGTAGACGATGACCCGGTCGCCCTTCTTAAAGCGCTTTAAGCCCTCGCCCTCCTCGACGATCAGACCGCAGGGCTCGTGCCCGGCGATCATCCCCGGGATATAACCCTCGGGTCCCTTGCCGGTGTGTTCCCGGTAGATACACCGGATGTCGCTGCCGCAGATCGTCGTCGCCTTGGTCCGGATCAGTACCTGGCCGAAGCCCGGCTTCGGAACCTCGAAATCCTTGAGCTCCACCGTGGAATTGCCCGGCAGGATCGCGCCTCTCATTTTTACCGCCATAACAGTTTTCTCCTTTCAGCTAAGAAAATGATGCAACCTGAGGTAAAGTATAGGGAGTGCGGGGGCATTCCATAAGAGATTTTTGTGACAGGTTGCGGGGGATTATGTCGCATTAGCGCAGGTCTTGTGTTATTATAATCGCATGAAGAAAACGGAGAAGGAAAACCGGGATCAGGCCCGAGACAGGATCGCCTGGCCGGACAGCGATATCGCCTTTCTGATGGACGGGGAATCGGTGTTCGTCGGGAATATCGTGTACGAGCGTTTTCACCGCTCCATCCCGCTGCACGCCCATTCCGACAACAGTTATGAGATCCACTATATCTCATCGGGCCGCGGGAGAGTGACGGTGGACGGGAAGGAATATGACACCCTGCCCGGCACCCTGTATATCACGGGACCGCACATCAGGCATTCCATGATCCCGGACGAGCGGGATCCGCTCTCGGAATACTGCATCTACCTGAAGCTGTCGCCCGAGGGGGGCGGCCGCAAAAACGTGCTGTCGCCTCTGCGGGTATTTCGCGGGACCGGTGTCTGGTACGGGCAGGACGGCTACGGGATCTGTGATCTGATGCGGACGCTGTTCTCCGAGCTGGAAGGGCGGAAGATCGGCTATCGGACCGTGGTGGAATCCGTCATCCGGCAGATCATCATCTCCTGTGTCAGGAATTACCAGGTCCGGGAGAAGGACAGTGATCCGCAGGAATATAAGCCCGCCGATCATCAGTATCTCACGATAGAGGAGGCCTTTCTCTACGAATACGCCACCCTGACCCTGTCCTCCCTCGCGGCCAGATTAAACCTGAGCACGAGGCAGACGCAGCGGCTTCTGACCGAGCATTACGGGATGAACTTCCAGAGTAAGAGGACGGAAGCCAAGATGAGTGCGGCGGCGCTGCTGTTAAGGCTTCCGGACCGGACGATCACCGGCATCGCGGATGAGCTCGGCTATTCCTCCGTGGAGCACTTTTCGTCGGCGTTTAAGAGGTACTACGGGATGAGCGCCAGCGAATACCGTCAGAAGGGTTCGACAGGAGCTGGCAACGCTGATATAATAAGATGATGTCAGGGTCAAAAGCTCATAAGGCGATCATGCTTGCATGATTCGCCGCATGAGCTTGGGACCCGCCCGAACATGAGCAAGTAGCAAGATGCCCGTTTTATGGGCATCGCAGCGGATTGCGAATGGTCGGAGAATTGCGAGAGTTGCGAAGCAACGGAGCAATTCGTGGACATCATATGATGTAAATTGACTTTTGACCTTAACATCATGATATAATCTTTGTGCGTTTTGTGCCGTACATCATACAGAGGTGCCCTGATAATGAAAGCCGAAGAGATCAGAAGCTTTGCCATTACATACAGCGTGATACTTATCTGCGCCATCATATTTGTCATCATCACCGCCTCAAGGGACAAGGGCGTCACGGCCCTGAGGCTCGGAGCCTACGATAAGGTAGCCATCTCCCACGGGCAGGTGTGGAGACTTTTGACTGTGGGCTTTGTGCACATTCAGGTCTGGCATATCGCGATGAACATGTACTCTCTCTACAATATGCGATTCATGGAGGCTCTCCTCGGACCGGTCTGGTTTGCGGCCATCCTCTTCCTCTCCGTAGTGGGAGGCAGCGTTTTCGAGTATTTCACCTCAAATGTGAGGTTTTGCGTCGGATTATCCGGAGGCCTGTACGGTCTCATAACCTCATATTTCATCATAGCGGCAAAGCTGCATGTGCTGAACATCCGTAGCTTCATGGTAACCCTGCTCATGAACCTGGCGATAAACTTTATGCCCGGCATAGCCTGGCAGGCGCACGCGGGGGGATTTGCCACGGGTTTCATATTGACCGTTATCTTTCTGGCTATGCGGGCCCGATGATCTCATGAAAAGGATCAGGAAAAGAGGCAGACAGGCGCATACCGGAACGGGATCCCGCAAAGCAGTGATCAGGGTCGGGATCGACGCCCACATGCTCGGGGACAGATCAGGGGGAAATGAGACCTATTATTCAGGGATAATAAACGCCCTTAACCCTCCCGAAGACATGGAGATCATCAT
>JAFPTK010000197.1 GCA_017400305.1 Lachnospiraceae bacterium | reverse complement strand
GGGATCACCGTCTATGCCCGCCATGGCTACGGCTACAGTTACATGGTGGATGTCGTGAATCAGTTCGGGATGGACAATTTCGACACGCTGGTGACCTGGATGGGGGCGAATGACCACGGTGATTTTACCAATTACGGGAATTACTACAACGAGATCTTAAACGCCGGAAAGAACCTGATCGTATGCACGGTGGGCCCAACGAAGGACGAATGTCTTGAGGAGGAGGACCGCCCCTATTACAGCAATGACAACATGACCGGATTTAACTACGGACTCGTCACCTGGGCGGCCGATCACGGGGTTCGGATCATCGATACCTACAATTACATCGCGGGCAATATCGAGATCGATCCCGACGGGGTTCACTACCTCCCGCGTCCGACCACCGCCATCTGGAATTACATCCTCTCCTCCCTGTGAAGGAGCCTTAGTCCCCTGCGTCCGTCCGCTTTCGGAAGTATTCGGCCGGTCCGCGCTCCAGGACCGCTTTGCCGTCTGTCATCTGCGTGATATCCCTGCAAAAGCTTTCAATATCATCTGATATTATATGCACCTCTGCGCGGACTCTGTCCGCGTATTGGATATCGTCCGTTATTATATTATGCTCCCGCAGATATCGCTGGAGGGGTGTGACATGGGAATATTCAATATCAATCGATATTTTATTTCCGTAGACCATCTCCGCACAGGGAGTATTCCGCAGACCTGCCTGTGCCGCCTGGGTGTAGGCGCGCACCAGGCCGCCGGTCCCTAACAGCGTCCCGCCGAAATACCGCGTGACGATGATGAGCGTGTCCGTGAGTCCCGCGCCGGCCAGAACCTCCAGGATGGGTTTCCCCGCGGTTCCGGAGGGTTCTCCGTCATCGCTGCATCTCGTGTTCTCCCCGCGACTGCCGATGGAAAAGGCATAGCAGTGATGTCTGGCATCCCAGTACTGCTTTCGCACCCGGGCGATCGCCTCCTCCGCCTCCTGTGTGCTGTGGACGGGGAAGACGTCCGCGATGAACCGGGATTTTTTTTCGACGATCTCTCCGGACCCCTCTCCGGTCGTGATCATGTATTGGGGATGTTCCATCATTACCGCCTCTGTTCGTCATCACCAGGCAAGCCTGGTGATCTCCTCCTGCTCGTTGGACGACTGTGAATAGTAACCTTGGTATTTCACATTATAGTACATTCTTCCCAGTTGTGATATAATACCCCTTATGAATTATTCGAAGCAGGGTATCCGGGCGCAGCAGCGTCTGATCGCGGCGTCCAGCGGAAAATGGGGTATGAAGCTCTGGGTTCTGATCCAGGGCGCGGTACTTCTCGGTCTCATCGGCGGCTTTCTGATCGGCATGAGCGGCGGGATGGGCATGCTCACGGGTATCATCAGCACTTCCCCCGACATCGGCATGATCGATGTCACCCCCAGCGGCTTCTCCACCTTCGTCTATGACACGGAGGGCAATCAGACCGCCAAACTGGTCTCCACGGATTCCAACCGCATCCCGGTGACACTGGATATGATCCCCATCGAACTCCAGCACGCCTTTGTGGCCATCGAGGACTCCCGTTTCTATGATCACCGCGGGATCGATATCCAGGGTATCATCCGCGCCGGTGTCGTGGGCATCCGGAACGGGTTCCACTTCACGGAAGGTGCTTCGACCATCACCCAGCAGCTCTTAAAGAACAATGTCTTCACCAACTGGACCTCCGAGGGCGAGACCGAGAGCCGGATCATGGGTCTCAATATCGCGAGCCTCCGCCGAAAGATCCAGGAACAGTATCTGGCGGTCCAACTGGAGAAGTCCATGGACAAGGATGACATCCTGGTCAACTACCTGAACACCATCAACCTCGGGCAGAACACACTGGGTGTCCAGGCGGCTTCCCTCCGGTATTTCAACAAGCCGGTCACCGATCTCAATCTTTCGGAATGCGCGGTCATCGCTTCGATCACGCAGAATCCGAGCGCCCTGAATCCGATCACCCATCCGGACCGCAATGCGGAGCGCCGGAAGAAGGTATTGAACAACATGCTCGATCAGGGCTTTATCAACAAGACGGAGTATGACCACGCGATCGCCGATGACGTCTATTCCCGGATCCAGACGACCAACGAGACCACCTCGGACAATACGATCAATTCCTATTTTGTGGACGCGCTGGTCGAAGATATCCTGGAGGATCTGATCAACGCGGGCTACAATGAGACGCAGGCCTATGCGCTCTTGTACAGCGGCGGCCTCAAGATCTACTCCACCCAGGATCCCCGGATCCAGGAGATCTGCGACCGCAACTTCCAGGATGACGAGAATTTCCCCGCCAACACGAAGTGGGATCTCGACTTTGCCCTCACCATCACCAGGGCGGACGGTTCCCTGGACAACCACAGCTCCGAGATGTTCAAGGCCTATTTCAAGGAGCATCGCTCCTCCTCCTTTAACATGCTCTTCTCTTCGCAGGATGACGCCTACGAGGCGATCCGGGAGTACGAAGAGGCCGTGCTTAAGGAAGGCGATGAGATCCTGAAGGAGACCGTCCGTCTCACTCCAGAGCCGCAGGTTTCCATGACCATCATCGATCAGCATACGGGACAGGTGGTCGCCATGGTCGGCGGCCGCGGCTCCAAGGACGCCAGCCGGACCTTTAACCGGGCGACCGATGCCTACCGGCAGCCCGGTTCCACCTTCAAGGTG
>JAFPTK010000196.1 GCA_017400305.1 Lachnospiraceae bacterium | reverse complement strand
GTTGATCCACCGCTGCTCCTCCACCAGCTTCTCATCAAAGAAGGCGATCCCGGAGTCATCCCGCCCGTCCAGCGTGGCACGGGCCGTACAGGCGTTGTTGTACTCCAGTTCCAGGTCTACGAGCCGTCGCCTGACCGGCCGTCCGTTCTTCCCGGTCTCGATCGCGATGGGATCGACACCGACATGGAAGCCGAATTTATGGATGTCACTAATCTTCTCCAGCTTCCCGATGATCTCCGTGATCCTCCGCTTTAACTGTGCCTCCTCGTAATACGACAGGAGGACGGCAAAATTGGCGGAGGCATAGTGTGCGGAGAGCTCCTTTTTCCCGATGTTCTGCGTGATGACGCGATCCACCTCGCGTAAGAGCTTCTCCCCCTCCGCAATGGAATGACAGACACAGAAATTCCGGTACTTGACGAACACCACATCCAGAACCGCAAAATGCCGGGAGGCGTTTCTCCTCTTTCTGAGCAGCTGCTCCCCGCGGGTCAGGAACCACATCCAGTTGCGGCCGCCCGTCACCTCATCCATGAAGAACAGCGCGGTCATCCGGTGCTGCCTGAAGATACCGGAGAAGAACGAGCAGATCAACAGAATGAGGGCGATCACCACCATCAGGACAAACGCAGCCCCGACGGTAATGATCAGGGTAACGTCCGTCATATCCAGCTGGAAGGCCGCATGGCCGAAGAGCTTCTGTTGTCCGCCCCGGACATCGACGCAGATCCAGAAGGGAAGCTCCATCTTTCCCTCGCCTCGCTCCAGTCCGAACATGCCGCCGGTCTCATTGATCCAACGGATCGTATCTCCGAGCCGTATCGCCATATGTCCCTCATGCGGAAAGACCAACGGCAGCTCTTCATCCATGTAGATCATGATCCGCTCATTGGAGGATGTCGGCAGATATTCCCCGCCCGCATCACCCACGGTGATCTCTCCGGATGCATGGATCTTCTGTCCGTCCGCATCGGTAATGAGATAGGAACGCCCCTCTCCGTCGAGCATCTGAAAAGCACGCTCCCCTTCTTCCCGGTCGTAAAGGCTCGCCATGAATTCTACCGCATGATATTCGCTGATGACGCGGGCATCGACCACATAATGGAAGAAGAATTCGGCAAATACGACCGCGCAGATGCCGACGGCCGCCATGATGAGCACCACCGTCACGACGACAGCACCGAAATGCCCCCGTTTGAGTCTGCGGAGGCCTTTTTCCTTTTTAGCAGCCATCACGCCGCCGGACTTCTGATCCTTCATTTTCATAGCCCTCTCCTCGATCGGACGCTTATCGCATCTCCCCATACGTTCCAAAAAAGCCGGTGCATGTCAGGCACGCACCGGCCGTTGTATCATGATCCTTCCGACCATTCCTCAGATCGTGGAATAACCGAAACCGTTACAGATCGCGTCTACCGGGATCCCCGCCTTGCACATCGGGCAGTTCTCCGGCTTGTGGCTCGCATAATCCGGAAGATCGCGGATCGTATAGAGCGCACGGATCGGGATGTCGTTGATATGGGTGGCCTGGGCATAGATCGCGGAGATCCCGACGATATTGCCCTTGTAGTAATTCACGGTGCGGACAGCGCTCTGCAGCGTCGCACCGGTGGTCGCCGTATCGATCAGGATGAGTACATGCTTGCCCCGGATCATATGCTGGTTGTTCTCACGGAACATCATCTGTCCGCTGTTGTTGTACTCCGGGCTCGTGATATACATCGTCTTGTGGGCATTCGCAGAGATGATCCCCGCCTTGGTGAGTTTGTTGGCGAGATAGGAGCCCACAACCTCCATGCCGTTTAAGCACAGGATGGTGTCGATCACATCGGACGCCAGATACATCTCCGCCAGCTCCTCACCGGTCGCTCTCGCTTCGCGCTGTCTGGACTTCATGTCGGTCAGATCCATATAGTAATTGACATGGGAATTGGGGGTGATGAAATGCCCCGGGATATAACGGAGCACCACGTCCTTATTCCGCTCATGATCGATCTTTTTGTAATCCTGCATGTCCTGTCCTCCTTTTCACACTTTCGATTCGTGTGCCGACCGGCACGATCATGTTCTATTTTACCATGTCGCGGACAGAAAATCCATCCCCCGGTTCAAAGGATGCCTTTGGGGTTACTACTGCGCGCGCATCTGCAGTCTCAGATTTCCCAGTGCGGTCGCCTCGATCGGCAGGGCCCGGACCTCTTTCCCGGTCAGCTCCGCGGTGCGTTCATTGAGAAACGTATTTCTGGCACCGCCGCCCACGATATAGATCGCGTGATAATCCTCACCGGTATTGTGTTCCAACTCCTCGATCGCCTTCCGGTAGCTTTCGGCGAGACTCCGATAGGCACAGCGGAAATAATCCGCGGCCTTCGCGGGCTTTGCGGATCCGTTTTCCTTCAGTACCTGATCAAAGGCCTCCCGCATACTTTCCGGAGACAGGAATCTCGGATCATCGGCATCCACCAGACCTTCATAAGTGCTCTCCCGTGCCTCCCCGACGATCCCGCCGAAGTCCCTGCCCGGGCAGAGCTCGTCGCGCAGGCGGTTTGCCAGCCACATACCCATGATATTTTTCTGATAGCGATTATAGCCGACACCGCCCTCATTGGACCAGTTGCCCTTCCTGCTCGCCTCATCCGTGATGGGTTTCCCGGTCTTCACTCCCAGAAGAGACCAGGTACCGCTGGAGATATAGGGTTCATTTCCCTCCATCGGGATCCCCTCCACTGCGGAACCGGTGTCGTGTGTGGCACACAGGACCACACGGATCCCCAGATACTCTCCCAGAGTCTCTCCCGGCTGGGACAGCGCAGGGAACAGCCGTTCCGGAAGCCCCAGACTCTTAAGGATCTCCCGGTCAAAGGCACCGGTCCCGGCACTTACGAGTCCCATGGTCGTCGCATTGGTGTACTCCCTGACTCTGCGGCCGGTAAGCCGGTAAAGCAGATATTCCGGGATCATTAGGAGATCCGTGGCCCTTTCCAGCCGGCCTGCCCTGTGATCGGCATAGAGCTGATAGATGCTGTTAAAGGGCTGGAACTGACAGCCCGTCCGGCGGTACAGCTCCTCAAAGGGGACCTTGCCGTGCACCTCGTCGATGATCTCCTGCGTCCTGTGGTCCCGGTAGGCATAGACCGGGCGGATCGGTTCCTCCCCGTCAAGCAGCACATAATCGACGCCCCAGGTGTCCACCGAGAGAGAGGCGATCTCTCCGGGAAAGGCGATGAGTGCCTGCTCGACCCCGGTCTTGACGTGCTCTGTCAGGCCATCGATATCCCACACGAGATGTCCGTTTTCCTCGGTCACTCCATTGGGGAACCGGTATACCTCCATGGTGCGGAGCGCGCCGTCCTCCTCCCATCCGACGATGTGACGCCCGGAGGAAGCTCCGATATCTACGGCAAGATAACGTTTTTTTGTCATTTCTGATTTCCTTTCAGATCACGGGAAGCGGCTGATCGATATCAGAAGGCCGCCGCACGAACCATCATCCGCACGGCGGCCCTGAGTTAACTTCTGCTGCTTCCTATGTCAAAGATGTTGCACACCCTGTGCAGTTCCGCCGCATCAGTTGAGCTTGGAGGACAGGCCGTCCTTGTATGCCTGCTCTCTCTCATCGATGACCGCC
>JAFPTK010000195.1 GCA_017400305.1 Lachnospiraceae bacterium | reverse complement strand
TCATCGGAGACAGCATCACCTCCGGGGAGGGCGCAGGCCTCGAGCGTCAGATCGAATGGGCGCCGGTGGTCTTTTCCGCGGTCAACAGCTACGGCTATCTCACGGCGGAGCGGCTGGGGGCACGGGCGAATATCTTAAGCTCCAGCGGCTGGGGGCTCTATGCCTCCTGGGACGCCAATACGGAGTGCGCGCTGCCGCCTTATTACAATGAGATATGCGGACTGGCGAAGAGCGCCGGGGATCAGGCTTACGGCTCCCTGAAGGCGTGGGATTTCTCATCCTATCAGCCGGATTGTATCGTGGTGAACCTGGGAACCAATGACAGCGGTGCACTGCAAAACCAGGACCGCTGGACCAGAGAAGAATATCGGCCGTTATTTATTGACGCGGCTGTCGGCTTTCTGCACACCCTTCGCACCAGGAATCCCGGAGCCTACCTGTTGTGGGCCTACGGGATGCTGGGCAACGACATGGCGGACTGGATCCGGGAAGCCATTGCGCGCTATCAGAAGGAGAGCGGGGACACCCGGGTGTCCTATTATGAGTTTGCAAACTGCGGGGAGGACCGTCTGGGAGTGCGCTCTCATCCCAGCCGTCTGGCGCACGAGGAGGCGGCGGAAGCACTGGCCGGGGAGATCCGGAGAGTGCTGGACCGCTGAGACTTCATGACGGGGGCAAAGATGGACACGGAAGAGCATCGTAAGCAGACAGGCAGCGGGATCGGTTCCCGGCGGATGCGGGATTTCCTGAAAAGGGCAGCGGCGGGCGAAGCCCTCACGGTCGCCTTTTTCGGCGGATCGATCACGCAGGGGTCGCTTGCTTCCTCAGAAGAGACCTGCTATGCGTATCAGTTCTACACGATGCTCCGGGATCATTTTCCGAAGGCGGAGCTCACTTACGTCAATGCCGGGATCGGCGGTACGGGCTCCCACTACGGTGCGATGCGGGTGAGAGAGGATCTGCTGGCGCATCGCCCGGATCTGGTGGTGGTGGATTTCTCCGTCAATGACACGGAGGCGGTCCTGCCGCTCTATCAGGCGGGGGAGGTGCAGGCGAAGGGGGACGCGGACTGGGGAACAGCCGATCGGAAGGATCCTCAGGAGGAAGTCACGAAAGCAGGGGCCGAAACCGCGCTGAAGCTCTATCCGGAGACCTGGGAGGGGGTTCTCAGGCGGATCCTCTTAAGTGAGAGCCGGCCGGCGATCCTGGTGCTTAATAATGCCTTTTATGACACCGGTGTGTCCGTAGAGGACGAACACAATGCCATTGCCGACCGTTACGGGATCCCGCATATGAGTGTGCGGGATCGGATCCTGCCGCGGATCCGCAGGGGGGAATACACCAGAGAGGAACTGAGTCCGGACGGGCTGCATCCGAATGACAAAGGGCACCGGCTGATCGCCGAGGAGCTGATGCAGGTAGTGCGGGGGTTCGAAGATCTGTCTGTGAAAACGACGGATGAGCCCGTTGCGGAGGCTCTGCCCGCTCCGTATACGGCCAATGGCTATGAACATACCGAGCGTCTGGATGTCCGGAACAGGGAACCGGTCCTGGCCGGATTTACGCCGGATCGCGCCCCGCGGGATGCGGAGGCGGATCGCTATGATTTCTTCCGGAACGGCTGGACGGCGGCAATGATCGGAGACCGCTTATCTATTGATGTGGAGGGGAGCGGGATCGCGGTCGTCTATCGCAAGACGATCCATCGTCCTTCTCCGGTGGCCCGACTGGTTCTGGACGGGGATGAGGCACATGCCGTGCTCCTGGACGGCAATTTTGATCAGGACTGGGGAGACTGTCTGTTCCTGCAGCCGATCCTGCACCATGGAACCGCAGGAACCCATCATATCGATATCGAGATCATCCGGGCGACACCGGGGGATCTTAATCCGTTCTATCTGTTGAGCATCGGGGTTTCCGGGTAACGGCCCGAAAGCCGGGAGGATCCGGCAGAGCAGTGGATATCAGACAGGATCGCCCCGTCGCCTGCGGCGGGGCATCTTATTTCAGGGCTTCGCGATACTTCCGGATCACGATCTGCCGGTCGAAGTGTGCCTCGACGAATTCCCGGCCGGCTTTTCCCATTTCGACATGCTCCTTAAGGGACAGAGAGAGGAAGCGCTCCGCGGCATCGGTCAGGGACGGCACGTCTCCGGCTTCAAAGCGCAGGCCGCTCACGCCCTCGACAAAGGTGGCGGTGCAGCCGCTCACGTTGCTGGCAAGCACCGGACGGCCGCAGGCGGCAGCCTCCAGCAGGACGTTGGAGAGGCCCTCGTGATAGGAGGGATGGATGATCGCGTGACATTTTGCCATGAGATCATGGACATGGTCGATGTGTCCGACATAGGTGAGAATCCCTGCCTCGCTCAGGCGCCGGATCTCCGGCTCCCAGACGGACCGCTCCTCCTCCTCATACTCGCCGGCCAGCACAAAGGAGAGAGAAGGATGGACCTTTTTCAACCGCTCTGCGGCGGCGAAATATTCGCCGATCCCCTTATCCCGCATGATCCGAAGCACGGCGAGAAAGGTGATCCCCTCATCCTCCGACGGATACGCGCAGTACGGATGCTCCGTGAGATTGACGCCGGAGCCCGGGAGCAGATCGCCGTTATCCCGGCCGATCCCGTGGCGTCGGAGGAAGTCCATATTCCCCCGGTTCTGGAAAAAGACCTTTGCGGCGCGCTTTAAGGAAACCCGATACATCGTAAGGAGGATCGAGCTTAAGATGCCGCCGTGTTCGATGGCGGTCCCGAGGCCGGTCACATTGGCGAGGCAGCGGACATGAGCCAGGCGGCAGGCCAGACCTCCGTATATGTTCGGTTTGATGGTGTAGGTGAGGACAACATCCGGCCGCTGTTCGCGCAGGAGTCTGCGGTAGGCAGCAAAGAGCTTCAGATCCCGCAGTGGGTTCATGCCCCTTCGCTCAAAGGGGGTCTCGATGATCTGCGGCGATGCGCCTCCGGCGGAGATCGCTGTGAGTTTTTCTACATTTTCATCCGGGGGAAGAGATACGAATACCTCGTGCCCGTCGGAGAGAAATGCCTGAAGGAGCTCCCTGCGGAACAGGTAGAGACCGTTCGCGTAGTTCGTCAGGATGAGGATCCTCATAGCTGCGAGAGCCCCTGTTCGATATCGCTTTTGCGGCTGATGACCACGCTGTCGTACATCATCATCACGACCTCTTCCTCGTAGGCACCGATCTGCGGTTCATTGGCGGCTTTTTCGGCGACGTTCCGGTAGATGAGCTTCGGGAAATCCACGCCGGCACCGTAGGCGTGCAGGTAAGCACCGCCGAACCGCGGATTGATCTCCGAGAGATAGTAGAGTCCGTCGCGGCAGAACAGATCCATGTCCAGCGGGCCGTTGAAGCGAAAGACGCCGAGCGCCTCCCGCACAAAGGAAAACAGCGCCTCGTCCTTCACCGAGATCGTCTTATTGGCTCCGCCGATGACCGTGCTGATCTTTTCCTTGGAAAAGATGGCAACGGGTTCGTGGCTGATCGTATCGACGTAGACGTCCGCGTCCATGTCCTTGCCGGTCATGAGTTCCTGCGCGATGAGGGAGGGATCTCTCGCAAAAGCCGCCTCCAGAGCGGCCAGATCTTCCACCCGGCCGGCCCCCACGCTCCCGCTTCCCCGGCGCGGTTTGGCAAATACCGGGAAGGACACGCTGCCGGCGTCTAAGTCCGCGCGGAAGGACTCGATCGTTCCCCAGGTGCGCGTCGTCCGGATGCCTTTTTCCGTGAGATACCGGTACATCTCAAATTTGTCAAAGCAGAGTCCGGCCGTCTCCGGGTAGGGCGCCAGGACGGTGACCCCCAGTTCCTCGAATTTCCCGCGGTTTTCCGCCAGGATCATGATCTCGGGATCGATGAGGGTGGTCACGGCGTCGATCTGCTCTTTGCGGCAGATCGATAGGATCGTCGGAATGTAGTCCGGGTCCGTGATCAGCGGCACCTGATAGCCGGTGTCGGCAAAGTGGAGCGCCGGTGCATAGATGCTGTGATCGGTCACGATGATCCGGACCGCATCCCCCAGAGAAGTCCGGAAATCCTTAAGCAGTTCACAGCGTCGTCCGACGCTCAGGAATAAGAGTCTGATCGTTTTCATGTTGCATCTCCGTTCTGCTGATCCGGGGGCGTCCCGGTGAAGGCCTCCATGGTCGCGTCGTTGGCGCTGTTGATGTCACTGTGTTTTAAGACCACGGCAACGGTCTGAAAGACGATCTTCACATCGAGCGGAAAGGACAGGTGATCGACATACCAGACATCGTAGTCGAATTTCTGCTCCCAGGAGATGGTGTTTCTGCCGTTGACCTGTGCGTATCCGGTGAGACCGGGCTTGACGTCGTGGCGTCTGTGCTGATGCTCGTTGTAGAGCGGCAGGTATTTCACCAGGAGAGGACGCGGGCCGATGAAGCTCATGTCGCCCTTTAAGATGTTCCAGAATTCCGGCAGCTCGTCCAGACTGGTGCTCCGCAGCATCCTGCCGAAGGGGGTGAGCCGCACCGCATCCGGCAGAAGCTCCCCTTTCTCATCTCTGGCATCGGTCATGGAGCGGAATTTATACAGCTTAAAGATCCGCTCCCGGTACCCCGGCCGTTCCTGGCAGAATACCACGGGGGAGCCGAGCCTGATCCGCACCAGGATCGCCACCGCCAGATACACGGGGCTTAAAACGATCAGGATTCTCTGACATTATCTC
>JAFPTK010000021.1 GCA_017400305.1 Lachnospiraceae bacterium | reverse complement strand
CCGGGCCGCAGGGTTCTCTGTCGTCGACGTAGAACATCTCGCTGTCCGGGCCGCAGGGGCCGTACTCCAGTCCCCACCAGTTGTCCTCGGCCGGCAGATAGTAGATATTCTCCGGTTTGAAGCCGGACTCGATGCGGTATTGGGCACCCTCCTCGTCACGGGGGGCATTCTCATCCCCGGCAAAGACCGTCGCAGCCAGATGATCCGCGTCAAAGCCGAAAACCTGTGTGAGCAATTCGAAGCTCCACTGACAGCGCTCCTTCTTAAAGTAATCTCCGAGACTCCAGCTCCCCATCATCTCAAAGAAGGTCGCGTGGCTCTTGTCGCCGACGGAATCGATGTCATTGGTGCGCACACATCCCTGCACATTGCAGAGCCTCGTTCCCTTCGGATGCTTCTTACCGAGCAGATACGGCATCAGCGGCTGCATGCCCGCAACATTGAACATGACCCCCGTGGATCCGTCGGAAACGAGGGATACCGCGCCGCAGTCCACATGTCCGCGGTCCGTGTAGAATTTGATCCACGTTTTGCGAAGTTCGTCGGATGTATACTTTTTCATGGGAATCTCCTGTCAGAAATCGAATTTATCCGCAAAATATGCGTTCAGTTCCTCAATGGCCACGCGTTCCTGCTCCATGGAATCCCGGAAACGGACCGTCACCTTGTGATCCTCCTCGGAATCAAAGTCATAGGTCACACAGAAGGGCGTCCCGATCTCATCCTGACGGCGATAGCGCTTACCGATATTCCCGCGGTCGTCAAACTCGCAGTTCCACTTCTTCGAGAGCTGCGCATAGATCTTCTCCGCCCCCTCATTGACCTTTTTGGAAAGGGGCAGCACGCCGATCTTGACCGGCGCCAGCGCGGGATGGAACCGCAGCACCGTGCGCATATCCGGCTTCTCCTCGGTGCCGATATTCTCTTCATCATAGGCGGCGCAGAGGAACGCAAGCACCACGCGGTCCGCACCGAGAGACGGCTCGATGACATAGGGGATGTAGCGCTCGCTCGTCTCATCGTCGAAGTAGGTCAGATCCTCACCGCTCGTCTCCTGGTGTCTGCCGAGGTCATAATCCGTGCGGTCCGCGATCCCCCAGAGTTCGCCCCAGTCAAAGGGGAAGCGGTATTCGATATCCGTCGTGCCCTTGGAATAGAAGGCAAGCTCCGCCGGATCGTGATCGCGGAGTCTGAGATCCTCCTCCTTAAGCCCCAGGGAGAGCAGGAAATCGCGGCAGAATCCGCGCCAGTACTGAAACCACTCCATATCCGTCCCGGGCTTGCAGAAAAACTCCAGCTCCATCTGTTCGAACTCCCTGGTGCGGAAGGTGAAGTTCCCGGGCGTGATCTCATTCCGGAAGGACTTGCCGATCTGCGCGATACCGAAGGGAAGCTTCTTGCGGGAGGTCCGCTGCACATTCTTAAAGTTGACAAAGATCCCCTGTGCCGTCTCCGGCCGCAGATAGACCGTATTCTTGGCATCCTCGGTGACTCCCTGGAAGGTCTTGAACATCAGGTTGAACTGTCTGATATCGGTGAAATTGTGCTTGCCGCAGGACGGGCACGGCACCTTGTTGTCGTCGATGAACTTCTTCATCTCCTCCTGGCTCCACCCGTCGACGCTGGATTCCAGCTCGATCCCCTTCTCATGCGCATAGCCCTCGATGAGCTGATCGGCGCGGAACCGCTCGTGGCACTCCTTGCAATCCATCAGAGGATCGGAGAAACCACCGAGATGGCCGCTGGCTTCCCAGGTCTTGGGATTCATCAGGATCGCGCAGTCCACACCGACATTGTGCGGACTCTCCTGGACGAATTTCTGCCACCAGGCGCGCTTGACGTTATTCTTGAGTTCCACCCCGAGATTGCCGTAATCCCAGGTATTTGCGAGACCTCCGTAGATCTCGGACCCCGGATAGATAAAGCCGCGCCCCTTGCAGAGCGCGATGATCTTTTCCATTGTCTTCTCTTCTGCTTTCATGTTCCTCACTCCTTTTCTGGTCCTATTTCTCTAACAGCACGGCGGCTCTTCCCTCCGTGCCGGATAGATCCGCTTCCCTGTCCGAGAGTACCGAAACTCCTTCCGTTGCGGCAATGATCTTATAAGGCGTCACAATATGGTCCTTTCCGTCAGAAAAGACCACATGATTGTCCGCGTCCGCATCAGTGACCTGATAGGGCTGGTTTTCCGCGCTGTTTAACCGCGAGGGCAACTCATAACCGCGCAGTCTCCCCTGCCTGACCGTCCCGTAATACAGATTCTCCATCGTGAAGTCGGTGTAATCCTCGGTGGTCCGGTAAGTGGTGCTGGTCCGTATCTTTGTTCCTTCCTTTTTGATCTCATTTAAGACGACGGAGGCTTCTTTTCCGTCCTCTCCGTCCTCCTCGGCCAAATAGGACGCGATATCCGACTCCAGGAGCTGCTTCAGCTCAGCCTCGTCGTAGTAGGATTCCGCAAAATCCTCCACCACGATCTCCAGCACCTGACCGTCCTTATCAATCCCAAGGGTGGTCACCTGTGCATCGGCGCTGTTCCATTCCTTATCCCCGCACCCCGCGAGCACTGCCGCCAGGAGCACGGCTATCCCGATAACCTTTGATCTGTTTACGCTGCTCACTGTTCCCGTCTTCCCGTTTCACCAATCCGCGGCGGGGCCATGATCGTCCCGCAGTCCGAAATCACATTGTAACAAAGGATACGGGCGCTTTCAAGAAGAAATCTTCTTTCGTGTCTGGATCAGCACCTTCAGGATCCTGTTCTGCCGGATCCCCCTTGCTCTGAGCGTCGTCCCGTCCTCCAGTACGACACTCTCATTGTCCCGCGGCAGGCGCTCCAGCTTCTCGATCATCATCCCGCCGATGGAATCATAATCTTCCGATGCGAATTCCGTACCGATCGCGTCATTGAGATCACTTAATTTGACGCTCGCACGCACCAGATACTTCCCGCCGCCGAGGTCGCGGATCGTCTCCTTTTCGTCCGTGTCATACTCGTCGCGGATCTCGCCCACGATCTCCTCTAAGAGATCCTCCAGGGTGATCATCCCGACCGTCGAACCGTATTCGTTGACGACAAAGGCTACATTCTGCATCTTGGCCCGCATCTCATTCAACAGGTCCGCTGTTTTCTTGTACTCCCAGGTATAGAGGGATTCCCGGAGCAGATCGGCAGCCTTGAAGGCCGCGCGATCCTTGACGAGGATGAAATCCTTGACATTGATGAGGCCGATGATATTGTCGCTGTCGTCCTGATAGACCGGCAGTCTGGTGTACATATCCTGCCGGAAGCACTTGAGCACCTCTCCGTAATCGGCATCGGCCGCCACGCAGCTCATGTCGATCCTGGGGATCATGATGTCCTTGGCGACCGTATCGGAGAAGTCAAAGACATTATTGATGATCTCCTTCTCTCCGGTCTCGATCACGCCGTCCTCATGGCTGATATCGACGTATGCCTTGAGTTCCGTCTCTGTCATAGTATCCCGCGCGTGGATATCCACCCGCAGGAGCTTCAGGATCCCGTTGCTTAAGAGATCGATGAGAAAGATGAGCGGCGTGAGAATGATCATGGTCGCGAGGATCGCATGCGCGTAGGCAAAGGACAGGCGCTCTGCATGGATCTTGGCAATGGTCTTGGGCAGGATCTCGCCGAACATCAGCACGAGGATCGTCAGGATACCGGTTCCCACGCCGATAAAGGCAGAACCGAAGAGTCGGGTCACCAGGACGGTCACCATGGCCGAAGCCGCCAGATTCACCACATTATTGCCGATCAGGATCGCGGAGATCATCTTGGGATACTGATCGAGGATACGGCAGACCACAGCAGCGAGCTGGTTCCCGTCCTTGGCAAGGGATTCGACCCGCACGCGGTTCACCGTCATATAGGCCGTTTCCGCGGAGGAGAAAAAGGCCGAGAGGATCAGTAACAGTATGATGATGATCACTTGCAACAGTTCCACCAAAAACCTCCTGCGAAAGGATCGGGCCGATTGTTTCGCCCGTTCCCCTGTGATACAATCCATTTCATGGTCAGATTATTCTACACGGTCATACCGGCCGGATCTCCGGCTTCGCCAGGTCCGGTCCCCGGCACTGCGCACGCCAGGCACCACGAGGCAGCCTGGCGTCTTCTGGCTTCCGCTCTTCACCGGGAGGACCCCGAGCGGTTTCCCTCGCCGGATCCCGCCGCTCTTCCGGAGATCATCCGTACGGAGCGGGGAAAGCCCTGCTTCGCTGATAAGGATCTGCCGCAGTTTTCGCTCTCCCACTCCGGCGATCTGGCCGTCTGCGGGATCGATGATCTGCTCCCTGTCGGGGTGGATGTACAGCGGATCGAGACACGGATCGATACGGAAGGAGTCAGCCGGCGCTTCTTCCATCCGAAGGAACAGGAGCTCCTGCGATCCCTTTCCGATAAAGCATCCCTGCGAGAGACTTTCTTTCGCATCTTCTCCGCAAAGGAGGCCCATACGAAGCGCACCGGGTGCGGTCTATCCGAAGATTTCAACGGATTTTTCGCCGATATCGACCGCTCCGTGATCAGCGACGGCCGCGACGGCCGGGTGATCGATCATCTTTATTCGAATGTGATCCGGCCGGATGACATACCGGATCTCTATGCACTGGCCGTCTGCCTGCCGGCAGATTTTTCGGTGCCGGAGATTGTCCGGATCAATCTCTGAACACCTCGCGGATCTCCTGATAGCCCTCTGCCGCAAGTTGTTCCTTTTGGAACTTCTTATTCTTATTCATCCGGACGACGAGGACCTGATCTCCCGCTTCCCTGCGTGCCTCCGCTTCCTTCATCACCGCGTGGACCGCGTCCGGCGAAGCTCCCTTCTCAATGAGGACCGCGCATCTGCTTCCCGCAGTCGGCACACGGAAGCCCCGCTCGGTGAGGAGCAGCAGGATCCTCTCAAAACCGATCGAGAACCCGCAGGCAGGTACATCCAGCCCGGTGAACTTCCCGACCATCCGGTCGTATCTACCGCCGCCGCCGGCGCTGGCCCCGAATTCCGGCATCGCGATCTCAAAGATCGTCCCGGTGTAGTAGCTCATACCGCGCACCAGGGTGGGATCAAAGACCAGTGCAAAATCCGCCGTCCTGGACTTCTCCACCAGATCCATGATCTCGATCAGATTGTCGGCAACCCCGGCCTCCAGGTGCTCTGCGAGCGTCCCGGCCAGATAGCGGATTCCCTCCGCCCCCGGGCGGTTCTCCAGTTCCCGGTAAAGCGAAAGATACCGCTTCGCCGCTTCCTCGCCGAAGCCGGCATCCGTCAGCTCCTTCTGTACGCCGTCCTGACCGATCTTGTCCATCTTGTCCAGGATGATGAACACCTCGTCGTAATCCTGCTCCGCAAAGCCCGCATAGGCAGCCATTGCCTTAAGGAGCCTCCGGTCGCCGATCCGCACTTCAAAGCCGGAAAAGCCGAGATTGTGCAGTGCTTTGGTGGTCGCGAGGATCAGCTCGATCTCCGCGAGATTGGTCGCATCGCCCAGGATATCGATATCGCACTGGACAAACTGGCGGAAGCGTCCCTTCTGCGGCCGATCGGCCCGCCAGACAGGTCCCATCTGCAGCGCCTTGAAGGGCGCGGGCAGCTCCGCCTGATGCGCCGAATAGAAACGGACGAGAGGTACCGTGAGGTCATAGCGGAGTCCTTCCTCGGTCAGATCCGCCGCTTCCTTTACTTCATCCAGCTTCAACTTCTCGCCGCGCTTTAAGATCTTAAAGATCAGTTTCTCATTTTCCCCGCCCTGCTTGCTGTTGAGATTATCGAGGTGCTCGACGGCCGGGGTCTCGATCTGTTGAAATCCGTACGCCGCATAGGTCTTACGGATCACATCCATCACGTAGTTCCTGAGCCTCGCCTCCTCCGGCAGGACATCCTTCATGCCCGTCACGGGCTTTTTTATCAGGTTCATTGCAACCTCCTCTATTCTTTACCGGGATCGTGCCGCACCACTTCGAAGCGCTCATAGCGGATCCCTTTCTCCCCTTCGCGGATCCCGCCCTTTTCCCTGGCGATCCGCACCTGCTCCTCGATCGTATCGACGCCGTCCAGATTCGGCAGGAGCAGCCCTCTCCTGGTCCCGCAGGTGACGATCACGCCGTAACGCTTCACATCCAGCTGATCCGTGGAATCGATGGGTTCCGTGTCCCCCAGCACATCCACGCTGATCTCCAGATAAGGAAGTTCCGGTATCTGCACCGGGAAAAAGCGTGGATCACGCACCGCGGCACTGACCGCATTCTGTACGATCTCATCGGCGACACAGGGCGCGGTCGGTCCGATGGTGCCGATACAACCTCGTAACTGCCCTTCCTTATGAAGAGAGACAAAAGCGCCCGCGCGTCTCGCCGTCAGTTCCTCGGGAAGATCCTTCGGATAGGCGTCTCTGGGGAGTTCCTTCCCCGTCTTCACATAGTGTTCCAGAGAGAGCCTGGCCAATCGCACCCAGGCGTCCTCCCGCTCCCGTCGGTCTGTCATCTCCCGCTCCTTTTGCTCTTCTCTCTTTTTGAGAAACGATCGGTCGGGATCCTCTCCCGCAATGCGATAAGCACAGATCCCGTATCCCACGCCAAAGGTATCCTCATGCGAGAGTCTCTCCGGCTCAACGGACCGGCCGTCCAGCGCACCCGCCATGATGACGAAGGAGCGATGCCCACACTCGGCCGCACGATCCAGAAATCCCTCGTCAAATTCAAGGAGTTCACCGAAGGCCGCCCGTCCCATCACATCCATGATCCTGCGGTCATACTCGGGTCCCTCCGGCGCAAAGCCGTACGGACCCTCCGCCCTGCATTTATGAGACAGATCTCCGCTTGCCACAAAGACCGCCCTTCGGTCCAGGGCCTCCACGGCATCCCGGATACACATGCCGTACCGGTAGTGATCGGTCAGAGACAGTCCCGAAAGGCCGAGCCTCACGATGGGAACCCGGTCCATTCCGGTCTGCTGTCTGATAAAATACAGCGGGATCATGGTCCCGTGATCCAGTGTGGCGTCCTTCTCTCCCAGCGTACCGGCGGGAAGTCCCCTGCCCTCCGCGAGATCTGCGATTCTTTGTACGAGCGGCTCGTCATATTCCACCTGAAACCGAACATCTCCCGCCCGGAACTGCCGCATGGAACCGGCGGCCTTGCGCCCCGGCGAGATATGGAAGTAATCCGCATACAGGATACTGTGAGGGGAGCTGATCAGGATCACATCGGGGCGAAGCGCGGCGATCTGTTCCGCCACCCTGCGATAGGCTTCGGTCGTCGGGCGGATCTTCTCCTCCTCACCCCGTCCGACCTCCGGCAGGATGATCGGAGGATGCGGTACCATGAATGCACCAATGATCGACATTTTCTTCCTCCGCTTACGACATCCAGCGCATGGGGTTGCTGATCTCTTTGGCCCTTGAGAGGATATCGCTCTCATTGGCCTTCAGATAATCCGACAGCTGTGCGGCTTCCTCAGCCGAGAAGCCCCGGTTCTGCTCGATGGTACCTCCGGGGACCGTCCCTTCGGCACGATCTGTTCCGCCCTTCGCGTTCGCGCGCTCAAAGGAGACGCGGACGATCCGCTTCCCCGTCTTGTCATGCACAAAGGCACTGAATGTCATCTTGCACTCTTCGTTATTCATAATCTCAACCATAGCAGATATTCGTGGAATTGGCAAATGATCTCCCTGCCAACCTCCTTCGCGATCCTACTCACGAACATGGTAAACCGGTATCCATTCACGCATGGGATAGAACTTCATTGTCCGTCAGCCGGAAACAGCCGCCGCCGGATTCCGCGATCCCCTTAAGGCAGAGGCCGATGAGGATCTCCGAGAGGACCGGGATCTCCATGGGATGTCCTTTAGAGGCAAGCGCGTCGGCGATCCCGGAGACCGATCGGGGAAGATCTCTTAAGAGGTCCGCGATGAGACGCTCCTGTTCCGTCAGACCGGAGAAGGCCGGGAGCGGACCGCGATCGTCAGCCGTGTCCGGCCGCTTATCGGCTGCGTCAGCGCGAAATACATCGATCAGATCCTGCACGCAGGTCGCGATCCCGGCGCCCTGTCTGATCAGTTGATTACAGCCGTCGCTCAGGGCATCTGTGACACGGCCCGGAAGTGCATAGACATCCCTCCCCTGCTCCAGTGCCATATCCACCGTGATCGCCGTGCCGGAGCGTTTTCTGGCTTCGATCACGAGTAGAAGGTCACAGAAGCCGCTGATCAGCCGGTTCCTCCTCGGAAAATGCTTCGCCTGCGGCTGCGTCCCCGGCGGATTCTCCGATATCACGCCGCCTCGGTTTATCAGCTTCTCATAGAGAGCGCGGTTCTCCGCCGGGTAGCAGACATCCACACCGCTTCCGAGGATCCCGAAGCTGATCCCTCCGGCTTTTAACGCGCCGGACTGTGCGAGACCGTCGATCCCCACTGCCATCCCGGAGATCACCTGGATCCCGGCCTGTGCGAGCTCAGTCCCGAATCTTGCCGCCATCTGTCTGCCGTATTCCGAGCACTGTCTCGCACCGATCACCGCGACACTCGGAATCTTCGGATCCGGCAATTTCCCCTTCCAGGTGAGCCCGAAGGGCGGATCCGGGATATTTCTGAATTTGGCAGGATAATCATCCAGCAGCTCGCAGGTGAACCGGATCCCCCTCTCCCTCATTCTTTGGTACTCCGTCATCGGATCAAAGGTTTCCGCATGTGCAAGGAACGGCTCCCGAAGCGAGGGTTCCAGGAGTCTGACCGCACGATCCGCCTGCCGGCAGACCCCCTCCGCCGTCCCGCAGGCATCTAAGAGGCGATGGGCGCGCTGATGGCCGATCCCCGGACCGCAGTAGAGCCAGTATAGATACGCGATCTCTTTTTCCGTCATGAAACCCGCCTCCTTCCGCCTGCTGCCGACGCCTGCTGATCCTTTCTGCGCCGCCCTGTCCCGATCCTCCGATCCTGACGGTCCTCCCCGGACTGTAGAGTTTCCATCCGTTGATCCCGCGGGTTCTCCCCGGACTGTGCGGTTTCAGACTGCCAATAGTCGGAATCGGTCATCCGATAGCAGACCGCTTCCATGATGTGGCTCTGCCCGATCTGTTCCGATCCCTCCAGATCCGCGATCGTCCGGGCGACCTTGAGGACCCGGTGGTAGGCGCGGGCGCTCAGATCCATCCGGTTGAACAGGCTTTGCAGCAATGCTTCCTCCTTCTCCTCCAGCACGCAGTATCGGTGAATATCCTGTGCGCCCATATCCGAATTGAACCGGAGCGAAGTTCCGACAAATCGGCGTTCCTGCATCTGTCGGGCGCGCAGGACCCTTTCCCGGATCGAAGCGCTGGATTCCGCATTGGCTTCCCCGTGCTGCGAAAGCTCCTCCACCTCGATCCGCTGCGCCTCCACACAGATATCGATGCGGTCCAGGATCGGTCCCGATACGCGGGAGAGATAGCGGCGGATCTCGCTGTCGGTGCACCGACACCGATTTCTGTCCGGATAGTACCCACACGGGCAGGGATTCATTGCCCCGACGAGCATGAAATCGGCCGGATAACTGCAGCTGCCGACGGACCGGGATAAGTGGACCGCGCGCTCCTCCAGAGGCTGACGCAACAGGTCCAGCATCTCCCTGTGAAATTCCGGCATCTCATCCAGAAACAGGACACCGCGATGCGCCAAGGAGATCAGACCCGGCCTGGGTGACGCGCCGCCTCCGGTCAGCGCCGCCCGGGTGATGGTATGATGCGGAGCCAGGAAGGGGCGCTTCGTGATCAATGCCTCACCGGTCGGCATCAGCCCGGCAACGCTGTAGATCGCGGAGACCTCCAGACTCTCTTCGACGGAAAGCGGCGGCATGATCCCCGGGATCCGTCCGGCGATCATGCTCTTCCCGGCGCCGGGCGGACCGACGATCAGCAGGTGATGAAAACCCGCCACCGCGATCTCCGCTGCCCGCCGGACCGCCTGCTGTCCCCGTACATCCGAAAAATCCTCTCCGATCCGGGACGCTCCCTCCCGAAACATCCGGTTCAAGTCAACTCTCGTCGGTGGGATCATCCGGTCCCGCTCCTCCTCCGATGCCGT
>JAFPTK010000020.1 GCA_017400305.1 Lachnospiraceae bacterium | reverse complement strand
GGAGTATCTTCTGTATCTGCTCTATTTCCCCAAGCTTGCGCAGGGCCCCATCGCGCTGCCGCAGGAAATGCTGACGCAATTTCGGAACCGGATGCGCGGACGTCTGGATCGGGATCGGATCCTCAGGGGGCTTCTGTTATTCATCTTTGGTCTCGCCAAAAAGGTTCTCTATGCGGATACCCTTTCACCTCTCGTTCAACAGGGATTTGCGCAGACGGATTATCTGGATACGCTGACGGTCCTCCTGCTGCTCATCACCTACGCCTTTCAGCTCTACTTTGATTTCAGCGGTTACTGTGACATGGCGATGGGGATCTCGGAGATGCTTATGATCGCGCTTCCCGTCAACTTTGACCGGCCGTTTCAGGCAGACGGTATCGGTGATTTCTGGAAGAGGTGGCATGCGACGCTCTCGCGCTTTTTTGTCCGATATGTCTACATCCCGTTGGGGGGCAGCCGGCGCGGCGGGATCCGCACCTTTGGGAATATCCTGATCATCTTCCTGCTCTCCGGTCTGTGGCATGGGATCGGCGCGACGTATCTTCTCTGGGGAGCGATCAACGGGTTGTTTGTGGCGCTGTCGCATGGGCTGCTCTCCCTGAGGAAAAAGAGGATGATCGACGGACAGACGACGGCCGCGTCGAAGGGGGAAACCTCCGGCATTCGCCGCCTTTTCACCCGGGTGAGCGTATTTGCGGCATTTCTGTTTACGCTGATCTTTTTCCGGGCGGAGAGCGTGGGGAAGGCCGTCATGATGCTGAAGCGTCTGTGTATCCCGCTGTATCCGGGATTTTTGTACCGGATCGCGGAGCATTTGGAGTTTACGGAGCTGTATCCTGTCATCAAAGGCATCACCATGGCATTCCCGGGAAGTGAGGGGATCGTGAAGCTCTTCCTATGGGTCCTGCTGGTGGCGCTTGGTTTTTTCCTCATCTCCCGTCGAAATGCCTGGGAGATCGCGAAGAACTGCAGACTGACCGGGCGCCTTGCAATCGGGATGGGCCTTCTGTTTGCCTGGTCGGTGTTAGCTTTTAACAATGTGGGGACGTTTCTATATTTCGCGTTCTGACAGGTCCTGTTCACAGGCATCCCGCGGGCACACACGGGTCACAGGGAATCCTCCCGCAGACGGGCTGTGGATAGAGGGGATCGGATGGATAAGAAAAACGGACAAACGGTCACAGCACATAGAACGATGCGAAAGCCGCAGACGGCCGGGGCTGTGAAACCTGCTGCAGGCGGCCGGGAGCCGGCCGTCCTGTCGGTGAGGAGGTTTCAGCGCCTGCTTCTTGCCTGCATGCTGGGAGTTCTGCTCTTCGCGGGTCTCCTGGTCTTTCTCTTTGATCCCTTTTATCATTATCATCGTCCGTGGTTCGGATTAAAGGCGGTGCTGAATGAAAAGGAATACCAGGTGATCGGAACGCTGAAGACCTTCGATTACGATGCGGTCCTCGCAGGAAGTTCGGTGGCCGAGAACGTGAACAACAGGGAGCTCAACGATGCGTTTGGATGCACCGCGGTCAAGGCGGTCCGTTCCTACGGCGGCGCAGCGGATCTCTGCTGGTTCCTCTCACAGGCGCATCAGTCGAGAGAGGTCCGACAGGTATTCTTTAACCTCGATCCCTCCTCTCTCACGGGGGAGGCGGAGACCACCTTTGCGCTGACGGGCTGTCCCATGTATCTCTATGATCGGAACCCGTTCAATGACGTGAAATATCTGTTCAACCGGGATGTCCTGTTCCGGAGGATCCCGTATGAGATCGCTCAATCGCGGTCGGCCTTCTATGATGAGGGAAAAAGCTACTACTGGGCGACGGACAAGGATTTTTCGGAGGATGCCGTCCTGTATCACTACCTGCGCACGCCGTCGGTGCAGAAGATGCAGCCGGAGGATCTGTGGGAGTCGCAGTGCAAGGCCAATCTGGCGTTGATCACGGCGGAGGTGGAGGCGCATCCGGAGACATACTACCGGTTTTTCTTCCCGCCGTATTCCATGCTGTGGTGGGATCAGGAGATCCGTCTCGGAGAGAGAGATGCTTATCTGGCATGCGAACTGCGGGCAATGGAGACGCTTACACCGTACCGGAACGTCGAGGTATACTCCTGGCAGGCACAGGAGCAGATCATCACGGAACTGGATAATTACATGGATACCATTCATTTTACGCCGCAGATCAACAGCTGGATGATCCGCGAGATGGCGGCGGGGCGCGGACAGATCCGCCATGGGGAGGAGCGGGATGCGATCGAAGAGATGCGCAGACTGTCGGACTCCCTGCAGGAGCGGTATTTAAGCTCCATCGGTGAGGCGGGACGTTTTCATTACGGACTGGAGGGCGATTGAGATGCACAAGTACATTTCCTGGAATGTGAACGGCCTGCGGGCATGCGTG
>JAFPTK010000194.1 GCA_017400305.1 Lachnospiraceae bacterium | reverse complement strand
TCCAAGAACAGTGAAGGCGAGGTTGTGTATCTCAATATGACGGATAATCCGAGTATGTTCTGGCATCAGGTGGAGGCAACCGGATTGATGCTGCTTCTGCTGATCCTGATCGTGTATCTCGTGAAGGGAAGGGCACTTAAGAACCTCGCCTTTCTGGGCGCCACGATCCTGGCGTGCTGGCTCACCACCTTTACGGTACTCCACAACGGCGCCGGACTCATCAACGATTTCGGCATGACGGAGTGGAAGAAGCAGATGATCGACACCAGACCGGAGCTGGAGGACGGAACCTTCTTCCGGATCGAGACGGATTCCACTTCCACCAACTACGAGATGGCCTGGGGGCTTCCCACGATCCACTGCTTCTTAAGTACGGTCCCCTCACAGATCTTTGATTTCTATGACGGGATCGGCGGGATCGAAAGAGGCGTGGAGTCCGACGCGCCGCTGTCGAGGATCGGGATGCGTGCGATCCTCTCGGCGCGGTATTACCTGGAGAATTCCGCCGTCAATGATTCCGGGGAATTCAGTGAGGGCCGCGGGATGCCCGGGTATGTATACCGGGAGGACCAGAATGATTTCGCGATCTATGAGAATAAGAACTATATCCCCATGGGCTTTACCTATCACTATTATGTGAGGAAATCCGTCTTCGATACGGTTACCAGGTCCGATGCGGATAGAATGCTGGTGAAAGCACTGGTGTTGTCCGATAGGGACGCGGAGCGTTACGGGGCGTTGATGAACGAGCTTCCGGATAACGAGATCACGGAGGTGATGAGTGACGAGGTGTTCGCGATGGAGTGCGCGGAACGCAGACAGAGCGCCTGCACCAGGTTTGAGACGGATACCCGCGGGTTTTCCGCAACCACCGCAAATCTTCCGGAGGAGAATCTGGTGTTCTTTGCGGTGCCTGCCGCCAAAGGTTTTACGGCAACCCTGGACGGCCGGCGGACGAAGATCATCCGGGCCGATTACGGTCTGATGGCGATCGATGTGCCGGCAGGGGTGCATGAGATCCGTGTGGATTATCATCCGGCCGGGAGGACGGCGGGAAGACTTCTCACGGTTTTGGGGATCCTGCTGACCGCAGCGTATGTGATCCTCTACCGCAAAGGATATCAGGCGGCGGATCTGTCCGGGATCGTCTCCGGTCTCGGTCAATTCCTTAAGAATCCTTCTTTCCGAAAGGGCAAAAATAGAGTAAAATAATAATTCAATGGTTTTTGAACAGGACGAATTCTCGGAGGTGATCGCATGAGCATGACAATGAGCCAGAAGATCCTCGCAGCACACGCGGGACTGCCGGCGGTACAGGCGGGGGATCTGATCGAAGCAAAGCTGGATCTGGTGCTGGGCAACGATATCACAAGCCCGGTAGCCATCAAGGAGATGGAGAAATTCAAAAAGGACGGCGTCTTTGATCGCACGAAGATCGCCCTTGTCCCGGATCATTTCGTCCCGAACAAGGATATCAAATCGGCGGAACACTGCAAGTGTGTCCGGGAATTTGCCAGGAAGCACGATATCGAGAACTATTTCGAAGTGGGGGAGATGGGGATCGAGCATGCGCTCCTGCCGGAGAAGGGACTGACCCTTCCCGGCGACGTCATCATCGGCGCGGATTCTCACACCTGCACCTACGGTGCTCTGGGAGCCTTTTCCACCGGTGTGGGCTCGACCGATATGGCCGCCGGCATGGCGACCGGCAAGACCTGGTTCAAGGTGCCGAGCGCGATCCGGGTCGTCCTGACCGGGAGCTTCCGCCCCTGGGTATCCGGCAAGGATGTGATCCTGTATCTCATCGGTCAGATCGGCGTCGACGGGGCGCTTTACAAATCTCTGGAGTTCACGGGAGACGGTGTGGCCAACCTGTCGATGGATGACCGGTTCACCATTGCCAATATGGCCATCGAGGCCGGCGCCAAGAACGGGATCTTCCCGGTGGATGACAAAGCGCTCGCCTACCTTGAGGAGCACGCGAAGGGCAGGAAATGGGAGATCTTCACGGCGGATGAGGACGCGGTCTACGACGAGACCATCACGATCGACTTAAATACGCTGGAATCCACGGTTTCCTATCCGCATCTTCCGGAGAATGCCAGACCGGTCCGGGAAGCCGGCGATGTACGCATCGATCAGGCGGTCATCGGCTCCTGCACGAACGGCAGACTGGATGATCTGCGGATCGCCGCGAAGGTTTTAAGCGGACGTCATGTGGCCAAAGGGGTCCGCTGCATCGTCATTCCTGCTACGCAGAAGATCTATCTGCAGGCGATGGAGGAAGGGCTCCTCAAAACCTTTATTGAGGCGGGAGCCGTTGTATCCACGCCGACCTGCGGCCCTTGCCTGGGCGGCTATATGGGGATCCTTGCTTCCGGTGAGAAGTGTGTCTCGACCACGAACCGGAATTTTGTCGGCCGGATGGGAGCGATCGATTCGGAGATCTATCTGGCCTCTCCTGCGGTTGCCGCGGCGAGTGCCGTGGCTGGCAGGATCGTGACACCGGATGCGCTTTGAGGGATCATTCGGGAGTCTTAAGTGACGGTTGACCGGCGGTTCGCCCGGAGAAAGGATCAGGATATGGAAGCAGCGAAAGGCAGAGTACATAAATACGGAGATAATGTCGATACGGACGTCATCATCCCGGCCAGATATCTCAATACCTCGGATGAGAAGGAACTGGCGGGGCATTGCATGGAGGATATTGACAAGGAATTTGTGAATAAGGTACAGCCCGGTGATATCATGGTCGCCAATAAGAATTTCGGCTGCGGCTCCTCCCGTGAGCATGCGCCTATCGCGATCAAGGCGTCCGGGATCTCCTGTGTGATCGCGGAGACCTTTGCGAGGATCTTTTACCGCAACAGTATCAATATCGGCCTTGCGATCATCGAATGCCCGGAGGCGGC
>JAFPTK010000193.1 GCA_017400305.1 Lachnospiraceae bacterium | reverse complement strand
TACCGGGCGAACTCTTCCTCCTCGCGTTGCACCGCCTGTTCAGCCGTATCTCCGACCGACGGCCAGACCCGGATATTACGGATACCGGTACAGATCAGGACGATATCCGGTGCAAAGTTCCGCAGGGATTCGCCGGGAAACATAGCATCCTGCCAGTACTGCGCATACTCCGATTCATAGAATTCCGGTTCGATACCGGCATTCAACAGAAACAGTTCCATCGATCTGATGATATCATGTGTCGTGGAACCGCCCAGCACGGCGATCTTCTTTTTTATACGGACACTTCCGTCAGACAGCAATTCCCTCTTGAAACGCCGGGCGCGTTTCAGGATGTCGCTTGAATTGAATGGATATTCCAGTTCGCGCATCGGGGGATCCTCTCGGGAACAGCTCTGCCACCCACAAATGATACCTTATTCGCCACCCTGTGTCAAACCGGAACACTATATCTTGTTGTTCCCCGTGTCCGAGTTTATACGGATATCCGTCTCCATCACCAGCATTTTGGTCATATGCTGTCTCACCGTACCTGTCCCGGCCGAGCGATCCGCAGTCCCCGTGCGAGGATCCGCTATTTCCATCCTGCGGATCTCCCGTTTGCGGCCGATCCCCGTCAAAGCCCTGAGACACGCCGGGATATGAAGCGCAAAAAACAGCGCGATCGTTATGAGACCCAGGAGCAGGGCGATCCCGGTGCAGATCTCGGCAACCTGCAGATCCTGCGTGATCTGCTGCATGAGGCTCATGGCATCCTCCCTTCCGCGTTCAGACTCATCTCCGCTGCCTGCAGTTCACGCACCAGCTCCAGCGACAGCTCCCTGACCCGCTTGGATCTTAAGTACGGCGATGCCTCTCCGGCCTCGCTGTCCCCGATGATATCAAGTTCCAACCGCTTGGCGATATATCCGAGCGCATTGTGCAGATCCTCCGGCTTCACCCCGGCATCCAACAGCTCCGGGGTATTGTCCCGGATGCGGATCGCGATCCGGCAGTAATTCTGAAGTGCCGCCTCCGCATTGCCCTCCTCGATCGCCTCCATGGAGGTCATGGCGAGCAGCTCATTCCAGCTGTTCAATTCCCGCGCCTCCGCATTTTTGGTAAAAGCCAGCGTCCCCGCCGCCACCGACAGGAGCGTGCTCGCCGCAAATACCGCGATCCGCCGGGCGGCGCGCAGCCGGAATCCCCGATCACGCTCCTTGTAGTGCAGGAGGGCATATCGAACCTCCGCACAGGAGGAAAACCTCTCCGACGGATCCTGCATGGTGCATTTTAAGAGGATCTCCTCCAGACCGGTAGAGAGCGCCGGATTCCAGGTGCGGATCGGCCGGATCTCATACGGCGGTCTGGCGGGATTGTGCCCGGTGAGCAGATGATACATCGTGGCCCCGAGACAGTAGATATCGGTACGGGCATCCGTCTGGCCGTGTCCGCCGAACTGTTCCGGTGCCGCGTAACCGCGGGTTCCGAGACAGATCGTATCCTCCCTGAGGTCCCCGGAGACGGTATCATCCGGAATGCGGTACTGCCTTGCCGTCCCGAAATCGATCAGCGTGATGTCACCGGAGGGGCGCAGCATGATATTGGCAGGCTTCAGATCACGATAAATGATCGGCGGCTTCTGTTCATGCAGATAGTACAATACCTCACACAGCTCGATCCCCCACCGCACCACACGGTCCTGCGGCTGGGCGCCGTACTTCGACAGGATCTCGGAGAGCGGTCTGCCGTCGATGAAATCCATGACGATGAATAGCGGCTTCTCCTCCCCCTCATCGATGCAGTCCACGATCGT
The DNA here is from genome assembly GCA_017400305.1 of Lachnospiraceae bacterium. Classification (GTDB taxonomy): domain Bacteria; phylum Bacillota; class Clostridia; order Lachnospirales; family Lachnospiraceae; genus Butyrivibrio. Next base: position 542 of record JAFPTK010000193.1, on the reverse strand, counting down.
CGGCAGGTACGGATGATGCAGCGCCCGCAGGAACTTAAGCTCCGCCAGAAAGCTCCTGCGGATCAGCCCCGCATGCTCCACATCTTCGCGCAGCTCCTTGACCGCCCACTGCCTGCCGGCCCGTTCGTCATGGGCCAGGTATACCCGGCTCTGTCCACCCTGTCCGATGATGTCCAGGATCCGGTATCTCCCGCCGATGACACTTCCCGCCGTCAGCATGCCATTACCTGCCGCGACGGACAGGCCGCCGGCATCCATCCGGTCTCACTCCCCTCGGTCAACAGCATCAGATAGACCGCGGAGATATTATCCCGCTCCCCCTGCTGCTTGACCCTGGAAGCCAGCTGCTTTAACACTCCGCTCATGGCCTCTTCACTGCCCTCGGGATCTGCCTGTACCGCCTCCCACAGCACCGTTTCCGGCAGTCTGCGCCAGAAACCGTCCGTACAGAGGATGACGGAAGTATCCTTGAGCAGAAGACCCTCGCAGAAATCGGGCCGGATCACATCGGAGGCGCCGATGCACTGGAGCAGGACACTCTT
>JAFPTK010000192.1 GCA_017400305.1 Lachnospiraceae bacterium | reverse complement strand
CTTCCGGCGCCGCGGATCTCGAGATCGCGCATCGCGATCCTGAAGCCGCTGCCCAGATCCGTGTACTCCTTGATAGCGCGGAGGCGCTTCTCCGCGACCTCGCGGAGCATCCTGTCCTTGCGGTACATCAAAAAGGCGTACGCCGTGCGGCCGCTCCGGCCGACACGTCCGCGCAGCTGATACAGCTGCGACAGTCCCATCTTGTCCGAGTCATGAATGATAATGGTATTGACGTTGGAAATATCCAGGCCTGTCTCGATAATGGTCGTGGAGACCAGCACGTCGATCTCACCGTTAATGAAATCATACATGATCTTCTCCAGCTCCGATTCCTTCATCTGGCCGTGCGCGTAGACGATATTGGCCTCCGGCACGAGCTGCTGCAGGCGGAATGTCACATCCTCAATGTCGTGGACTTTGTTGTGGACATAGTATACCTGTCCCTTGCGGGAGAGTTCACGAAGGATCGCCTCCCTGACCATCTCCTCATCGTATTCCATGACGTAGGTCTGGATCGGCACACGACCTTCCGGCGCGTCCTCCAGAACCGTCATGTCGCGGATCCCCACAAGGCTCATATGAAGGGTGCGCGGGATCGGCGTCGCGGAAAGGGTCAGAACGTCCACATTTTCCTTCATTTTCTTGATCTTTTCTTTGTGGGTCACGCCGAAGCGCTGTTCCTCATCCACGACAAGAAGACCCAGATTCTTGAACTTGACGTCCTTGGACAGAAGTCTGTGGGTGCCGATGACAATATCACAGAGTCCCTGGGAGACTTCCTTGATGGTCTGCTTCTGCTCCGCGGAAGAGCGGAAGCGGGAAAGCATACCGACAGTGACCGGATATCTGCGCATCCTCTCGCAGAAGGTGTTGTAGTGCTGCTGCGCAAGGATGGTCGTGGGGACGAGAACAGCCACCTGCATGCCCTCCTGCACGGCCTTGAAAGCGGCCCTGACGGCGATCTCTGTTTTGCCGTAGCCGACGTCTCCGCAGATCAGGCGGTCCATGATCCGGTCGCTCTCCATGTCTTTCTTGGTCTCTTCGATGGCTGTGAGCTGGTCGTCCGTCTCCTCGTAGGGGAACATCTCCTCGAACTCCTTCTGCCATACCGTGTCGGGGCCGAACTGATGCCCCTTCTTCTCCCGGCGCGCCGAGTACAGCTGCACGAGGTCCTCTGCGACCTCGTCCACCGCGCTCTTTACTTTGCGCTTGGTGCCGGCCCATTCCTGCGTGCCGAGCTTGTTGAGCTTGGGCTTTGCGGCACTCGCGGACGCGTATTTCTGCAGGACAGAGAGCTCCGTCGGCAAAACATAGAGCGTTCCGCCTCCGCCGTACTCGATCTTGATATAGTCCTTGGCGATGTGATTGACCTCGATCTTCTCCACACCCCTGTAGATGCCGATACCGTGATCCTCATGGACCACGTAATCGCCCACCTTCAGCTCGGAGAAGGCCTGGATCTGCTCGCCCTCATATTTCTTCTTTTTGGTCTTCTTCCGGCTCTGCGTGCCGAAGATATCGGACTCCGCGATGACCGCGAACCCAATGGACGGATATTCAAATCCCTGGCGGATCTGGCCGTAATAGGTCATGATCTCGCCCGGTTCCAGCTTGCGCTCCGGAT
>JAFPTK010000191.1 GCA_017400305.1 Lachnospiraceae bacterium | reverse complement strand
CCCGCTGATCTTCTCAATGTCGCGGATCAGGTACCGCTGTCTGCGGAAGGTGAGGTCGACCAGGACAGACAGGTATTTGATCACGATGGTTAAGAGGCCGAAGAGACCGGTGAAACCGATCGACAAAAAGCCCATGATGGAGACCCATCCGGAGATCAGCTGCTCATCCGCGATCAGTGAATAGATGACGTAGATGACGACGCCGACCGCGATGGCGAAGAAGATCGCGCAGATGATGAGGGAGAGCCGCTCCGTCAGCTTGGTAAAGTAGATAAAGGAATCAAAGGCAAGATCCCCGCGCTCCTCCCGGATCGAATGCCGGTTGCGGCTCTCCGGATCCGTGGAGTGGTAGCGGATCTCCGTGCTGTTGAGGCCGGCATGTTCATAGACGGCCTTGCGGTACGGGATATAGGTCCCGAGGGATTTCACACGGTTGATCGCCCGCCGGGACAGGACGCGGAGCGTGGAGGGCCCCAGCTTCCGGCCCACGCCGGAGAGGCGGTTAAAGGTGCGGTAGAAGAGACCGGAGGTGAACCGCGGCTTCTTGTCGCTCCGCACGGTCACGATGTCAAATCCCTCCAGGCATTTCTCGTAGGCCTCGCCGATCACCGAGGCATCGTAGTCCACATGGATATCGTCAAACTCAAAGACATAGTCGCCGATGGCGAGATCCCGCCCGGCATTCATCGCGCTCTCCTTACCCGAGGTGCGGTCCATCGTGACGATCGAGATGAGCATCCCGGTGGGATGGGCCGCGAAATAATCCCGGATCTCCTGGTCTCCGCCGTCATGATCCTCCCGGACGACGAGGATGAGCTCCCCCTGGGAGAAACGCGCCGACAGGGCGCCGACGACCAGATCCAGGAAACCGGCCAGCTCCTTTCGATCCGCGTCGACCGAAGCGACCGCGGAGATAAATTTCTGATCCTGTGTCATTGGCTTTCCTCCAAGCGTACGCTGTCTTTGTGATAATATCTTGCCATTCCGACGCATCTCCAGTCCTCTGGGTCCTCGGAAAGATCCGAGTAGAAGAGCAGGTCGGGATGGCTCGTGTAGGGCTTCAGGACGATATCCGATCGGGTTTCATCGGATAACAGGGACAGGCGCTCCCGGTTCTCCTCCCGATAGGCGCTTGCTGTGCCTTCCGCAAGTTCGCGGATCGCTTCGCCGGCGATATAGTAATCCCGATCCACCCGGGCGCTCAGGAGTGAGAGTGCCGCAAATGCTATGGCCAGCGTCGGGAAGAACCAGCGCGGTGTCTCCCGGTTCCCGGTAAATCCCAGAACGCGGTTCCGAAGCCATCCGATCAGATAGCCCTCAGTCAGGACCAGGAGCAGTACGTACTGCAGATAGAAGAGTGCCTTCAGTCTGCCGGCATCGAGGTTGGCCAGTGCATAGAGAGGCGGTGTCACATTGGCGGCGGCCAGGCCATAGGCCATTACGACCGCCGGCAGCGGGTAACGGAAGGTCAGCCGGGATTTTCCGGCCGCCTGCCAGAAGATCGGGGCCAGGAACAGGAGTAACAGGATATGCTCAAATCGTGTCCACTGCCAGATGCAGAGATCCAGCACGTAGTAAAGCGAGATCAGGATCGACTTGACGGCGCCGTATCCTTCCACGATGGCCTCCCGTGTCTGATTCCCGGGCGCCAGACAACTCGCGGCAAATCCGGCCAGGAGAAATACGGTCGGCAGGCACTGGGGAGGGAGCTTCTTCCTCCGGATCCACAGCCAGACACAGGCCGTGACGGAGACGATGGTCACCGAGAGGGCGGTCATGTAGTTGCCGCCGCCGGTCAGGAAGCCCAGGACACAGCACAGCGCGGTGAGCAGGGGTTTCTTCCGTTCCGTCAGCGAGCAGAGGATCAGCAGTGCCAGAAAGGAGAGTCCCAGGCTGTAGGTCAGGGTGTAGTT
>JAFPTK010000190.1 GCA_017400305.1 Lachnospiraceae bacterium | reverse complement strand
GAATCCTAAGGCAAACGGGATCGCAATGGCGTTGCCGTCGTTGATCTGGGCAAAGGTGTAGGCATCGAGCGGCGTCGCAACATGACCGCAGATGACATTGGGAAAGCTGTTTAAAGCGAGCATTGCGCCCTCTCCGGTCCCGCAGCCGGTCACAACAAAATCCGCCGCACCGGAATTAAGGAGCGTGCAGGCCAGGATCCCATTCTGCACGTAGGTTAACTGCGCCGCATCCTCCGCGGCATACATTCCGTAGTTGTCCACGGTATGTCCCATCGGCTCCACCACCTTTTTCAGCGCTTTCTCGATGACCGCGTTCTTGGCCGCCTGGCTGTTTTCATTGATCAATGCGATTTTCATGATTCCCTCCTTCTTTCTCTCGGATATCGTCTTACTGCGTATATCCGCAGATCCGGACGTCATCCATGATTTAGTTTATGTTTCGTTGAATTATTAACGGTAATTCGTTTATTACCGGATTTCTCCTCTCAGGATCTGTCCCATCTCCCCCAGGGATTCATATACGGCATCCGGCTGTACCTCACTGGAAGAGATCTCCTCCCGCTTTGTCTCTCCGGTCAGCACCAGTGCGCCGTGCGCACCGTTCCTGACACCGGTTGCGATATCGGTATAGAGACGATCCCCCACAAAGGTGACCGCTTCCTTCGTTACCATCGCTTTCCCGGTTTTTTCCCGTTCCCCGTTTACGCGGTCCAATACCGCCTCCACCGTCTCAGGATAAGGCTTACCCGTGATCCTGGGCTTTACGCCGGTAGACAGGCTGATCGCAGCGATCATCGCACCGCAGTCGGGGATGAAGCCCCCTTCCACCGGACAGTTGATATCCGGATGTGTCGCCAGGAACACTGCTCCTTCACGGATCCAGGTGCAGGCCTTTGTCAGCCGCTCATAAGTAAGAGTCTGATCAAAGCCGAGGACGACCAGGTCAGGTCTCTCCTCCTCCGTCAGGGGGATCCCCGCCTCCCGGAAGCTCTCCGTCAGAGCCGGCGTTCCGAGGAGATAGACTCTTTTTCCCGGATGATGTCTCTTCAGGAAGGTGATCATCACATCCCCGGAGGTCTGGATCTCAGCAGGTGTGATGAGAGTATCCATCCGCTTAAGCTTCTCGACGTAATCCCGGGGAGATCGGGAGGAATTGTTCGTAAAGAACAGGTATTCCTTTCCCGCTGCCGTCACGGCATCAAGAAATTCCCGGGCGCCCGGCAGGATGTTTTCTCCCAGATAGTAAGTACCGTCCATATCCAGGACGAATACCTCCGTATCACGGATGAGCGCCAGACGATCCATCGTCATACCGCCGCCACATCACGGGCTGCCACCAGATCGACTCCGGTACCCGCCACATCAGACAGGATGATATCTCCGATCTTCACCGGCGCTTTGACGCGCGCTGTGTGGACCGCATCCATGACTTCAAAGATCTTCCCCTTGGGGATATCCGAAGCGGTTTTCACGGGAACGCGTGCGATATCACCGCCATCCACCGGTACCGTGGAGGTCACGATCCGGGTGGGATCCGTCACTTCCTTCCTGCCGTAGGCTTCTCCGCGGGGGCAGGTATTACCGGCCACGGTCACCGTATCACCGTCGATGGTGACAGTCAATGCACAGCCCAGCGGACAGTTGATACAGGTCAATTCTCTTGTCTCACTCATGACAGATCACTCCTCATCACATGCATGATCCGATCCGACAAAGTCCTTTCGGACCCATCCCGCAATTCACATGCCTTCGGCATGTTCAGACGGTATCAGACTCCAGTACGACACGCAGACCCTCTGCCGCCGTCAATCCCAGCAGATCCTTCTTCTCAAGTTTCACCTGCTCCATCTCACCGGGAGCGAGAACACGCGTCTTCCGTCTGCTCAGGCACCGCTCTCCGCGGTATACCGCGATGGTCTTATCCCGATAGACATCCGCCACGCGGAAACGGACCGTCACGGAATCCCGCATGCGCGACACATGGATCCGCTGCGGCACGGTATACCGGACACCGCCATCCGTGGAGATCTCGACGACATCTATGGGATCCGAAGATCCCTTTCCGTAAGTCCCTGAGACATAAGCCGCGGCATTCTCCCCCGCAAGGGCCGCCTCCTCCGAGACGTAATCCACCAGATCGTGCACGTGTAAGACATTCCCGCAGGCAAACACGCCGGGTACATCCGTCTGCAGCAGATCATCCACCGAGGCACCGCCGGTGACCGGGCTCATATTCGCGGAGAGCATCCGCGTGAGTTCATTTTCCGGCAACAGGCCGCAGGATAAAAGCAGCGTGTCACAGTCATAGGTGACCTCTGTCCCGGGGATCGGCTTACGTGAAGCATCCACCTCTGCGATCGTCACCCCCTCGACCCGTTCTTTTCCCAGGATATTCACCACCGTATGGGACAGCTGCAGCGGAATGTCATAGTCATTCAGACACTGGACGATATTGCGCTTGAGCCCGCCGGAATACGGCATGAGCTCGGCCACGGTGAGGACCTTTGCCCCCTCAAGGGTCATGCGTCTCGCCATGATGAGACCGATATCTCCCGATCCAAGGATCACCACGCGCTTACCGATCTGATAGCCCTCGATATTCATCAGTCGCTGCGCGGTTCCCGCCGTATAGACACCGGCCGGCCGGTATCCCGGGATCGACAGGGCGCCGCGGGAACGTTCCCGACATCCCATGGCCAGGATGATCGCATCCGCCGAGATCGTCCGGATCCCGGTCCGACTGCCGATGATCGTCACCCTCTTATCCCTTGTGATCGATAGGACCATGGTGTTTAACAGGTACGGGATCTCCAGATCCCTGATCTGAGAGATAAATCGCGCCGCGTATTCAGGCCCCGTCAGTTCCTCCTTAAAGGTATGCAGACCGAAACCGTTGTGGATGCACTGATTCAGGATCCCGCCCAGCATACGGTCCCGTTCGATGATCAGGATATCATCGACTCCTGCTTTTCGGGCGGCTGCCGCAGCGGCCAGTCCCGCAGGGCCGCCTCCGATGATGAGGACGCCGACATGGTCTTTCTTAAGGATCGCATCCCGATCGATCATGACGCACCTCCCTTCCCGCCGGTCAGAAGCTCCGAACCGGGGCGGTTCTTGCAGACCTGTTCCATCGGGATCCCAAGCTCCTCCGACAGGATTTCCATGACGCGGGGCGTGCAGAAGCCGCCCTGGCAGCGTCCCATTCCGGCCCGCACACGGCGTTTGACGCCGTCCATCGATCTGGCCCCCGGCGTGCGGCGGATCGCTTCGCGGATCTCTCCCTCGGTCACGGTCTCACAGCGGCAGACGATCTGCCCGTAGGCGGGATCCTTCTGAATGAGCGCCTCTCTCTCCGGATCTGACAGCAGCGCGACATGCGGAATGCCCTGTCTTGTGCCGTCAAAGTGCTCTTTCCTCGATGCACCGGCAGCCCGGGCGATCTCTTCCGCCAAATAGAGACCGATGGCAGGTGCGGCGGACAGCCCCGGGGATTCGATTCCCAGGGCATCATAGAATCCGGGGGCATCCGGGCATTCACCCACGACAAAATCCCCGCCCGCTTCATGTGCTCTGAGCCCGGAGAACGAAGTGATCACCTGTTTGTAGGGCATATTCTTCACACTCATGGACGCCCGCTTCTGCACTTCAGCGAGCTCCTCCGCCGTGGTGGCGGTATCCTCTCTGTCATCGGTATCGGTCGCCGTGGGTCCTGCCAGCAGATTTCCGTGTACTGTCGGCGTCACCAGGATTCCCTTTCCCAGTTTGCCGGGCAGCTGGAAGATCGTATGGGAGACGGTATTCCCAACCTCCTTATCCATCAGGAGATAATCGCCGCCGCGCGGTGTGATCGAGCGGTGATCACGGGAGACCATATTGTGGATCCGGTCGGAATAGACCCCGGCCGCGTTGACCACATAGCGGGCCTGTATTACTTCGCCATCCGCTGTCTCGATCCGATATCCCCCCTCTTCT
>JAFPTK010000189.1 GCA_017400305.1 Lachnospiraceae bacterium | reverse complement strand
CGATGAGGTATTGGAGCTGCAGGTGGAGGATCTTGTCGCTTCCCTTTCCCGGGAGGAAAAGGTCGCCCAGCTCTTTTTTGCGGCGCCGGAGGCGCTGACCGGCGGTGGGGCCGTGACGGCGGTGGACAGTGCGCTTTCCGAGGCGTATCGCCGGTATCCGGTGGGCGGTTTTATCTTATTTGAAGCGAACCTGATCAACCCGGAGCAGACGGAAAAGCTGCTCGGCGGTCTGCAGAGATGTGCCATGGATCGGCAGGGGATCCCGGTCTTTCTCGGCGTGGATGAGGAAGGCGGCAGGGTCGCCAGGATCGCCGGGAAGGGAGGATTTGGGGTGGATCGCGTGCGTTCCGCCGCAAAGCTTGCCGCCGGCGGTGCGGATGCGGTGTCGCAGGCGGCGGGAACGATCGGCGGTTATCTTGCCGATCTCGGCTTCAATCTTGACTTCGCGCCGGATGCGGACGTACTGACCGATCCGGAGAACCGTGTGATCGGGGACCGCTCCTTCGGCGGTGATCCGGAGACCGTGTCGGAATTGGCCCGCGTCTTTGCCGGGGGACTCCGTGCGCACGGGATCATTCCCTGCTTTAAGCACTATCCGGGCCATGGCGGGACGGCCGAGGATTCCCATGAAGGATACGCCTTTTCCCACAAGGATCTGGCGGAGCTGCGCCGGGCCGAGCTGGTCCCCTTTGCGGACGTGGTTGCCGACGGAGCGGAGATGATCATGGCGGCACATATCTCCCTGCCTGAGATCACGGGGAGTAAGCTCCCGGCCTCCCTGTCGGAGCAGATGATCACCGGGATCCTTCGCGGAGAGCTCGGTTATGAGGGAGTTGTCATCACCGACGCGCTCGATATGGGAGCGGTGAGCGACAACTATACCCCGGCGGAGTCCGCTGTCATGGCGCTGCAGGCCGGCTGCGACATGCTGTTGCTGTCCGGGCATTTTGAGGAGACTTATCAGGCCGTGCTCGATGCGGCGGAGAGGGGAGAGATCCCCGAGAGCAGGCTGGAGGAGTCGGTGAGACGGATCCTTCGCCTGAAGCTTTCGCGGCTTAAGGATGCCGGGCAGCAGGCTTTATCAGCGGAGCTGGATGACGCGTCGGATCCCGATCTGTTCCGTTTCGTGGATGTCTTCGGCGAATCCTATCAGACGAGGATCGATCCGGCGGTTCCCAGGGCGGAATACCGGGCAGAGGGATTTGACAGATATGAGGAACGGAAGATCCGCTATGAGGATGAGCAGTATACCTCGCGTCTGGGGGTCGATGTGTCCCACCACAACGGGGAGATCGACTGGGAGGCGGTCCGGGCGGCAGGCTATGAGTTTGCGTTTCTGCGCCTGGGGTATCGGGGATACGGCGCCGCGGGCACGATGAACCTGGATAAGGAGTTTGACAGAAATGTAGAAAATGCCCGGAAGGTCGGACTGGAGGTCGGCGTGTACTTCTTTTCCCAGGCGGTGAACGAGGAGGAGGCCGCAGAGGAGGCGGCTTTCGTGATCGAGCATCTGCGGGACCATCCTATCGACCTCGAGGTGGTGTACGATCCGGAGAGTATCCTGGATGACGAGGCCCGGACGGATCATGTCTCCGGGGAGCAGTTTACGAAGAATTCCCTGGTCTTCTGCAAGCTGATCGAGGAGGCGGGATACCGCCCGATGATCTACAGCAACATGCTCTGGGAGGCCTTTGAATTCACGATGTCCGATCTGACGGACTATCCCTTCTGGTATGCGGACTATGAGCCGCTGCCGCAGACCCCTTACCATTTCCGATACTGGCAGTATGACAACCAGGGAACGGTGCCGGGGATCGGCGGCCCTGCCGACCTAAACCTCGAATTTGTCCGGAAGTGAGTCACTGGGGACGGTTCTTTTTGACTCATTTTTGAGAAAAAAATGAGTCAAAGAGAACCGTCCCCTTTGACTCATATGTGCCACGAGGGAATCGAACCCTCGACAACTTGATTAAAAGTCAAGTGCTCTACCGACTGAGCTAGTGGCACGGATTGCCGGTATGGATCCCATCACCGATGCTTCATCGACCGGATCACACACAGGGCCAGCGGGATTCGAACCCACGCGTGCAGCAGTCAAAGTGCTGTGCCTTACCGCTTGGCGATGGCCCAATCTATATTAAACATCTTGTCGACTCAAACATAAT
>JAFPTK010000188.1 GCA_017400305.1 Lachnospiraceae bacterium | reverse complement strand
CGTAAGGGACGAGCTGATCAAGTATCTGTAATAGTGCCAGATTCTATGACATCGACGGTCTTGATCGGGAATCTGTGAGAGTAGAATCGATCAGAATCCTGTCATAGGGCTTGCAGAACTCTCAAAGACAGAATCTCCGAGACGGTCGCCTTGGCGCCACGGAGATGAGACCAGAGCGGCGTGAGTGCCTTTGCACGAAACGCCGCTTTCTTTGGGCTCATCGGAGTGCCCGGCGCCCCGGCGAGCCGTTCGGAGATTCTGTCGATGAGATTTAAAAGTACTAATGAGAATTATGAGGATAAAAAAACGGAGCCACCACAATCGTGATGGCTCCGTTTATTTGTTTGATCAGAACGAATCCTGCGTCTTACTGCAGCGCGTTCTTCGCATCGATCTGAGGCTGCCACTTCTCGCAGTCGAACTTGTACAGATCCTGGAATCCCATGCCGTCCAGCGTAGCGGTCATCTCATCCCACATCGCGTCGAACTTCGCATCGTCATCCGCGAAGATCATCTTCCAGGAGTAGTCCTCGAGGGACTCTTCGCACTGGTTACGTGCAACGCTGATGTCAGCCGTGTCGGAGACAAGTGTCACAGCAACGTTGGGGCTGATCACGAGCTTGTTGTTCTTCTTCATCCATTCAGCAGGCTCTGCAGCACCGAACTTCGCAGCCCAGTCCTTCTTCATCTGCGTCATGGTCGATTCCTTCCAGGATGCCCAGTAATCCTTCGCATAGGTCTCGCCCGTGTTCGGGTTCACAGCATTCGCGGAGACGATCCACTCGTTGATCTGGTTGTTGCCGTCGCTGTAGCCTGCGCCGCCGTACTCTTCGGGAACCGGAAGGTTGTCCATCAGAGCGTTGTCGTTGATCGCAGTAAGCTTGCCGTCGCCGCCGACGGTGTAGTTGAATTCCGGGATACCGCAGTGCTCATACTGCAGACCTTCGGGAGAAGCGTACCAGTCAAGGAACTCCATGATGGTCTTGTACTTCGCATCGTCAACACCGGAGCCGACACCGAACACACGGCCGCTGCCGTAGTAAGCATCTGCATCCGCGTAGTAGTTCTGATCCGAAACGGGAACGAAGATCATGGCGGTACCGTTGTTCAGACGATCCTGGCTGTTCCAGAAACCGACCTGCCAGCTGTACCAGAACATGTTAACCTGTCCGGCGCTCATCTTCGCGCAGGCGGCGTTCCAGTCCTGCGTACCGGAATCGGGATCGACCACACCGGCCTTGTAGAGCTTGTTTAAGAACTTCAGCATCTTGTAGTAGGTCGCGTTCTTGTCGGTGATGGGGGTGAAGGTCTTGCCGTCCGCCTTGAGGATCGCGGAATCCTTGATCTTCTCGCCGTACCAGGTGGTGAGCTGGACAACGTTCGCGATACCCATCATGTTGTCGTTGCCGTCCCAGTCAGGCCACAGAGAAACACCGTAGCAGGGATCGCCGGCTTCGTTGGTGGGATGCGCATCCTGCATCTGCTTCAGAACGTCTACGAGACCGTCCAGATCCTTGATCTCGGGCATGCCGAGCTCGGAATAGTAATCCCAGCGAAGGAGCGGGCTGGAGTAAATGACATCCTGAGAATAGGAGGTCGGAGAGGTGTTCATCATCTGGGTCGGGATACCGTAGATCTCGCCGCTGTTGTTCTCAAGACCGCTGTTATAGACCTTGATCTGATCCATGTAGCCGTTCAGATTCGGGTAATTCGGCAGATCAGCGGTGATGTCCTTGATGAGGCCGGCCTTCACGCAGTCCGCGAAATCGACGGAGTCAAGGAGGACGATGTCACCGAGGTTACCGGAGCTGGTGCGCGTCTGATAGATCGCGTCGCCCGCCACCTGAGGAGCGATGATGTTCAGGTCGATCGGGAAACGATCCTTGACGACCTTGTCGAACCATCCGGTCTGAAGACCCTGATAGTTTGCCGCAGCATCATAAACCTCGATCTGCATGATGTCGCCGCTTGCTGCAGCGGTATCCGCCGCCGCGGTGTCGCTGCCGGCATCCTGCTTGGTCTCGGTTGCTGTCGCAGCAGGCTGATCGGAGCCGCCGCCGTTGCCTGTATCGGTTGCCGGGGTGGTTCCGCCGCATCCTGCCAGGGTCGCAAGGACCATCGCGGTAGCGGCAAACAATGATACGACTTTCTTTCCTTTCATTTGTTACCTCCCTTGTAGAAGATTGATAGTTACAAGGCCTTGCGGCCCAAAACTAACCTTTGACGGCTCCGATCATGATACCCTTGACGAAATAGCGCTGGAAGATCGGGTAGACCAACAGGATCGGAGCGACGACGACGATCGTGACCGTCATACGGATCGAGGTCGCCGTTGCGGCATGTGCCAGCGAAGCGGCGAGAGAGGCCGCGTTGCCGGTACTGTTGACCAGAGCCTTTAAGGAGCTGGCCTGATTGATGTACTGATACAGAGTAAACTGCAGGGTGAAGAGTTTCGGTTCGCTGACGAGGAGCAGGGTATCCTGGAAGGAGTTCCACTGCGCCACCGCGGTGAAGATCGCGACCGTCGCGAGGATCGGCTTGATGACCGGTATGATGACCGAGGTGAAGGTGCGGATCGTTCCGGCGCCGTCGAGCTCGGCCGCGTCGGTCAGCTCCTTCGGCACCGATTCGACGAAGGTCTTACAGAGCACGATGTAGAAAGGTGACACCACCGTCGGCAGGATATAGACCCAGAAGCTGTTGTAGAGACCGATGTTCTTCATCGTGATGAAGAACGGGATGATGCCGGCGTTGAAATACATCGTCGCGATCACCAGGCGGTACCAGATCTTGCGCATCCACATCGTCTCGCGGGAGAACATATAACCCAGGAACGCGGAGGCAAATACGGTCAGGATCGTGCCGACCACGGTTCTCGAGAGGGAGACCTTAAAGGCGTCCATCAGCGAAGGGATGTGAGAGACATTGATATAGTTGGTGAAATGGATCTCCTTCGGCCAGAAGGTGATCTTGCCTCTGCCGCTCAAGTCATTGGAACTGATCGTATTGATGAAGATGTAGTAGAACGGATACACGCACACGAAGGCGAAGAAAGTGTACACGATATATGTGACGACACTCATCACGATATCGACCGGATCCTGTTTCCTGTGCGCTTTCTTTACTTTTACTTTTTCGGAGGCCATCAGATGAATCCCTCCCCTCTGGTTGCTTTGGAGATCGTGTTCATGACACACAGCAGTACGATACTGACCAGACTCTTAAGAACACCGATCGCCGTGGACAGGGAGTAACCGCCGCTGCCCATCGCGAGATTGTAGACGTAGAGATCGAGCACCTGGATGTAATCCTTATTGAAGGAATTCTGGAACACGAAGAACTGCTCCATGCCGTTCGACAGGAAGTTCGCCATGTTCAGGAAGAGCAGCACGAAATAGGTCGGCAGGATGCTGGGGATCGTGATGTGCCAGATCGTCTTCCAGCGGTTGGCACCGTCCACCTTGGCGGCGTCGATGAGTTCCTCGTCGATGCCGGTGATGGCCGCGATGTACATGATAGCCGCCCAGCCGGCATTCTTCCAGGTGAGCCAGAGCCACATCTTGAACCAGATGTGCTCCGAGGACTGCAGGAACATGATCGGTGTCTTGATGATCCCGGCCTGCATGAGCAGGGAGTTCACAACACCGGTGCTGTTGAAGACACAGAAAGCGATGGAATACACCAGGACCCAGCTGATGAAGTTGGGCAGCGTCGTGACGGTCTGCACGAACTTCTTGAAGGGCTGGCAGCGGATCTCATTCAGAAAGACCGCGAACATCATCGGGAACCAGGAGAACGCCATGCTCAGACCGCTGATCGCAAAGGTGTTGATCAGCACCTGGAAGATCTGCTTGCGCTTTACCTCGTTGTCGATCATGTAGTGGAACCATTTGAAGCCGACGAACAGATCCGGCGACAGAGGAGCCGGCGGCTTGTAATCGTAGAAAGCATACACCCATCCGTAGAGAGGATAGTAGGCAAAAATGAGGACTAAAACGATAAAAGGAAGAACATAAAGAAACTCTCTGAATCCGCGAACCTTCTTTCTGTTCAGCTTCATAAACCCCTCCCAGACAACAAAGGTTAATCGATACACGAACTGAAGTCATTATACGTCGGAAATCTATCCGTGTCAATGGAGTTATCATTTTTTGTTGGCAGGAGTTCTCAATTTTTGACGGGAACGAGAGGCTGTGTTACGTTAGGAAAGGAGGGAGATAAAATGGGAAGCTGTCGGCTGTGTCCGCGGATGTGCGGAGCGGATCGGGAAAAGGGAGAGAAAGGGTACTGCGGGCAGGGAGCGCACATGCGCATCGCCCGGGCATCACTCCATGCCTGGGAGGAACCCTGCATCTCGGGGACGGGAGGCTCCGGGACCGTCTTTTTCTGCGGCTGTCCTTTGGGCTGCGTGATCTGTCAGAATGCCGCGATCTCGGGACGGAAGGCACCGGGGCGGGAGGTTGCGCCCGGGGAGCTGGCGGAGGTCTGCCTGTATCTGCAGGAGGCGGGCGCCCATAACATCAACCTGGTCACGGCGGTCCACTTTGTACCGGAGGTGGTCAGATCCCTTGCGATCGCAGTGAGACGGGGGCTGACGATCCCCATCGTCTACAATACGAGCGGATACGAAAATGTAGAAACTCTCCGTATGCTGGACGGACTGGTGGACATCTACCTGGCCGACTGCAAGTATTTCTCTCCCGTGTTGTCCCAAAGGATCTCCCGCGCACCGGATTATTTTACGGTATGTATGGAAGCGGTCGCGGAGATGATCCGGCAGACCGGGGATCCCGTATTTGCGGGCGGATTGGACGCGGCCGCCTACAATGCCTCTCTGGAAGACCTTACGGAAGAGGCGGATTATGCGGGGGCACTCATGGAGCGGGGGACGATCGTCCGTCATCTGATGCTCCCGGGACAGCTTTCCGACAGTCTCCGTGTTGTGGATGAGCTGATGAGCCGCTTCGGGGATCATTTCTATCTGAGCCTCATGAACCAGTACACCCCGATGCCGCTGATCGCGGATCAGACGGATCTGAACCGGAGGGTATCGGAGGAGGAATATGAGAAGCTCGTGGATCATGCGATCGCAGCAGGTCTTAAGAACGGCTTCTTTCAGGGGGAAGGCACCGCGGAGGAAAGCTTCATCCCGCCCTTCGACGGGACGATCCTCGGGATCTGAGGTGACCGGGCCGCATCTCCTCCGGTATCTTTGAAATTCATATTGACAACGCTTCTCCTTTACTCTACAATAGAACACACGTTCGATTACAACAGCCGGGAAATCGGAAGCGCTGTACGGGATCGCTGCCGAAGATGGTATAATATCATCATCTGACATATTGACATGCAAAATGATGATATGACCATCCTCGATGAAGAAACCATACCCGGAAAATCTCATAGAAGCCATCAACCGGAAGCTTCCCGGGCAGGAGAGAGTGGAGGTTGATGCCATGACGCCGGACCGGCTGGCTGGGCTCTCCTATGTCCTTTCCCTTCTGGATGAGAGGACGCGCAGGATCCTGTCCCTTCATTATGAGGGGGGGCTGACCTATCGGGAGATCGGAGATCGTCTGGGACTGTCCGGTTCCACCGTCGGACAGATCGCCGGCAGAGCGCTCCGGATCCTCGGAGCAAGGCACCGGAGACCGTACTATGCGGATGGACTGGAAGCCTGCGACGGACTCAGGAAGGATCAGGAGGACCGCGAGGCGAAGCGAAAGCTTGCGGAAGACACCGGGGGGCTCATGACAGAGAATGAGATCCTCGCCGTTTCGACCGAGGTATTCGGTACGAGAGAGGGGAGATGTCTTCGTTCGGCGGGGATCATGACGATCGGAGATCTGACGGAGGCGGTACGGGATCCCGCATGGTACCGGGGCGTCGATGGGATTGGACAAGCGAGCGCCTATCGTATAGAATGTGGTCTGGAGAGATGGCGGGAGGATCGGATCGAAGCTTCGGATCCGCGATATGAGGAGATCCTGGCCGCCAGAGAGTTCGTAAGATCCCGGGAAGACTGGCCGGAATGGCGCACAGGTCGGGATCGGAAGGAGTCGGAGGCGAGAGATGCCCGGAAGGACGCGAAAGGTTAAAAAGGAAGACAGGATCGGCTCATCCGGAACATTCCGGGACGAGGACGGTCAGGTTCATATCCGGGTGCCAAGTCTCGGCCCCGGGGGACCGGATGTCTATGCCAGAGTGAAAAAGGGCAAGACCACCTTCAGTACGGTGACACCGGAAGAGAAGAAGCCGCAGCCGCAGGAGGATAAGATCCCGAAAAAGCCGAAAGGAGTCGGCGAGGGTGCGACGAGACTTGTGGATCTTGAGTGACGGACATTCGGGAAAATATGAGGGATGCTTAAGGAGGGACAAACAGGTCGCGAGGATGACAGATGCTTAAGGGGACCCGGATCATTGCCTTGTGTACCTCAAGGATCTATGATCCGCAATTACAGAGTTTTGTGGAGATACTGAACGAGGGTCTGAAGGGATCGGGCGCCCGTCTGTGGATCTATGCACTCAATGCCGATATCTACTGGTATGAAGAGACACTTCCGGCAGAGGTTCATGTCTTTGATTATGTTCCCTATGACATCGTGGATGCCGTGATCATCATGGATGAGAAGATCAAGAGCCATAAGGTCTCGGAGGGGATCATCCAGGCCGCGGCAGAGAGAGAGGTCCCCGTGATCGTGGTGGACGGGCAGTATGACGGAGCTGTGAGCGTCGTATACGACTACGCGGCCGGATTCGAGCAGATCGTGCGCCATGTGATCGAGGAGCACGGGGTCAGGAAACCGCACTTTATGGCGGGATTTGAGGGAAATCGTTTTTCCGAGGAGAGAAAAGAGGTTTTCATCCGGGTGCTTAAGGAGAACGGGATCCCCTTTGATGATTCCATGGTCAGTTACGGGGAGTTCTGGGCAACGCCCGCGAGACAGGCGACACAGAAGCTGATCGATGAGGACCGGGTGCCGGAGGCGATCCTCTGTGCCAACGATATCATGGCGATCAATGTCTGTGATGTCTTACAGTCCGCCGGATATCGGGTTCCGGAGGATGTTCTGGTCACCGGCTTTGACGGATATGACGAGGCACTTCTGTCCGATCCGCCGATCACTACGGCGAGCTGCATGAGCCAGGGACTGGCGGATACGGTGCACGCGGTCATACTCGATTGCCTTGCGGGACAGAACAAACCCTCCTATGCCGTTCTGCCGGTGATGATCAGAAATGTATCCTGCGGCTGCGCGCGATGTGATTCCTATGAGATAACACGCAAGAAGAACTTCAATAATAATTTCTACCGCTTCCAGGATGATATCCGGGTATACCATGGCATCGCCGTGGAGATGCAGTCCGGCGAGACCAGGGAAGAGATGATGGAGAGTCTCCACAGCTATTTCATGAGAAATATGTGCTGTGTCGTGAATGCCGACTGCTTCCGCAACGACTGCAATTTCTTCCTGGAGGACACCCATGGGAAGGAATACCGCGTGCTCTATGATTCGCTTAAGCTTTCCAACTACCCGGAGCCGATCGATCTTAAGGATATCGTTCCGGAGCTGGAGGAGCGCATGGCGAGCGGTTATCCGCTCATCTTCAACTCCCTGGATTACATGGGGAAGTCCTTCGGGTATGCCTGTTACCTGTTTGAGAATTATGACATCATCGACTATTCCAAGACGGCCAGCCTGACGGACACGGTCAATTCGGGTCTGGGCGGCTATATCATCATGCAGTACCAGCGCTATCTGATGGGACAGCTGGAGAAGACCTACCGGACAGATGCGCTTACGGGCCTGTACAACCGGCTCGCGGGACAGGCGGCCTTTGAGACATTAAAGAACGATCCCGAAAAGCGCGGAGAAACGATCCATGTGATCATGGCGGATCTGGACGGGTTAAAGTCCATCAACGACAACCGCGGTCACATCGCCGGCGACCGTGCGATCGCCGCCGTTGCGGACGCGCTTCGGGAAAGCTGCCCGGAAGATGCGATCTGTGTTCGCTACGGCGGTGACGAGATGATCGCGTTCCTGGTAGGAGAGAGGGATTGTGACACCATCCTGTCGGACGTCAGAGAGAAACTCGCCCGGAAGAGCGCGGAATGCGGCTTCCCTGTCTCCGCAAGCTGCGGTTTCTGTGAGACGACGCTGGATCCGGATATGGATATGGATGCGGTCATCCGGGAGGCGGACGAACAGATGTATCTGGATAAGGCAAGTAAGCGCTGATCATGGGGGACTGGCTTGCAGCATTAAATGATTCCCAGCGGGAAGCGGTCACCACGACGGAGGGATATGTGCGTGTCGTCGCCGGAGCGGGCAGCGGCAAGACCAGGGCCCTTTCCTGCCGGTTTGCCTACCTGGTGGAGGCTTTGGGGATCCTGCCGGGGCACATCCTCTGTGTCACCTTTACCAACAAATCCGCCGCTGAGATGCGGAACCGCATCCATCAGCTGACCGGCGACAATGATACCGGTTACGTCAACACCTTTCACGGCTTCTGCGTATCTGTCCTGCAGGAGGACTCCCACGCCGTCCAGTATCCCAAAAGCTTTCTGGTACTGGACAACAGCGACATCGACGATATCCTGAAGATCATTTATGAGGAGCGGCATCTGACGCTGCGGGAGATGACCTTTGCGGCAGCCCGGGATATGTTTGAGATCCGTAAGACGCTGAAGGAACCGGAGTATGTGAATGACATGATCGCGATGCCCCTGGAGCGTCTTAAGGAGAAATACGATCGCGCGACGGATCCGGAGGACATCCTGTTCTACGGCTATCTGTATCAGGAAAAGAAATGCTTCGGTCTCGACTACAACGATCTGATCCTCTTTGTCCTGCACATCTTTAAAGAGCGGGAGGAGATCCGGCTGAAATGGCAGCAGCGGCTCGAGTACATCATGATCGATGAATTCCAGGATATCGACGGTCTGCAGTACAAACTGATGAACGTTCTGCAGGGATATCATCACAATCTCTTCATCGTCGGGGATCCCGATCAGACGATCTACACCTGGCGGGGAGCCAATGTCGGGTACTTCAACGATTTCGAGAAGAATTATCCCGGGGCGGTGACGATCCTGCTGACGGACAATTATCGTTCCACACCCCAGATCCTGAAGGCGGCAAATGCCCTGATCGATGTCAACCGCGAACGGATCCGCAAGGAATTAAAACCCGTTCGGGATGACGGCGGAAGCGTCCTGTGCCATCTGGCTCCGGATCCGGCGGCCGAGGCGGACTGGATGACGGGAGAGATGCTGGTGTTAAAGGGAAAGGGGATCCCCTGGCGCGAGATGGCGGTCCTCTATCGCGCGCATTATGTGACGCGGGCGATCGAGGAGGAGCTGATCAGGGAGGAGATCCCGTACCTCATTTCTTCGGGGGTGCCCTTCTTTGCCCGTATGGAGATCAAGGATGCGCTCTGCTACCTGAGACTGATCGTCTACCGGGATGATCTCTCCTTTCGGCGCATCGTCAATGTCCCCAAGCGCAATCTCGGAAACCGGCGGATGCACTTTCTGGAGGAGTACGCCGCAGAGCACGTCTGTTCTCTGTACGATGCGCTCGCGGAGAATCTGGAGGACCCGCTCTTTAAGGGAACCGGGGCCCGTGCCTTCCTGGAACTGATCGACCGCTATACGCAGATCTGCCGCGAGTCAGGGCTTGCGGTCTCGGAGATCCTGGCCGGGATCCTGAATGAGAGCGGTTATGAGGCGATGCTTCGCACCGAGGGGGCACAGGAGAGACTGGATAACCTGGCGGAGTTAAAGCAGTCAGTATTTGAATATGAGACTTCCTGCGGGGAGGAAGCGGGCGCGGAGGATTATCTGAAGCATATCGCCCTGTTCACCAATGCGGATGCCGTGTCGGAAAAGACGGACAAGGTCCGGCTCATGACGGTGCATGCCGCCAAGGGCCTGGAATTCCCCTATGTATTTATCGCCGGGATGAACGAGGGGATCTTCCCTTCCCGCAAGGTGCATACCTTGCAGGGGATGGAAGAGGAGCGGCGGCTGTTCTTTGTCGCCATGACGCGCGCAAAGGATCGATTGTATCTCTCGGAGGCCGGAGGTAAAGGATTTGAGGGATCTCCGCGCTATCCGTCCCGGTTCCTGATGGAGATCGATCCGGCGCTGATCGAGTATACCGAGCAGCCGGACGAACGTCTGCTGCGCGCGGCCAGAGACTATATCGCCTCCCTGGGACGTTCCCTGATGCCGGCGGAGGGTCCGCATTTCGGAGAGGGGGACCGCGTGGTGCATCAGGTCTTCGGAGCGGGGACGATCCTGTCGGTGGATACGGAGGACACCTGCTATCTGATCCTGTTTGACCGGCTGGATACGCCGCGCAGGATCACCTGGCGTGTGAAACTGACAGGGGAACAGAAATAGGAACGGCTCAGTAGACGACGCGGTTTCTGCCGCCGGATTTGCCGAGATAGAGCTTCTTGTCCGCTGCGGAGATCGTGGCGTCGATACCGGCGCGGGGACCGTATTCCTCCACACCGAAGGTCATGTTGACGGTAATGGTCAGGTCGCCGTAGGAGATCGCGGTATGGCTGACCTTTTCCCGGAGTTCATCCAGCATCAGATAGGCTTCGTCTCCGTTGGCGTGATCATAGACGAACAGGAATTCTTCACCGCCCCAGCGGGCCGCAAACCCGTGTCCGTCCATCTCGGAGGCAAAGAGGGCGGCCAGCGTGGAAAGCACCAGATCGCCCGCCTCATGCCCGTAATTGTCATTGACCTTCTTAAAGAAATCGATGTCGCCGATGGCGATGGAGACGAATCGGCCGCCGTCCACGTAGTTGTTCTCGATCTGCTTTAACTCGTCCAGAGCAAAGCGTCGGTTCGGAAGCTTCGTCAGAGGATCGGTCTCGGCGATCTTTTTAAGCTGCCGGTTGTAGAGATAGAGCTTCCGTTCCGCTTCCGCAAACTGTGTGCAGAAGAAGTACAGGATGAGGGACAGAGAGGTGAAGCTGAAAAAGATATTGACGCAGGCGATCGCGCGGAACAGGGGATGCTCCGCCGAAAGGGACGTCACACCCGCGGGCGCGAAGAAGTGGATCAGGGTGAACAAGGCGATGGAGAGGATGCTGAAGAAGACTTTCCATCCCATATCCCAGGCGATGTCATACCATAGATAGGCGAGCACCACGAAGAGCAGGACCGGGAAGGAACTGCGCCAGCCGTACGTCAGTGAAAAACAGGTGATGTAGAAACCGCAGATCACGGAGACGATGATCGCCACAGTACTGATGCCGCTCCGGTAGGTCAGCTGAAAACAGATATGGAAGAGCATCATGACGGCGAAAGCGATGATGGCATGAACGGGAAGCAGGATCACAGCGGAGGAGATTCCGATAAAGATCGTATGCGCGAGAAAGAAAAGGAGAAGATATCGCGTAAGGAAAAGCAGATTATCCGATTCTCCTTCGATCCCGGAGGGCTTATTGATCCAGTTTTTTAATCTCACCAGCATAATATATCATTATATGCCATTCGTTGCCTGGAATCAACCATGGTGATATACTGATTCTCGTTACCGTTATCCGTATCGGAGATCGAATCTGCCCGATGAAGAAGCCGGTGGTGATCCGTAAAAATGACGTCCTTCTGCTGACCGCGGTGCTGTTTATCTGCCTCGCGGCTGCGTTGGGCAGGCTGATCGCGGGCGGAGCGAATGGGAACGGTATGATCCTGGTGACCTCCGACGGAAGAGAGATCGGCAGATATCCGCTCTCGGCGGATACGGAATTTGTCGTGGAAGCACCGGACGGCGGGAGCAATACCGTGGTGATCCGAGACGGCGGCTGCTATGTCCGGGAGGCGGACTGCCCGGACGGGATCTGTATGAGGCGGGGCCGGATCGACAAAAACGGGGAGAGCATCGTCTGCCTGCCGCATCGGCTGGTGATCCTGGTGTCGGGCGGGGAAAGCGGAGCGGATACCATTGCGGAGTAAGGGGAAAAAAGTGACGATCCTGGGAATGAGTACCGCACTGGCACTCATCCTGTCGTATCTGGAGTCGCTGATCCCGTACTATTTCGGCGTGCCGGGCATGAAGCTGGGACTGCCGAATCTGGCGGTGGTCCTTTTGCTCCTGATGGGGGATCCGGTGGGAGCTCTCATCGTCAATCTGCTCAGGATCGTGCTGTCGGGCTTCCTCTTCGGTTCGCTCTACGGGATCCTCTTCAGTATCGCGGGCGCTCTGGTGAGCTTCGGGATGATGCTGCTTCTGTGGAGGAGCCGCAGGTTCGGCGCTTCCGGGATCAGCATCGGCGGCGGGACGGCACACAATCTCGGACAGCTGATGATCGCAGCCTGGGTTGTCCGGACGCCTGGTATTCTGTATTATGCGCCGGCTCTCATCGCGGCCGGGGCATTGACGGGGTTTGTGATCGGGATCGCGGCGGGTGCATCGCTTCCCGCGATCCGGTCGGTGTATGACAAGGAGAAGCTATGATCGCATTTGTGTCGGGTATCCTGGAACAGATCGCAGAGGATCGCGTGATCGTCGATGTCGGCGGTCTGGGGTATGAGGTGGCGGTCTCCGGGGATACGATCAGCCGCCTGCCTGGGACAGGGCAGCAGGTGAAGCTGTACACCTATTTCAGTGTCACCCAGGATGCCTTCCGGCTTTACGGTTTTCTCTCCCGCGACGATCTGGAGATCTTTAAGAAACTGATCACGGTGAGCGGATTGGGACCGAAGGGCGGTCAGGCGATCCTGTCCGTGATGACACCGGATGAACTGAAGTTTGCCATCATGACCGGAGACACGAAATCCATCACGGCCGCGCCCGGCATCGGCAAAAAGATCGCCGAGCGCATCGTTCTGGAGCTCAAGGACCGCTTTACGGATGCGGATCTGACATCCGGGCTGGTGAGCGGGGAGCAGGCGGGAGAGACCCGTGCTTCTCTGAGCGATCCCGGGCGTGAGGCGATCGAGGCTCTGACCGCCCTGGGTTACAGCTCGCAGGAGGCCATGCGTGCCGTACGCGCCGTGCTTGCCAAAGAGGAACTGACAGATACGGAGATGATCCTGAAAGCATCGTTGAAGGAGCTCATGTGATGGCAGCGAAACGAACGATCCAGACCGGCGGGACGCTGGAAGCGGCACAGATCCCGGAGGATAACAAAATCGAAAATTCGTTAAGACCCAAACGGCTTAACGATTACATCGGACAGAAAAAGATCAAGGAGAGCCTGAATATCTATATCGCCGCTGCAAAGAAGCGGGGAGAGGCGCTGGATCACCTGCTTTTCTACGGGCCTCCCGGACTGGGAAAGACGACACTGGCGGGAATCATCGCATCGGAGATGGGGGTGAATATCCGCATCACGAGCGGACCTGCCATCGAAAAGCCGGGCGAGATGGCCGCGATCCTCAATAATCTGCAGGAGGGCGACGTGCTGTTCATCGACGAGATCCACCGTCTGAACCGGCAGGTGGAAGAGGTGCTCTATCCCGCGATGGAGGACAGCTGCATCGATATCATGATCGGCAAGGGGCCGACGGCACGTTCCATCCGGCTGGAGCTTCCGCATTTCACCCTCATCGGGGCGACGACCCGCGCCGGGATGCTGTCAGCACCGCTCAGAGACCGCTTCGGGATGCTGCACCGCATGGAATTCTATGATGTGGATGAGCTGAAGGCCATTATCATGCAGTCGGCGGGTGTCCTTGGCGTCAGGGTCGATGATAAGGGGGCGGAGGAGATGGCCCGCAGGAGCCGCGGGACGCCGCGGATTGCCAACCGGATCTTAAAGCGCGTGCGTGATTTCGCGGAAGTACGCTATGACGGTATCATCACGGAGGAGGTCGCCGTGACTGCGCTGGATCTCATGGATGTGGACAAGATGGGACTGGACCACACGGACCGCAATCTCCTCACCACGATGATCGAGAAATTCTCCGGCGGACCGGTGGGACTGGACACCATCGCGGCGGCGATCGGCGAGGATGCCGGTACCATCGAGGACGTCTATGAACCCTATCTCATCAAGAACGGATTCTTAAACCGAACCCCGCGCGGACGCGTCGTTACCGAGGCCGCCTATCACCACTTGGGTATTGAAATCGGGTTCATGAATGCGGTACAATGATATACAGGGTCCCAAACTCATGCGGCGATCATGCTTGCATGATTCCGTATATCATACAATAATATTTCCTGTGAAAGGAGTAACCATGGCATCAAAAACAGATACGGAAGTGATCATCGGCGGCAGGGTCATCACCCTGAGCGGATTTGAGAGTGAGGAATACCTGCAGCGGGTGGCATCCTATCTGAACGGGAAGCTTACGGAGTGCTCCCAGACCGAGGGCTTCAAGCATCAGCCCATCGACATGCAGTCGATCCTGGTGCAGCTCAACATCACAGATGACTACTTCAAGGCCAAGGGGCAGATCGAAGAGCTCCAGACACAGCTGGATGAAAAGGATAAGGAACTTTACGAGCTGAAGCATGAGCTGATCGCCACCCAGATGAAGATGGAAAACGCCGAAAAGAACTGCAAGGCCAGGGAAGAGGAGCTGAACGAGGCCAATAAGAAGGTACTGCTTCTGGAGGCACTTTCCAAGAATCATGAAAAGAAGAACTGACAGCAAAGGGTCGCCAGGCGGCGGCCCTTATTCATGCATTCGGAAACCGGAGCTGTTAGCACCGGCCGGAGAATATGAAGGGCTCGTCGGTGCCGTGGCGGCGGGGGCGGACGCGGTCTACCTCGGCGGCGAGCGGTTCGGGGCGAGAGCCTATGCCAGGAATTTCACACAGGAGGAGCTGATCAGGGGGATCCGTTTTGCCCATCTGCACGGCGTCAGGATCTATCTGACGCTGAATACGATGATCAAGGAGCGGGAGTACCCGGAACTGTCGGACATGCTGGCCCCCCTGGATCGCGCCGGACTGGACGGGATCATCGTGCAGGACCGGGGCGTAGGGAAGCTTGTGCGGGAATGCTTTCCGCGGGTCCGGATCCATGCGAGCACGCAGATGGCCGTCACCGGGGTGTACGGTGCGAGGTGGCTTAAGGAGAGAGGCATCGTGCGGGTGGTCCCCGCCAGGGAGCTCTCTCTGAAGGAACTGTCCGTGATCCGCCGGGAGGCCGGTGTGGAGATCGAGGCCTTCATCCACGGCGCGATGTGTTACTCCTATTCCGGCCTGTGTCTGTATTCCTCCATGCTGGGCGGCCGGAGCGGAAACCGCGGACGGTGTGCGGGTCCCTGCCGGCTTCCGTATCAGGTGGAAGGGGAGACGGGGAAGGGAAACGCGCCGGCCTATCCCTTAAGCCTCCGGGATATGTGCACGCTGCCGATTCTTGACAGGATCGTGAGATCCGGAGCGGTCGATTCCCTGAAGATCGAGGGACGGATGAAGGACCCCGTCTATACGGCGGGAGTGACGGCGGTGTATCGCAGAGCGGTCGACCGGATCTGCGAGGACCCGGAAGCGCCCTGGGTACCGGCAGAGGAGGATCTCGATACTCTGAAGGGGCTGTATCTCAGAACGGATCTATGCGAGGGATACTATGAGAGGCATAACGGCCCTTCGATGATCACCGGATCGACACCGGGGTACGTCGGCAGTGACGAGGAGATCAAAAGGAGAACCGCCGGGCGGTATCTCTCGGCGGAATCGAGACCGCGGCTGGGAGTGCGGGTGTGTCTTACGGCGAAGACCGGAGAACCGCTGACTCTTTCCCTGGAGCGCACCGCGCAGCGGGGAGAGAGGGACGAGCGCGGCGGGGTTGCCGTGACCGTGACCGGACCCGCGGTGGAACCGGCATCCCGGCATGCGGCTGAGAGGGGGCAGCTGATGGCGCAGCTGGATCGCTTCGGAGGAAGTGATTACCGGCCCGAGGCGATCGATGTGGATCTCTCGGAGAATGCCTTCGTCCCCGCTGCCGCGGTGAATGCGCTGCGCAGACAGGCCTGCGATGAACTGACGGAGCGGATCCTCTCCGCCTGGGAGGCGGATCGATGAGCGGCGGGTTCTTTGATCAAAGATTTCACCGGACGATCCTGATCCGCACAAAGGAGCAGCTGCAGGCGGTCCTTTCCTTTGACGGGGAGCGCCGGTTTGACCGGATCTGCCTGGAACAGGCGCTGTTGTGTGCAGCGGATGGCAATCTTGAAGAAACGATAAAAAGTACATTTGATAACGGTATTACAATCTTTGCGGCTCTTTCCCACATGCTGCGGGAGGAAGAGGGGCGATCGGGGACGGAAGAGATCCGGCGGATCCTGGATTGGGAGATGATCTCCGGTGCGCTGGTCCGGAATCTGGAGGAGGCCGCTTTCTTAAAGGAGATCGGTTACCCCGGGATCGTGGAAGCGGATCAGGCTTTGGCGCCGTGGAACCGGGCAGCCCTCGGCGAACTGCTGGAGCTTGCGGATGAGTGGACGATCTCTCCGGAACTGAATGTCCACGAGATCCGGGAGCTTCTGGGGGAAGCGGATCCCATCGGTGAGAAGGCCCGCAGCGGTGCGGAGCTGGTGGTTTACGGGAGAACACCCATGATGGTGAGCGCCGGATGCGTGCGAAAGACGACCGGGCGCTGCCCGGGAGGACGGGAGAGCACCGGGTACACGGAGGTGCTGCGCGACCGCAAGGGGGTGCGGATCCCCGTGATCACGGACTGCAGAAACTGCTGTAATGTGATCTACAATGCGGTGCCGCTGTATCTCGGCAGACAGGCGGACCGGATCGATGCACTCGGGATCAGGCGGATCCGGATGGATCTGACGACGGAAAACACGGAAGAGACCCTGGCACTGCTTGCGGGACAACCGGGGGAGACCACGGCGGGACGCTTCCTTAAGGGCGTGGAGTAGCTGGGCGGAGGAATGATTTGAAGCTGTATCTCATGGAAATCGCAAGGATCGGCGGAGCGCTTCTCATGGCGCTTTATGCGATCCTGTCCTTTGTGACGCTGTGCTACCGGACGGAGAAGAAGCGGATGTGGATCTATGTCACGCAGGCGATCCTGATGGCGTTTATTCAGTTTGCTCTTTTTTTGCAGATGATCGTCAAGACCGGAGATATGACCTATCTGTTTTTCTTTGCCTTTCAGGCGATCATCATCCTCGCGACCATCGTGATGCACCGTCTGATCTACCCGGACGGGAATCTGCTGATCGTGAATAATATGTGTCTCCTTCTGATGATCAGCATGGCGGTCCTCACCAGGCTCTCCGGCAATCAGGCGATCCGCCAGTTCATCATCGTCGTGGCGTCCATCATCGTGGCCCTCTGTGTCCCGGCGCTGATCCATCACTTCCGGAAACTTCCGGATCTGCAGTGGGTCTACGCCATCGCGGGACTGATCCCGCTCCTGGTGGTGCTGATCCTCGGCAGTGCGATCAACGGCTCCAATATCAACTATTCCATCGGCGGCCTGACATTCCAGCCTTCGGAATTCGTCAAGATCATCTTTGTATTCTATGTGGCGGCGGCGCTGGCCAGGACCGATGACTTCCTGTCGATCGTCGCACCGTCGCTGATCGCGGCGCTCTATGTGGCGATCCTCGTACTGTCCCGCGATCTCGGTGCAGGACTCATCTTCTATGTGGCGTTTCTCCTGATGCTGTATATCGCCCGAGACCGCATCATCTGGCTTTTCCTGGGGACCGGGATGGGGGCGGCTGCCTGTGTGGCGGCCTATCGGATGTTCCCGCATGTGCGCAACCGGGTGGCGGCCTTTCTGGATCCGTGGAGTGCCATCGAGGGGGCGGGATATCAGGTGGCGCAGTCCCTCTTCGGGATCAGCCTGGGGGGACCCTTCGGACTGGGACTCTACGGGGGCAAACCGGAGGCGATCCCCTTTGTCGGCAAGGATTTCATCTTTTCAGCGATCTCGGAGGAACTGGGAATGGTCTTTTCCATCTCGCTTCTGGCGGTCTGTCTCTCCACGGGACTGATGATCCTCACGATCTCCGGGCGCATCCGGGATCCCTTCTACCGGCTGCTGACCGCGGGCTTCGGTGTGATCTATCTCTTCCAGGTATTCCTGACCGTGGGCGGCGGGACGAAATTCATCCCCCTGACCGGTGTGACACTGCCGTTGGTCAGTTACGGCGGCTCCTCCGTGCTGTCCACCATTCTGATGTTCGGGATCCTGCAGGGGGTCATGCTGATCCGCGCGGATGAGCACCGGGATGCGGTGGAGCGCCTGATGAATGACAGGGAAGCCTATGAGCGCGTCCGGAGGGAGCGGCAGAAGAGACAGACCGAACGGTCCGCCCGGGAGGAGGTGCTCCGTGAGGTGGTGATGGACGCGGCGGATACGGTAAAGGATATGATCCATGAAAAAGAGGAGTAGGGAGCCCGACAACAGGCGCAGGATCCGTTTTCCCAACCCGATCCAGGTGATCGGGGGGATCTTTGCCGCCCTGTTCCTGTCCATGAGCGTCTATCTGTGTCATTACGCCTATACGAATCGTCAGGTGATGATGAGCAACAGCTACAACACGAGACAGAAGATCCTGGTGGAACAGAATGTCCGCGGGGATATCCTCTCACGGGACGGGACGATCCTGGCGCACAGCGCGACGGGGGCGGACGGAAAGGAGATCCGGGAATACCCCTTCGCCAATCTCTTTTCCCATGTGATCGGGTTTGCGACCAAGGGAAAATCCGGGGTGGAGGCTTTGGAGAATTACTATCTCCTGCGCTCGGACATCTCCCTCTCAGAGAAGGCGCGCTATACGGATGAAGAACAGAAATACCCCGGAGATGTCGTCACAACCTCTCTGGATATCGGTCTGCAGCAGACGGCGTACAAGGCACTGGCTGCCTATCGCGGGGCGATCGTCGCCACCGATGTCCGCACGGGGGAGATCCTGGCCATGGTCTCCAAGCCGGATTTTGATCCCAATGAGATCGATCAGATCTGGGGCGATCTGGTGGCTGCGGGGGAGGGGGATTCCCGGCTGGTCAATCGGGTGACCCAGGGGATCTATCCGCCCGGGTCCACCTTTAAGATCATCACGGCGCTCGAGTATATCAGAGAGAATCCGACTACGTATCGGAATTTCCGGTTCCGCTGCGGCGGTCACTTCACCCATGACGGGGAGACCATTCACTGCTTCCACGGGGAAAGCCACGGAGATGTGGATTTCTACAAAGCCTTTCAGAAATCCTGCAACTCCTCCTTTGCCAATATCGGCGTATCGCTTGATCACGCCGCCTTTGCCGCGACGTTAAAGGAGCTGCGTTTCGGTGAGGAGATGCCTCTGGAACTGCCTTATACGAAGAGCAGGGCGGCGATCGATGTTAACACCGCCGACGGCGATGTGATGCAGCTGTCCATCGGACAGGGAACCACGGCGATGACGCCGATGCATCTGAATATGATCACGCAGGCCATCGCGAACGGAGGCGTGATGCTCGCCCCCAGGATCATCCTGTCGGTGGACAGCGCGGACGGCAAAAACATCAGGCAGTCCGACGTACAGGAGATCGGGCGTGTCATGAGCGGCGAGGAGGCACAGATCCTGACGGAGATGATGACGCTCGTGGTAAACGGCGGCACAGGGAAGCGACTGGAGGGACTCGCCTATCAGGCGGCGGGCAAGACCGGTTCCGCGGAATTCAACAGTCAACAGAAGACCGAATCCCACGCCTGGTTCACCGGATTTGCGCCGGCGGAGGATCCCCGGATCGCCGTTACGGTCATCGTGGAAGAAGCAGGCGGCGGCGGTGAGTACGCGGTACCGATGGCGAAACGCATGTTTGATGCATTCTTTGGACTCTAAGTTACTAAGACCGCGAAGCGGTCGTGTGCGAATGGGGAGAGGGGTTCTGCGAATAGTAACTGTCAATGAATGCGCTTCGCAGTTGTCCGGCAGGCAAAAAAATCAGTAGATCGCGTCGATCGTGAGGCCGAAGGTGTGCAGATTGATCAGCGTACCGTGGTCGGTGAGCCGGACGATGGGCTGAGAGAGCGCGTTTTCGTTGATCTCGACGACCTCGGCGGTCCGTCCGTCGGAGAGGCGGACAGGCAGGCCGACCTGCGTCTCGGCGATATGCTTAAGGATCGTCTTTAAGGCAGCGGGATCATAGCGCTGTTCTCCGTTGCTGTCCTCAAAGTGCGCGATGACCTGGAACGGGATCAGGGATTCCCGGTAAGCTCTGGGGCTGGTCATCGCTTCATAGGTGTCGACGATCGCGATATATTTGGCAAAGGGATCGATCTGATCGCCCTTTAAATGGTTGGGATATCCCGAGCCGTCAAGCCGCTCGTGGTGCTGGAGCGTCGCCAGATGCACGTGGGGATTCAGCGGGAGATTCTTCACCATATCATATCCCATGGTGGAATGATTGCGTAATAAATTTCGCTCATTGTCGTCGAGCTTCCCGGCCTTCCACAGGATGCTGTCCGGGATCCTCAGCTTCCCGATATCATAGACAAAGCCGGTCTCGATAAACAGTTCCCGATCGCCCTCCGAGAGACCCAGCCATTCGCCGAACACACCGGCGATGAGCGCGGCGTTGAGGCAGTGAGCGTGCGTCATCTCATCCTCGGAAGGAAGCATGTTGTACAGATAATCCAGGAGAAGCTCCGGCGTTTCCGCGCTGGCGGAGATATTCCGGTAGACCTTCATCAGATCATCCATGTTGATCGTCATCTGGTAGAGAACGAAATTCATGAGGAGTGTCTTGTAGACGGGGAACAGCTTCTGATAACAGGCTTCAAATTTGGTGAAGGCTTCCGAATAACGGACCTTTTCGAAGTGGGTGGTGGCGTAGTCGACCTTTTCGTGGATGGTGACGACCATGACGGAGTGCCGGGCCATCCGGGCGATATCTGCCTCCGTGAGCTCCTTGTCTGCCGGGATGAGCACTTCTCCCTTCTCGTTGAGCACATCTGCGGCAGTGGTCATGCCGGGCTTCAGTTCGATCCTGGCCACGCTTTTCATTTTCTATCGGTCCCCCTCTATACCAAGTATTGTGGTTGAGATTGACGAAAACTTCAAGATACAGTATAAAGAAAGTTAATGCGTATGAAAAGAGCTTTTTGCAAATTTCATAAGAAATGCTACTTCAGCGACGAGGTGGAGCGGAAGAATCGACTGATGGCGGAGATCCGGAGGGGCAAAGGAGGCCCCTTCGCCTGGTGTATCCTGCTGTCCGGGAATCCCTGTGATCAGCTGGAGATCGTGCCGGCCGCGGCGCTGTGCGGCGACTATTACCGGAGGCATCCCGTGACGGTCTATGGGGTGGCGCTGTCAAAGAGCGGGGCGATCCGCACGGTGGCGAAGATCTTTCACGATGCCGATGCGAAGGGGATGCCGGGTGAGGCCCGGCGCTTCCTGGAGGGACTCGATCGATGATCGTCCTGACGATACTTAAATGGATCGGGATCGTGCTGCTGTGGATCCTGGGGATCCTGCTGGCCCTGATCCTTCTGCTGCTGTTCAGCCCCATCCGGTATCATGTGAATGCCGATATCGATCCCGAGGCGGCGTCGGAGGGGGATAAGGCACAGGATGGGGGCGGGAAACCGCTGACGGAGCGCGCACACGTGAGCGCCGGGGTCCGGTATCTGCTGTCCGCCGTGCGGGCGAGATTCGACTGGCCCACGCAGGAGGGACAGGAGGCCTTCTCCGTATCCGTGCTGTTTTTCCGCGTTTTCCCCCGGAAGGAGAAGAAGGCATCCGGGAGGAGAAAGCGGGGGAAGAAGGGATCGCGCGGGGAGCGACAGGAGGATCTCGCGGAACAGAGTTCCCGGGAGGGGGACGACAACGGGGAGACCGGTCCGGCGGAGCAGGCGGCGGCAGCAGAGGATGCCGCGGGGACCGGCGCGCCGGCCTCAGATACGGAGATACCGGAAGACAGCCCCCGGGATAAGGAAGAGAAGGAACCGGAAGAGGGGGATCCCGGGGACGCGGACAGGGACAAGGCTGGGAGGAAACCGAAAAAACGTCGTCGGAAACGGGACTTTCACCCACAGATTGTTATTAAAAAAATATACTATACAATATGTGGGACTTGTGCTAAAATCGGTATGGTTCGCGCGACAATACAGAGCAGCGTGTACTTTCGCGCGAAACGCGTGTTATTAAATGAGTTAAAGCGCGTACTTAAGCAGCTTCTTCCGCGCGGAACCCGCGTTGTACTTACGTTTGGTGCGGAGGATCCGGCGACGACCGGGGATGTGATGTCGGTTTTGGGGATGCTTTACCCGGTTCTGTGCGATCGCGTACAGGTGACGCCGGTATTCGATGAGGAAGTTCTGTACGGGGAGGCACGCGTCAGGGGGACGATCATTCCGGCGGTTTTGCTGTTCTCGTTCCTCCGATGCTATTTTAATCGGGATATCCGAAAGTTGATCAGGCGTGCTAAGAAGATCAAAGAGGTGAACCATGGCAGAGACACAGAACAATAATAACGGCTTTTCCGAGGTGATGGAGTCCCTTCTCCATGGGATGGAAGGGGTCTTAAGCTCCAAGACGGTGGTGGGACAGCCGCAGGTCTGCGGGGATGTCACGATCGTTCCTTTGGTGGATGTCACGCTCGGCGCCGGCGCGGGGTCAACGGTGACCGACAGGAAAGGCGGCGGTGGCGGCGGTTTCTCCGCGAAGATGTCTCCCTCTGCCGTCCTGGTGATCCGTGACGGGGTTACCAAAGTGGTGAATATCAAGAATCAGGATCCGGTGACCAAGGCGATCGATCTCGTTCCGGATCTGGTGAACCGTTTTCTGGCCGGCAAAACCGAGATGCCGGCGGATGAAGAAGTGACGAATATTGCATTCCCGGAGGATGATCAGTGATGGAGATGATGCTCGAAGATCTTACGGAAGAGGAACTGTTACATCGCGAGGAGGAGATCATCGGCTCCGGCGAACGCGATGAACTGTACGGCCTGCGTTCGTTTTTGTTCCGGGAGAGCGTGCGGTTAGAGACCAAGGAGCGCTCGATCAATGAGAAGATCGAACGGTTTGAGACGGAGCGCAGACAGTTTCGCGAGGAGATGGGGGATCTGAACCGCCAGCTCGAGAGAGACCGCAGAGAGCTGCGCCAGGAGAGCGCGCTGTTTGACAAGCGCCTTTCCATCCTGCGCAACGGCTTTGACCAGCTCGCAGCGGACAAAAAGAATCTCGAGCAGGAGCGGATGAAGCTGGAGGCGGAGAGGGAAGTGATCGCGAATGAGAGGTTAGCCGGCGGCGAGTTCCTCTTCCGCGGGGTCAAGGATTCCTGGACCCTGAGGAAACGGTACAAGGATCTCATCAAGATCTTCCACCCGGACAATGCGGGCGGGGATCATGAGATCATCCAGCTGATCAATCAGGAATATGAGGAACTGACGAACGAATACGGGATCTGTGTCTGAGAGAGCAGACGGGATCGGAAAAAACAGGCAATAAAAAAGCGGTCATCGACCGCTTTTTTCTTACCCGCGCTCTACCTTACCGGAGCGAAGGCAGCTTGTGCAAACATTCATCTTTTTCTTGGCACCGCCGACCAGCACGGATACACGCTGAATATTCGCGTGCCAGATCTTGTTGGATCTTCTGTGCGAATGGCTGACGTTGTTGCCGAAATGAACGCCCTTGCCGCAGATTTCACATTTCGCCATGACGGACCTCCTCGCTAGTACATACGCTTTGCGCGCAACACACGGTATGATAGCAGATTTTTTATCAGAATGCAAGATTGAAAATCAATAAAAAAATACTTTCTATTTTGAACAAAGACCGATATAATCTAATCTGTATGTTCATCTGCAGGCAAGGAGGGAGTTTATGAAAGCTTCTTTGATCAATACCCATATCGGGAGTATCGCGATCGACAATGAGGTGATCGCACAGTATGCGGGTGCCGTTGCGATGGAATGCTTCGGCGTGGTCGGGATGGCCGGCGTCAATGTCAAGGAAGGCCTGGCGAGACTGTTAAAGCGTGACAACATGACCCGCGGGATCCAGGTGATCGTATTGCCCGGCCGGAAGCTGCGGCTGATCTTTCATGTGATCGTCGCTTACGGCGTGAGCATCATGGCGGTTGCCGATAACCTCATCGACAATGTCAAGTACAAGGTGGAGGAATTCACCGGCATGGAGATAGAGAAGATCGATATATTTGTCGAAGGCGTGCGCGTCATCGACTGAGAACAGGGGGATTGAGAGTTGAGCGGAGTTACCATGGATGCCAAGCTGTTGAGGACGATGTTCCTGGCCGGTGCCAAGAATCTGGAGGCACAGCAGGAGATCATCAATGAATTGAATGTCTTTCCCGTGCCTGACGGTGATACCGGGACCAATATGACCGCCACCATCATGTCGGCGGCAGAGGAGGTTGCGGCGGAAGAGGACGCCCCGATGGAGGTGATCTGTAAATCCATCTCCTCGGGATCCCTGCGCGGCGCCCGCGGCAATTCGGGCGTCATCCTGTCGCAGCTGCTGCGCGGGTTCACCAAGGTCGTCAAGAAATATGAAGTCGTCGGGATCCCGGAGATCGCCGCTGCCTTTGAAAAAGCAGTCGAGACCGCTTACAAGGCGGTCATGAAGCCCAAGGAGGGGACGATCCTCACCGTTGCCAAGGGGGCAAGCGAACAGGCACGGGCGCTGGCCGACGAGGGAGAGACGGATCCGGATGCCTTTTTCCGCGGGATCATCGATTACGCCGAAGAGGTCCTGGAGAAGACGCCGGATATGCTGCCGGTCCTCAAGGAGGCGGGAGTGGTCGATTCCGGCGGCAAGGGACTGCTCGAGGTCTTAAAGGGTGCTTACGACGGATATCTCGGAAAGGGGATCCCCTTTGATACTCCGGTGGCACACGCCGACGGGGAAGAGGAGGCGGAAGAGGAGGAGGCACCGCTTAAATATGCCTACTGTGTGACCCTGCGTGTCATCTTAAAGCAGGCACTCAACCGCAAGCAGATGATCGATATCCGCGGATTCCTGACGAGCGTCGGCGATACGGTCAAGGTCAATGAGTGTAACGACGGGATCTCTCTCCATATCCATACGGGCGATCCCGGTCTGGTCCTGCAGAGAGCCCTGCTGTACGGCTCCATCAGGGATGTGCGGGTGAACGATATCGTGACGGAAGGACATACGGAGCCCAAGGAGGGACAGCCGTTTGACACCTCCCGGCTGGATGCGCCGGAGGAGCCGGCGGAGGAGAAGAAGCCGATGGGCTTTGTGGCGGTCTGTGCCGGGGAGGGAATGGCCGAGATCCTTAAGAGCCTTGGATGTGACCGCGTCATCGAGGGTGGTCAGACCATGAATCCGAGCACGGCGGACATCCTGGAGGCCTGCTCTCATGTGAACGCGGAGAACATCTTTATCCTCCCGAATAACAAGAATATCATCCTGGCTGCGGATCAGGCGGTGAAGATGAGCGAGGATCGCAGGCTCATCGTGATCCCGACTAAGACGGTCCCGCAGGGGATCGCGGCGCTGGTGAATTTCGTGGCCGACGATACCGCACAGGAAAATGAAAAGATGATGAAGGATGCGATCGCCGGGGTCTCCTCCGGGGAAGTGACCTACGCGGTCCGTGATACCGTGATCGAGGGAACGAAGATCCGCCAGGGAGATTACATGGGGATCGGCGACAGCGGGATCCTGCATGTGGGCGGCGACCGGCTGGATGTCACCCTCGGAATGTTAGAGAAGATGGTGCAGGAGGAACAGGAGCTGATCAGCCTCTATTACGGCCAGGATGTGGACGAGCAGGAGGCCAATGAGCTGGTGGCCCGGGTGAACGCCAGATTCCCGGGGATGGACGTGGAGCTGCAGTATGGGGGGCAGCCGATCTACGCCTATATCGTATCAGCGGAGTGACGACAGGGAGATCCATGAAGCAGGATCTGACGGTATCCGTCAAGGATCTTAAGGGCATCGGAGCAAAGACGGCAGAGCTCTTCGGCGCGTGCGGAGTACGCAGCGTCGAAGAGCTTTTACGATACTATCCGCGCACTTATGAGCGGATGGAGGGACCGGTGCGCGCCGCGGACTTCCGGGAGGGAGAGCGGTTCGCGGTATCTTGTACCCTGCTCAGGACGCCGGCGCTCCGCCATGCGGGACGCTATGCCATCCTGACCGGGGAGGCCACCGACGGGGAGACGCAGTTCCATGTGACGTGGTTCAACCAGCCGTATCTCAAAAACTCCCTCTATCCCGGGCGCCCATACATCCTTCGCGGCTATGTCAGGAGGAAGGGCAATGCCTTTGTCATGGAGCAGCCCGCGATCTATGCGCCGGCGGACTACCTGGCGATGTCCGAGGAACTCATCCCGCGCTATTCGCTGGTAAAGGGACTTAAGAACAGCACGGTCATCAAGGCCATGCGGGAGGCAGTCTCCCGCGCGGCGGGCCTTCCGGATATCCTGCCGGCGGATCTTAAGAAGCGGCGGGATTTAATGGATCTTTCGGATGCTATCCGCACGATCCATTTTCCCGGGGATGAGGAGTGTCTTCGGAGGGCGCGCCGGCGGCTGGCCTATGACGAGTTTTTCTATTTTCTCCTGGGCACCCGGCTGTTTCGGTCGGGAGAGAAGGAGGAGGACGCCGGGATCCGCATGGAGGAGAAACCGGCGGTCATGGATCTGGTGAAGCGCCTTCCCTACCGGCTCACCGGTGCGCAGCAGCGCGTGTTGGACGAGATCCGGAAGGATATGACCGGAGGATGGAGGATGCACCGTCTCGTGCAGGGGGATGTCGGATCCGGCAAGACGATCCTGGCACTCCTTGCCATGCTCCTGACCGTCGAGAACGGGTATCAGACCGCCCTGATGGCACCGACGCAGGTGCTGGCGGCACAGCATTATGAGACCTTTCTTAAGCTGACGGAATCCTATGGGCTGAACTTCCGTCCCGTTCTGCTCGACGGGACACTGACTGCCTCCGGGAAGCGAAAGATCCATGAGGAGATCTCGCAGGGAGCCTGCAACTGCGTCATCGGCACCAACGCGCTCATGCAGGATTCGGTGGAATACCGTGCGCTGGGGCTTGTGATCACGGATGAGCAGCACCGCTTCGGCGTCAGGCAGCGGGAGCTGCTGGCCAAAAAAGGGGAACAGCCGCATGTGCTCGTGATGAGTGCCACACCGATCCCGAGAACACTTGCCATGATCCTGTACGGCGATCTGGAGGTGTCTCTGCTGGATGAGCTGCCGGCGGATCGGAAACGGATCAAAAATGCCGTCGTCACTCCCGCGGATCGCGAGAAATCCTGGCGGTTTATCGCCAGAGAGGTTCAGAAGGGACGGCAGGCTTACGTGATCTGTCCGCTCATCGAGGAGAGCGAAGCGGAGGAGATGGGAAATGTGGAAAACACGCGGGATTACAGCGAGAAGCTCCGATCATCGCTCCCGCGGGAGATCCGGATCGACGTCTTAAACGGCAGGATGAAGACAGAGGAAAAGGATCTCGTGATGACGCGGTTTGCCGCGCATGAGATCGATGTTCTGGTCTCCACCACCGTGGTGGAGGTGGGTGTCAACGTCCCGAACGCCACCGTCATGATGATCGAAAACGCGGAGCGATTCGGCCTGGCGACACTGCATCAGCTTCGGGGCCGTGTCGGCCGGGGCGGGGATCAGTCGTACTGCATCTTTGTCAACACCTCCTCCGGGGAGGCGGCAGCGGAGCGGCTGGGGATCTTAAGGGATACGAATGGCGGCTTCGCCATCGCGGATCAGGACTTAAAGCTCCGGGGACCCGGAGATCTGTTCGGTGTGAGACAGAGCGGTGCCTTTGCCTTCCGGATCGCCGACATCTATGAGGATGCCGATCTTCTGCGCCTGGCGGCGGAGGATGTGGGCGGGCTTCTCGCGGAGGATCCGATGCTCGCGGAACCGTCCCACAGGGATCTGAAGGATAAAGCAATGCGGGAATCGGCTCTGGATGTCACGACGCTCTGATCGTGAGCTTTGACGGCCCGGTCGATCTGTGATAAAATGAGATGTTATTATGCGTCAGAGGGACATATTATGGGGAGAATTGCAGTAGTAACAGATTCGAACAGCGGGATCACACAGAAGGAGGCAGCGGCACTGGGAATCTATGTGCTGCCGATGCCGTTTCGCATCGATGACGGAGATTATTACGAGGACATCAACATCACGCAGGCGGAGTTTTACGAGAGGATCGGTGCGGGGGCGGCGGTCAGCACCTCGCAGCCTTCGCCGGCGGATGTGAAGAGCCTGTGGGACAGGCTGCTTAAGGATCATGATCAGATCGTACATATCCCGATGAGCAGCGGTCTGTCCGGGAGCTGTCAGAGTGCGCGGATGCTGGCAGAGGATTACGGCGGCCGCGTGGAGGTTATCGACAACCAGCGCATCTCCGTGACCTTAAGACGTTCCTGCCTGGATGCACAGGTGCTTGCGCAGAGAGGATCGTCGGCTGCCGAGATCCGGCAGAAGCTGGAAGAGACGGGGCTGGATGCCTCGATCTATATCATGCTGGACACCCTTTCCTATCTGAAGCGCGGCGGACGGATCACACCGGCGGCTGCGGCGATCGGGACGCTCCTCAAGATCAAACCGGTCCTGCAGATCCAGGGGGAGAAGCTGGATGCCTTTGCCAAGGCCAGGACGAGTGCGCAGGGCAAGAAGATCATGCTTCAGGCGATCGCCGCGGATATCGAAAAGCGGTTCGGCGGTCTGGGGCAGCATGATGTGGTGATCGATATGGCTTATACCAACGATGAAGAAGCTCTGCTGGCTTTCCGCAGGGAGGCCATGGAGGAGTTTCCGTGGGCGGGGGATATCCACTATGATCCGCTTTCACTCTCCGTCGGCTGTCACATCGGGCCCGGAGCGATCGCGATCACGGCGATCAAAAATCAACATTTTTCAGAGGGACTATGAATCAGACAGAAAATCACACAGCAGAAGAGTATAACGCCTCCAGTATCACCGTACTGGAGGGACTGGAAGCCGTACGGGTGCGGCCGGGGATGTATATCGGCTCCACCACGACCCGGGGACTCAACCATCTGGTCTATGAGATCGTAGACAACGCCGTAGATGAACATCTGGCGGGCTTCTGTACGAAGATCCGCGTGACACTGGAAGCCGACGGATCGGCAACCGTGGAGGACAACGGGCGCGGGGTTCCGGTGGACCGCCATGCCAAGGGCGTTTCCGCGGAGCGTATCGTGTATACGACCCTGCATGCCGGCGGCAAGTTCGACAACGCCGCCTACAAGACCAGCGGCGGTCTGCATGGTGTCGGCTCCTCGGTGGTCAACGCCCTGTCTTCCCATATGACGGTGCTCATCAAGACGGGCGGTCACATCTATCAGGACACCTATGAGCGTGGGGAACCGACGACGGAGCTCGTCATGGGGCTCCTGCCCCCCATCGGCGATACGAAAGAGACCGGCACGAAGGTCAATTTCCTTCCGGATGATACGATCTTCGAGAAGACACGGTTTAAAGAGGATGATATCAAATCGCGCCTCCATGAGACGGCGTATCTCAATCCGGAACTCACGATCCTGTACGAGGACAAGCGTCCGGGGACGGAGGAGATCTGCACCTTCCATGAGCCGGACGGGATCGTCGGGTTTGTGCGGGAATTGAATAAGGGCCATGAGGCGGTCACGGATATCCTCTGTGTACAGGGGGCGAGCGAGGGCATCGAGGTCGTCTGTGCGTTCCAGTATATCGCGGAGTTTCGGGAGGAGGTCCTGGGCTTCTGCAATAACATCTACAACGCGGAGGGCGGCACCCATCTGACCGGTTTCAAGACTGTCCTCACCACGGTGGTGAATAACTATGCCAGACAGTTGAATGTCTTAAAGGACAAGGACGCCAATTTCACGGGCGCCGATGTCCGGAACGGCCTGACGGCGGTGATCTCGATCAAGCATCCCGATCCCCGCTTTGAGGGACAGACCAAGACCAAACTGGACAATCAGGATGCCGCCAAGGTGGTATCCAAGGTGGTGGGAGATGAGATC
This sequence comes from Lachnospiraceae bacterium, assembly GCA_017400305.1. Classification (GTDB taxonomy): domain Bacteria; phylum Bacillota; class Clostridia; order Lachnospirales; family Lachnospiraceae; genus Butyrivibrio. The sequence goes on along the minus strand of JAFPTK010000188.1, from coordinate 18,103 downwards.
GTCCGCTTCTTCGACCGGAATCTGGAGACATTAAAGTCGGTCATCAGCTGTGCGGAGAAGGCGGCAAAGATCCGCAAGAGCGAGGAAAAAGCCAAAACGAATATGCTCACGAAGCAGAAGTATTCGTTTGACTCCAACGGAAAGCTCGCCAACTGCATCAGCAAGGATGCCTCCCGGTGTGAGATCTTCATCGTGGAGGGAGATTCGGCCGGCGGCAGTGCCAAGATGGCCAGAGACCGTAACTATCAGGCGATCCTGCCGATCCGCGGCAAGATCCTCAACGTGGAAAAGGCCTCGATTGACAAGGTCCTGGCGAACGCCGAGATCAAAACGATGATCAATGCCTTCGGCTGCGGCTTTTCCGAGGGTTACGGCAACGATTTCGACATCAAAAAGCTCCGCTACGACAAGATCATCATCATGGCGGATGCCGATGTGGACGGCGCACATATCGCGACGCTTCTGCTGACGCTTTTCTACCGCTTTATGCCGGAGCTGATCTATGAGGGACATGTCTTTATCGCCATGCCGCCTCTGTACAAGGCGATCCCCGGCAAGGGAGAGGGGTGTTACCTCTACGATGACGAGGCGTTGGCAAAATATCGGAAAACCCACAAGGGTTCCTTTACCCTGCAGCGATATAAGGGACTCGGTGAGATGGATCCGGAGCAGCTCTGGGAGACTACGCTGGATCCGGAGCGCCGGATGATGAAATCGGTCGCCATCGAGGATGCCCGCATGGCTTCCGAGATGACGGAACTGCTCATGGGAACGGATGTGCCGCCGCGCCGGGAGTACATCCGGACGCATGCGGTGGAAGCCTTGCTGGATGTGTGACGATCCTGATACCGGAGGGAGACAGGCATGTTGCAGACTGCGTTGATCGTGGATGATGATCATCTGGAACGGGAGTATCTGACGGAACTCCTGTTGCGGAACGGCTTTGTCGTGCGCGCAGCCGCGTCTGTTCCGAATGCGACGGCGCTGATGAAGGATATGCACTTTGACTGTCTCTTCATCGATGACCGCATGCCGTTCTGCACCGGGGAGCAGGCGCTTCAGTCGATCCTGGAGGTAAGGCCGGAGAAGGAGCGGACGGGGATCCAGTCCTATCTGCTCGGGGATGCCAGAGAGGAGAGTGCCAGGAGATACCAGGAGCACGGATTCCAGTTCTTCCTGGAAAAGCCGGTGGATGTCGGCAGGCTCCTCGTCACCATGGGCGCCCGTGTGGATATGGCGATGATGCAGCCCATCGCGCCCGATCCCGAGGTCAAGCCAACCCCCACCGAGGTCAAGGTGGAGGGACTCGATCATTCCGTGGGCATCGCCAACTGCGGCAATGAGGAGAACTATGTGGCCGCGCTCAAGATCTTCTACGAGACCATGGATCGAAAGGCTGACGAGATCGAGGAATACTATCGTGCCGGAGACCGTGAGAATTATACGATCAAGGTGCATGCCCTGAAGTCCAGTGCCAGGATCATCGGTGCCATGGAGCTCTCCGAGTTTGCGGCTGATCTGGAGGCGGCGGGAAAACGGGGAGATGACCGCATGATCGAGCGGGAGACGGGGCGGCTCCTTCGCAATTACCGCGCCCTGAAAAAACCTCTCAGCCCGCTCTTTGACAGTAGCAAGGTTCTCGACAGCAGACCGGAAGCGGATGAGGAGACGATACGGGATGCCCTTCACTCCATCTCGGAGTTTGCGGAACAGATGGATTACGATCTGGTGGAGATGGTCTTAAATACGATGGAAGAGTACCGCCTGAGTGCGGCGGAGCAGGATCATTTCGCGCGCATCAAAGCGGCACTGCTGTCCCTTGACTGGGATGCGGTCAGGAAAGAGGTGGAGTGACATGTCACCGGAAGAGGGAAGAAAGGAAAGAAACCGATACGTCGTCTATATCCTGACGCTGTCGTATACTGCCTTTGCTCTGGGACTGATCCTGGAAAACCGCATCATGCGATGGGAGACCTGGACCGTCGTATTCTTACTGCTGAGTGTCATATTCGCCTGGTGGATCCATTTAAAACAGCCCCTCACGGAGAGCGGGCGCGTGTATGTCCTCGCAGCGGTATACTATTCCGCGGTGTTCTATCAGGGTGTCCATGAATCGAGCCTCTTTGATGTGGCGCTCATCATGTGTTTTATCTTCTTCCTCTTCTCGCTGACGGATGAGCTTAAGATCTTCGATATCGGTGTGTTATTGTATTTCAGCCTCCTCGCATATCAGAGCGTCTTCCACTTCGGATGGTCGCTCATCTATGACCCGCTGACGCTCTCGCGCGTCATCCTCCATACGCTGATCGTCGTGATCTCCTCGCGTTTTGCCAAGTCCAATATCAACGGCAGACAGCGCTCCAGTGAGGAGCAGGGCCGCATCATCCGGGCACTGGCCGATATGAACCGCCGGACGGAGGATTTCATGGCAAATGTCTCCCACGAGCTCAGGACCCCGATCAACGCGGTCACGGGTTTTTCCGCCATCCTGATCGAGCGCTATGCGGATCCCGCCCAGGAGATGTATGACATCTACCGAGCCGGCCACCGGCTTTCGGAACAGGTGAGTGATATCCTGGATTATACCGAGATCGACACGAACCGGGTGATCCTCTCCTCGGAGCCCTACGGGATCTATTCCGCCATCAACGATGTGGTCAATGTGCTCAAGGAGTCGAGAGAGGACACGGATCTCGACCTGATCATCGATGTGGAGGCCACGATGCCCGCTGTCCTGCAGGGGGATGAGAGACGGCTGAAGAAGATGCTCCTGCATCTGATCGATAACGCTTTTAAGTTTACGAAGGAGGGCGGCATCTATGTGCATGTGGATGCCGAGAAGCGGGAATACGGCGTCAATCTCCTGATCGAGGTCAGCGATACCGGCATCGGCATCCCTCCGGAGCAGCTTCATATGATCTCCCGCGGCTTCTACCAGGGAGATTCGGGACGGAGCAGATCGGCCGGCGGGATCGGACTGGGCTTATCCATCGTCTACGGCTTTGTGCATGCCATGGGCGGCTTCATCAAGATGGAATCGACACCCGGTCAGGGAACGACCGTGCGTCTGACGATCCCGCAGGAGGTGATCGACCCTGCTCCCTGCATGAGTGTGACGGATCCGGATCATCTGAGTATCGCCTGCTATCTGCGCTCCGAGAAGTACCGTGTGCCGATGGTGCGGGATTATTATGAATCGATGATCTCCCATCTTGTGCGCGGTCTTCGTGTTCCGCTCAAGCGCGCAGCCAGCATCGGAGATCTCAGGACGATCGCGGAGCAGACAAAGCCCACGCATATCTTTACCGCGCAGGAAGAATATGAAGAGGATCCTGCCTTCTTCCTGCAGTTGTCCCAGTCCATCCGCGTGATCGTCGTGGCGGATCAGAACTTCCAGTCCGCCGAATCCGCCGGAATATCGATATTACGCAAACCATTTTACGGTTTCCCGATTGCAGCGCTGTTGAACTCCATCAGCATCGTCGGCGGGGATGATCCCGTACAGGCCGGCATGTCGGTTTCCTTCCCCGGCTGTAAGGCACTGGTGGTCGATGACGAGGAGATGAACCTGGTGGTCGCCAGGGGGATCTTTACCGGCTATGGAATGGAGGTCCACACGGCGCTCTCCGGGAGAGAATCCATCGACCGCTATGAGAGGGAGGACTTTGATATTATCTTCATGGATCATATGATGCCGGAGATGGACGGCGTGGAGGCGATGAAGGCCTTAAAACAGGCCGCGCGCGCCAAAAATCGCTCGACCAGGATCGTCGCGCTCACAGCCAACGCGGTCAGCGGGGCCAGAGAGATGTTCCTGGCGGAGGGATTTGACGGGTTCATCCCCAAACCGATCGTCACGGCGGAATTGGAGCATCTGCTCCGCAAGATCCTGCCGGCGAACAAGATCCACTACGAGAAAGAAAAGCCTGTGGTGGAAAAGGAGCAGCTCAACAGAAATCAGACCGGACAGGCGCTGGGGATCGAGCGCTGCCTGGGAGACCGCTCTCTGTATCGCAGACTGCGGCTGATCTTTATCGAGGAGATGACCCACAATCTGCGGGTATTCCGGTCCGCCTACGCCACAGGGACCATGGAACCGTATATCGCACGGCTCCGCGCTCTGCGTGACGGTGCCAGGATCCTCGGGGAGGACGACCTCACCAGACAGGCGAAGCGGCTGGAGCAGGCCATTGCCGATCTGGATGCCAGGCGGATCGACAAGGAGCAGGAGCTGCTGTTTGCCCTATACCGGGAATGCGTGGAACGGATGAGAAAAGCCGCCGTGGAAGGGGGTGACATTCGATGAAAAAATGGATCTCTTCTATGTTTGATCATCGGATCGACATCCAGGAGCGCACCTTCCGCCTGATCGGCTCCATCGGACTGGCAGCCCTCCTGCTCATGCTGGTGGTATCCGTGGTGATCCGGGAGAGTCTTCCCGATATCCTGTCGATCCTCGGAGCGGCGGTGATCCTTTCAAGCATCATGTTCCTGTCGCTGTATTTTCATCGGGTTCAGTTCGGAGCGACCGTCATCTCGATCCTGATGATCTTCTTCTTCCTGCCTCTTGTTTATGTCTCATCCGGCGGGATGTACGGCGGCACGCCGATGTGGTTTTTATTTTCGGCGATCTTTGTGTGTATGGTGCTCAGGGGCAAGATACGGATCATCCTGATCATGGGAGCCGGTCTGATCCTCGCGCTGTGCTATCTGCTGCAGTGGTATTATCCGCGCTTCATCATCGCCCATTCGGCGCGTATGGCATACGCCGATTCCCTGATCTCCACCATCATCGTCGGCCTCATGGTCAGTCTGATGATCTTCTTTGAACTGATGCTGTACACGCAGGAGCAGGAGTTGGCCATGGCGCAGCGCAGGCAGATCGAGGAGATCAATCGGGCGCAGAATCGGTTCTTCTCCAACATGAGCCACGAGATCCGAACCCCGGTCAATACGATCCTGGGACTCAATGAGATGATCATGCGGGAGGCGACCTCGGAGGAGGTCGTGAGCGATGCCAGAAGTGTGCAGGGCGCCGGCCGGATGCTGCTCGCCCTCATCAATGACATCCTGGATATGTCCCGGATCGAGTCCGGTAAGATGGAGCTGGTCACGGGGCCATATTCCACCAGCGATGTCCTTTCGGAGATCGTGGACATGATCTGGTCCCGCTCCAGAGAGAAGGGACTGGAATTTCATCTGGATATCGATGAATCCACACCGAAGCGGCTGATCGGAGATGATGTCCGCATCAAGCAGATCCTGATCAATCTGCTCAATAATGCGGTCAAGTACACCGAGACGGGATCCATCACTCTGACGGTTGAGACCCGCAGACTCCCGGAGCCCGGACAGGTGCAGATGATCTTTACGGTGAGCGATACCGGGATCGGGATCAAGAAGGAATCCATTCCGGTGTTGTTTGATGTGTTCCGCCGCATGGACGAGACGAAGACCCATTACATAGAGGGGACCGGTCTGGGACTTTCGATCGTCAAACAGCTGGTCGATCTCATGAACGGGGAGATCACCGTGAACAGCGTATATACCAAGGGCTCCACCTTCCGGGTGGCCATCCCGCAGGAGATCGCGGATCCGGAGGAGATCGGGACGCTCAACCTCCTGCACGGTCATATGCAGCCGGAGATCGAGAGCTATAAGCAGAGCTTTGAGGCACCGACCGCAAACCTGCTCATCGTGGATGACAATGAACTGAATCTCTCCGTCGCGGCGAAGCTTCTGGCGGCGACCAAGATGAATATCGATACGGCATTGAGCGGGAAGGAATGCCTGGAAAAGACACAGAACAAGCAGTACCATCTGATCTTCATGGACCATCTCATGCCGGAGATGGACGGGATCGCCTGTCTGGCGGCGATCCGGGATCAGAAGGGCGGCATGAACCGCAGTACCCCCGTAGTGGTATTGACGGCCAATACCGGATCGGAAAATCAGGCGCTCTACCGCAAGAGCGGGTTCGACGGTTATCTGTTAAAGCCGGTCACCGGAGCGCAGTTGGAGGAGACGGTGGCCACCTATCTTCCCCAGCAGCTGCTGAACCGGACCGGTATCTCCACGATCCATACCGGAGAGGAGCAGGTGGTGGATGTCTACCGCAAGAAACAGGCCATCTGTATCACCACAGATTCCGTGTGCGATATGCCGGCGGGGATGATGAAGCAGCAGAGGATCGCGGTGATCTCCTACCGGATCCGCACGCCGGAGGGGATCTTTGTCGATCAGACGGAGACGGACACGGGAGAAATACTGTCGTACATGAAGGGAAATCCCGGAAAGACGGTGGAGGCGATCGCGCCCTCCATTCAGGAGTATGAAAGCTTCTTTGCCACGCAGTTGGTCAAGGCGGACAATATCGTTCATGTATCTTCGCGCGCTGCGGATGCTGTCGCCTGGTACAATGCCAACGAGGCGTCCAAAGCATTCGGCAATGTGACGATCGTCGATTCCGGTCAGATCTCTGCCGGGATCGGTATCGTGGCACTGCAGGCGGCGAGATTTGCCGATACGGAGACACTGACGGTCGCGGAGCTCAAGGAGCTGGTGCACAGGTATCGAGCGAATGTTGTGACCAATATGGTGGTGGATTCGACCGACCGGCTTTTCCGGACAGGCAGGATCAGGGCCAGAGAGCATTCGATCACGAAGAATCTGCTCATTCGGCCGATCTATGTGCCGCACGGAGAGGGTATACGGATGCGAGGCTTTGTGGGAGGCCCCAGAAAGCAATACATTGAGCGCTATCTGCGGAACACCCTCTCCAATCTGGAGGGTTTTGATCTGAGTACGCTCTATATCCTGTCCCCGGACATGGTCCCGGAGGAGGCTGCCCAGATCGAGGAAAACATCCGCAAGCTTGCACCGTACAAGGAGATCCTTTTTATGCAGACCAGCGCCGCATCCGCGTTGGCACAGGGGTCGGGAGCGGTCACGATCGTAAAGATCAGGGAAAGCGGATCCTGACGGAGGGGGAAGACGATGAAGAATGTGACAGTCATCAGCCGGGCGGAGACCTTTACCGTCAAGGGACTGATCAAGAAGCTTCAGGAATTGAATGTGCCGACCTGGTTCTGTTCGCCGGATATCGAGGAGCTGGAACACAAGGCAACGAATACGGAGCTTTATATCCTGCTCACCGATGAGAACGTGGAGGAAATGCGCCGCGGCATCGTCTTCATCAAGGATCAGTGTATCGACTCGGAGAAGCGGCTGCTTCTGATCGGCACGAAAAGGGAAAAGGACTATGTCATGCAGTACTTTCCCGAGAGCCAGCTGTATGTGTGGTTTGACCGGCCGATGGTCATCCCGGATATCGTGGAGGCGGCCAGACGCTATGTGGATGATGAGCAGATCGAGCTGCGCAAAAAGAACATCCTGATCGTGGATGATGATACGACCTATATGCTGACCATCCGTGACTGGCTCTCGGAACGATACCGGATCTCCATGGCGGCTTCCGGTCTGCAGGCGATCCAGTGGCTGGCCAGGAACAAGGCGGATCTGATCCTCTTAGACTATGAGATGCCGGTGACCCCCGGCCCGCAGGTGTTGGAGATGCTCAAGAGCGAGCTGTCCACCAGCAGCATCCCGGTGATGTTCTTAACCGGAAAGGGGGACAAGGAGAGCATCATGAAGGTCCTCTCCCTGAAGCCGGCAGACTATCTGCTCAAATCCATCGACCGGGAGGCGCTGGTCAAAAAACTGGATGACTACTTCAACAAGCAGAAAGTGTACGGGAATTGAAAGAAAACACTTGTTCTTTCTTCCGAAAGATAGTATACTAAATAGGTGTTTGTTTTGCCTCATCATGGGAAAATCATAAAGGGGGTAATGGAATGAAGAACATTAGCGTGAAACTGAAACTGCTCATTCTCACCGTGCCGTTGATCCTGTGCATCATCATCCTGGTCATCTTCGCGGGGAGTGAGATCCGCTCCACATCGGAGAAGGTGAGCGAGGTATACTACGATACCCTGTTCAAGACCTCGAATCCGCTGACCAACGCGGACCGCGATCTCTATCAGGCCTATGTGCCCGTTGTGGAGATCCTGCTGGCGAGGGAGTATATCACGGAGGACCAGCTCGCTTCTCTGATGGCCGATTATGATGAGAATGTGGCACAGGTGGAGGAGAGGATCCAGGCGGCGGATGAGATCGCCTCGAAGGTGCCGAGTCTTTATAATGACGTACTGGCCGGTAGCAGCGACAGCTTTTCCTCCCTGTTAAGCAGGACCAAGAGTGAGCTGGCGACCTGGAAGTCCATGGTGGACCTCCAGAACGGCGGCGGCGAACAGTTTGAAGCGGTGAGCGCGCAGTTTTCCAATGTGCGTGAACCCCTTGGGGAACTGGGTGACATCGTCGAGCAGTGGGCGAATGAAGAACACGCTGTTCTAGAGAAGGACAACACCAAAACCATCGTCACCAGCGCGATCATCTTTGGCGTCATCAGTCTGGCACTCCTGCTTCTTGCGATCTACATCATGCTGCTGATCACACGCGGACTGGCCGAGGCGACGGACAAGATCAACCAGCTCGCCGACGGCGATCTGAAGGTGGAGTTTGACGAATCCTGCGTCGGCAATGATGAAGTCGGTACGATCTATCGCAGTGCCGCAAAGCTCGCCGGGAAGCTCGGCAGCATCATCTCCCAGACCAAGCAGATGTCCGGCAACTTAAAGGTAAGCGGCAGCGATCTGGCGGACTCCTCCGGTCAGGCATCCCAGGCCTCCGGTCAGGTTTCCGAGGCGGTCGGAGAGGTCAGCAAGGGTGCTGTGTCGCAGGCGGAGAGCGTGCAGACAGCGGCGGCGGACACCGACGGCATCGGCCGCGATATCGAGACCATCACGGACAATGTCAGCCAGCTTGACAGCTATGCCAAGGAGATGAAGATCTCCTGCGACCGTACCATGGAGGCGATGGATCAGCTCATCGCACAGAGCAGAGAGGTCACCGAGTCGGTACATGAGATCGACAAGACGATCCAGTCCACGAATGAGAGCGCACGGGGCATTTCCAAGTTCTCCGAAGCCATCATGGATATCGCATCACAGACCAACCTGCTCTCGCTCAACGCTTCCATCGAGGCGGCCCGTGCGGGTGAAGCGGGTAAGGGCTTCGCGGTGGTCGCTGACGAGATCAGACAGCTCGCCGATCAGTCCCGCAAGAGCGCGGATGAGATCAAGGCCATCGTTGAGACCCTGTTGGCCGATGCGGATGCTTCCATCGATGTCATGAAGCGCCTGAACGAGAACTTCGAACAGCAGGGACAGATGCTGGATTCCACTCAGCAGGAGATCGCCGGCATGGCCAGCAATGTCAACAATGTCTCCGGCAGCGCGGTGGAGATCTCCGAGCATGTGGAGACCCTCAATACCGCCAAGGCGAACCTGGTCGAGATCATTCAGGATCTGTCCGCGATCTCCGAGGAGAATGCGGCTTCCACAGAGGAGACCAACGCTTCCATGCAGGAGCTGAACGCCACCTTCTCCGTGATCAACGATTCCGCAAATCAGCTGCAGGTACTGGCCAACGAACTGGAGGAGACCATCTCTTACTTCAGAGATTGACCTTGACGAATGAAATCTGCTGTGGTTTAATAATATGCGCCGCGTGTTTTCACGCGGCGCATTAAAAATAACCCGATCAGTCATGATAGGGACTGAAGGGAGGGAAAAAGATGTCTACCGTGATCGTAAAGGAAAATGAATCTCTGGACAGCGCACTGCGCAGGTTCAAGAGAAGCTGTGCCAAGGCGGGGATCCAGCAGGAGATCCGCAAGCGCGAGCACTACGAGAAGCCGAGTGTCAAGCGCAAGAAGAAGTCCGAGGCGGCGAGAAAGCGCAAGTTCAACTGAGACGACCGGACGATCGAAGGATCATGGGATGGGAGAGCAATGTCCCATCCCATTTTTTGTCATCAGAAATCGGGTAAAAAGAATCGATGTCTAAAACCTTACCAATCATCACAGCTTCCCTTGGGATCGCCGCAGTGGCATCGGGAGCGGTCGTGTGGCATGACATGCACCGCTTTGTCATCCGGCGTTATGAGGTTCGTTCCGGTAAGATCGGGAAGGACCGGCGGATCGTCCTGCTGGCGGATCTCCATGATCAGACATACGGACGCCACAACGAGCGCCTTCTGGAGGCGATCTCCGAGATCGCTCCCGATATGGTGCTCTCAGCCGGTGATCTCATCACGGCGCACCATAACCCTGAGAAGCAGCGCGGAGAGGAGTCTACGGCGCTTCTCATGACACTGGCCAGACGTTATACCCTGATCGCGGCCAACGGGAATCATGAGACGAAGATCGACCGGAGGCGGGAGCTGTACGAGGATCGGTACGATGATTACGAGGCGTTCGTCCACTCGGCCGGCGGTATGATCCTCAGGAACGAGAGCGTCAAGATCCCCGGGGAAAGGATCCAGGTGGCCGGACTGGAGCTGCCGTTGTCTTATTACAAGCATTTTGTCAAAAAGCCGCTCTCGGTCGCACAGCTGAACGAATGGCTGGGACGGCCGGATCCGGAGAATTATAATATCATGATCGCGCATCACCCGGACTACTTTGAGGTATACCGAGCCTGGGGGGCGGATCTGGTCCTTTCGGGACACATTCACGGCGGGATCGTCCGTCTTCCGTGGATCGGAGGTGTCGTATCTCCGACGGCGAGACTGTTTCCGTACTACGACGGCGGGAGATACGATGAGGAAGGCAGTACCCTGATACTGTCCCGCGGACTCGGCACTCACTCGATACCGATCCGCTTCCTGAACCCCGGCGAACTGGTCGTCATTGATGTAAAGGCACGCTGAACATGGCTCTTGAGATCAAACTTCAGGTCTTTGAAGGTCCTCTAGACCTGCTGCTGCACCTGATCGACAAGAATAAGATCGATATCTATGATATCCCGATCTTTACGATCACGGAGCAGTATCTGGACTATATTCATCAGATGGATCAGGCGGATATGGAGGTCACCAGTGAGTTCCTGGTGATGGCCGCGACCCTGATGGAGATCAAGTGTAAGATGCTCCTGCCCAAGGAGAAGAACGAGGAGGGCGAGGAGGAGGATCCCCGGGCCGAGCTGGTGCAGAAGCTCCTGGAATACAAGATGTACAAATATATGGCCATCGAGCTCAGGGACCGTCAGGTGGATGCGGATCTGTCCCTCTATCGTTCCCGGCATATCCCGGAGGAGGTGTCAAGCTATGAACCGCCGGTGGATCTGGATGCTCTGATCGGCGACACGACACTCGCCAGGCTCAACGATATCTTTCAGGGACTGCTCAAGCGGATGGACGATCGCGTCGATCCGATCCGTTCGACCTTCGGCAAGATCGAGCGGGAGGACGTGGATCTGGATGAACGCACGCGTTATATCCGACGCTTTGTGCGGGAGAATGCGAAATTCTCCTTCCGGGAGCTCTTATCGGCGCAGCGGTCTAAGAGCGAGATCATCGTGGCGTTTCTGGTGATCCTGGAGGAGATCAAGCGGGGCGAAGTGTCGGTGGAGCAGGAGGAGACCTGCGGAGAGATCTATATCACCTCCAACTGCGTGGGGGAGGAACTCACAGATATGGAAGAGGAGGTTACGGCGGTACAATGACGACGAAGGAGGGAGCGGCTGCGATCGAGGCGATCCTCTTTGCCATGGGGGATTCCGTGGAGATGAGCGTCCTGATGAAGGCGTTGGACGAGACGGAGATCGAGCTGCGCAATCAGATCGAGTATCTGAAGACCAAATATGAAGGGGAAGACAGCGGGATCGGTCTCGTGGAGCTCGATCATGCGATCCAGCTCTGCACGAAGAAGGAGCAGTACGAGGTCCTGATCCGCGTCGCCAAGACGCCGAAGAAGGTGACGCTCACGGATTCGCTGCTGGAGACGCTCTCGATCATCGCGTACAAGCAGCCCATCACCCGGATGGAGGTGGAAAAGATCCGTGGCGTGAATTCCGATCACGCGGTCAACCGCCTGGTGGAGCTGGGATTTGTATCGGAGATCGGACGCCTGGATGCGCCGGGGAAGCCGTTGCTGTTCGGGACCACCGAGCAGTTCCTGCGCAGCTTCGGCGTGCGCTCCATCGAGGACCTGCCGCAGATGGATTCCGTGCAGATCGAGGAGTTCAAGGTCGAAGCGGAGCAGGAGGTCAGCGTCAAGCTGGATATCTAGGGTTACTGTTCACAGTCATCCGGCAAGCAGATGGAGTTCAGTGAATAGTTACGACGAACAAGCGAATTCGGTTGTATCGCTGATCGATTTGTGCTATCATGTATAATTAGTTAGTTATGGGCTCAATTTTGCAATCTAGTTTCAGGAGGGAAAGGAATGAGCACTACGTCACAAGCGAGAGGGAGGATTGACGCCCTTCTCGACGAAAACAGTTTCATTGAGATCGGCGGACGCGTCAAGGCACGCAGCACCGATTTCAACCTCGCACAGGTCGAGACACCGTCTGACGGGGTAGTGACGGGATACGGGGTGATCGACGGCAACCTCGTGTACGTCTATGCCCAGGATGCTGCGGTTCTTGGCGGCAGCATCGGCGAGATGCATGCGAAGAAGATCGTGCGTCTCTATGATCTGGCCATCAAGACCGGCGCACCGGTGATCGCACTGATCGATTCCGCGGGCTTGCGTCTGCAGGAGGGGGTCGACGCGCTTCAGGCTTTCGGTGAGATCTACTTAAGTCAGGTGAACGCTTCCGGTGTCGTACCGCAGATCGCGGGTATCTTCGGCAACTGCGGCGGCGGACTTTCCGTGCTTTCCTCCCTGTCTGACTTTGCCCTTATGGAGAAGAAGAGCGCGAAGCTCTTCCTCAATGCGCCCAACGCGCTGGACAACAACTACACCGAGAAATGTGATACCGCCGGTGCGGAATTCCAGAGCAAAGAGGCCGGCACCGTCGATTTTGTCGGTGAGGAGGCAGAGGTCCTGGCGGAGATCCGTCATCTGGTCACCCTTCTTCCCTCCAACAATGAGGCGAATGATTCCATTGAGGAGTGCACGGATGATCTGAACCGCACCTGCGAAGGTCTCGAGGGCGCTGCGGCGGATCCGGCTCTCTTCTTTACGATGATCTCCGACAGCGGGGAATTCTTCGAGGTCAAGCGCGATTATGCCAGATGCATGGTCTGCGGTTTCATCCGGTTAAACGGAGCCACCGTGGGCGCCATCGGCAACCGCACCGTGCTCTTTGACGAGAACGGCAAGGAGAAGGAGAAGTTTGACGGTGTGATCTGCGCCAAGGGTGCGGAGAAGGCCGCTGACTTTGTGAAGTTCTGCGATTCCTTTGACATCCCGGTCCTGACCGTGACCGATGTCAAGGGCTTCAAGGCCTGCTTAAAGGGCGAGAAGCGGCTGCCCCGTGCGATCGCGGAGCTCACGGCCGCTTTTGCCGGCGCGACGGTCCCGAAGGTCAATGTGATCACGGGCAAGGCATACGGCAGTGCGGCTGTCGTCATGAATTCGCCCGCCATCGGAGCGGATCTCACGATCGCCTGGCCGGATGCCGAGATCGGCACGATGGATGCGAAGCTTGCCGCCAAGATCCTCTGCGCGGGAGATCAGGCTGCCGAAGCCAGGTGCGCCGCGGATTATGCCGCAAAGCAGACGAGCGTGACCGGCGCTGCGGAACGCGGCTATGTCGACGAGATCATCGAGCCCGCCGATACGCGCAAGTATATCATCGGTGCGCTTGAGATGCTCTATACCAAGAGAGACGACCGGCCTGCCAAGAAGCACAGCGCGGTCTGACGGGAGGCATGACTATGGCGATATTATTGTCGGCCGGAGCGACGGCCACCTTTGCGGAACGGATGGAGAAAGCCGGACTGAATACCCTGCTGGGGATGGGAATGGCGTTTTTCGTCCTGATCATCATCATGTTCGTCATCATGCTGTTCCCGGTTTTCTTCGGCGAGAGGAAGCCCAAGAAGACCCAGGCGGATCTCACCGCGGAATCGATCGACAACACGATCAGTCAGATCGAAGAGCATGAGGCGATGGATGACTGCGAGATCATCGCGGTCATCGCGGCAGCGATCGCGGCGATGGAGGGGACCAGTCCGGACGGCGTCGTGATCCGATCCATACGCAAGGTCAATCGTAAGAAACAGTGGCAGAGAGCCTGAGATCATCAATTCATCAACGGAGGATAAGGAAGATGAAAAACTATACCATTACTGTTAACGGAAATGTCTACGATGTCACGGTAGAAGAGGGCGCCTCCACCGGCGCGGCTTCTGCTCCCGCGGCTGCCCCCAAGGCGGCTCCCAAGGCTCCTGCAGCGGCTCCCAAGAAGGCTTCCGCCGGTGCCGGCAGCATCCAGGTCAAGGCCGGTGCGGCTGGTAAGGTGGTCAAGCTTGACACGAAGCCGGGCGATACCGTCAAGGCCGGAGAAGCGGTTGTGACGATCGAGTCCATGAAGATGGAGATCCCGGTAGCGGCTCCGCAGGATGGCACCGTTGCCTCCATCGACTGCGCGGTAGGCGATGCCTGCGAGGCAGGGCAGATCCTTGCTACGCTGAACTGACGGCAACGACCTCGGAGGGATAAAGCAAATGGATTATATCGCAAATACGCTGTCCAATCTGTGGCAGCAAACGGCTTTCACCACGATGGACTGGAAGAGCCTCGTCATGATCGGTGTGGCGCTCTTCTTCCTCTATCTGGCGATCCGTTGGGATTTTGAACCGCTTCTGCTGGTTCCGATCTCGTTCGGCATGCTGCTTGTCAATATCTATCCGCAGATCATGGCCGAACCGGTGGGGGATCAGGCAGGCGGACTCCTGTACTATTTCTTCCAGCTCGATGAATGGGCGCTTCTGCCGTCCCTGATCTTTATGGGTGTCGGCGCGATGACGGACTTCGGTCCCCTGATCGCGAACCCCAAGAGCTTCCTGCTGGGTGCAGCGGCACAGTTCGGTATCTTTGCCGCGTACTTCCTGGCCATCGCCATGGGCTTCAATGACGAAGCTGCCGCCGCGATCTCGATCATCGGCGGTGCCGACGGCCCGACCTCGATCTTCTTAGCCAGTAAATTAAAGCAGACGGAGCTTTTGGGACCGATCGCCGTGGCGGCATATTCCTACATGTCGTTAGTGCCGATCATCCAGCCTCCGATCATGAAGTTACTCACCACCAAAAAGGAAAAGACCATCAAGATGGAACAGCTCCGTCCGGTCTCCAAGCTGGAGAAGATCTGCTTCCCGATCGTCGTCACGATCGTCGTCTGCATGATCCTGCCCACCACGGCTCCCCTGGTCGGTATGCTGATGCTGGGGAACCTCTTCCGTGAGTGCGGCGTGGTCAAGCAGCTGCAGGAGACCGCCAGCAACGCGCTCATGTACATCGTCGTCATCATGCTGGGAACCTCCGTCGGTGCGACGACCAGCGCGGAGCGCTTCCTGGTCCCGACGACCTTAAAGATCGTCGTCCTCGGTCTGGTCGCCTTTGCGGTCGGTACCGCGGCGGGTATCCTGTTCGGAAAGCTCATGTGTGTCATGACGCACGGCAAGGTGAATCCGCTCATCGGCTCCGCCGGCGTCTCGGCAGTTCCGATGGCGGCGCGCGTATCGCAAAAGGTGGGTGCGCAGTATGACCCGACGAACTTCCTGCTGATGCATGCCATGGGTCCCAACGTCGCCGGTGTTGTCGGCACGGCCGTCGCGGCGGGTACCTTTATGGCGGTGTTCGGGGTATTTTAACGGCGATGCCCCCCCCCGGGCGCTTCCCTGGAGCAAATGTCTGCATATGCGACAAGGAGTCAGCTGTCCAGTGAGCCGTTACGAGGAAGCGGCACGAGAGTGCGGATCTCGATAACGGCAACGATTGCGGGAGCGATCGGTCTTCATTCAGTATGTTAAGGAGGAAAATTATCATGGCAGAACAAGCGGCGAAAAAGCCCATCAAAATTACAGAAACCATCCTGCGGGATGCGCATCAGTCCCTGATCGCGACCCGTATGCCCATCGAGCAGATGCTCCCCATCGCGGCCACCATGGACAAGGTCGGCTACAACGCGGTGGAGTGCTGGGGCGGCGCGACCTTCGATGCCTGCCTCCGCTTCCTCAAGGAAGATCCGTGGGAACGCCTGCGCAAGCTTAAGAAGGAATTCAAGAACACAAAGCTGCAGATGCTGCTGCGCGGTCAGAATATCCTCGGCTACAAGCACTATCCGGATGACGTCGTCGAATATTTCGTGCAGAAGTCCATTGCCAACGGTATGGATATCATCCGTATCTTTGACTGCTTAAATGACCTGCGCAATCTCGAGACCTCCGTCAAGGCCACCAAGAAAGAGGGCGGCCACGCACAGGTGACCCTGGTCTACACCCTGGGCGATGCCTACACCATGGAGTACTGGATGAACATCTCCAAGGAGATCGAGTCCATGGGTGCGGATTCCATCTGCATCAAGGATATGTCCGGTCTGCTCCTGCCGGTGGCGGCCGAAGAGCTCGTCCGCTCCATGAAGAGCGCCACCAAGCTCCCCATCGAGCTGCACACGCACTACACCTCCGGTGTTGCCAGCATGACCTACATGAAGGCAGCGGAAGCCGGTGTCGATATCATCGACTGTGCGATCTCCCCGTTCGCTCTGGGAACCTCCCAGCCTGCGACAGAGGTCATGGTCGAGGCGTTCAAGGGCACCCCGTATGACACGGGTCTCGATCAGAACTTGCTGGCAGAGATCGCGGATCACTTCCGTCCGTACCGCGAGGAGTGCTTAAAGAGCGGCCTGATGGATCCCAAGGTCCTGGGCGTCAACATCAAGACGCTGCTGTATCAGGTCCCCGGCGGCATGCTCTCCAACATGGTGAGCCAGTTAAAGGAGCAGAATGCAAGCGACAAGTATCAGGCCGTGCTGGAGGAGATCCCGCGCGTCCGCAAGGACTTCGGCGAACCGCCGCTGGTCACGCCGTCCTCTCAGATCGTCGGCACGCAGGCCGTCATGAACGTCCTCATGGGACGTTACAAGGTTGCCACGGAGCAGACCAAGGACCTGCTGTCCGGTCACTACGGCAAGACGGTCAAGCCCTTCAATCCCGAGGTGCAGAAGCAGATCCTCGGCGATCGCGAGGTCATCACCTGCCGTCCCGCGGATCTGTTGGAGCCCGGACTTCCCAAGTTCGAGGAGGAGGTCAAGCAGTGGAAGCAGCAGGATGAGGACGTCCTCTCCTATGCGCTGTTCCCGCAGGTGGCCGTCGACTTCTTCAAGTATCGGCTGGCCCAGCAGGAGAAGGTGGATCTGTCCCAGGCAGACACCAAGAACGGTGCCTATCCCGCCTGAAAAATGGAGTCAATGGGGACGGTTCTTTTTGACTCATTTTTGAGCTTAGTAATTGAGAATCCCGGAAATGTCACAATGGACATTTCCGGGATCTTGTTTTAGCAGCGAAAACCGGCATGCTCGAAGCCCCAAATCCTGTTTCCGGCAAGCCGAGTCAACAGGGAAGGATCAATGGGAGCGGCACCGGCCGGAAGGATTTGCAAAACCCCCGCGATTCTGTATAATGGAATATCGGTGATATAAAACAGAACGTTAGGAGATGAGCAATGATCCAGGCAAATAACGTGACCCTGCGGGTCGGCAAGAAAGCACTCTTTGAGGATGTCAACATCAAATTTGTACCCGGTGAATGCTACGGCATCATCGGCGCCAACGGAGCGGGCAAATCCACGTTCCTTAAGATCCTGTCGGGACAGCTCGAGACGACGAACGGCGATGTCTCGATGACACCGGGGGAGCGGCTCTCCTTCCTGGAGCAGGATCACTTCAAGTACGATGAGAACACGGTTCTGGACACCGTCATCATGGGCAATGCCCGCCTCTATGAGGTCATGCAGGAGAAGGACGCGATCTACGCCAAAGAGGACTTCTCCGATGAGGACGGGATCCGCGCCTCTGAGCTCGAGGCGGAGTTCGCCGAGATGAACGGCTGGGAAGCGGAGTCCGACGCCGAGAACCTCTTAAACGGCCTGGGGATCGAGACGGATCTGCACCGGAAACTGATGAAGGAGTTAAACGGTGAGCAGAAGGTCAAGGTCCTGCTGGCACGGGCGCTCTTTGGAAATCCGGAT
>JAFPTK010000187.1 GCA_017400305.1 Lachnospiraceae bacterium | reverse complement strand
GGCGGTTTCGCCGGGGGTGATGTTTTTGATCTTCATGCGCAGGGGATCCGGACGCAGGCTCTGCCCTTCCAGATAGACTGCGATCTCGTGATCCGTGAGATCGACGGCCATGGCGGCATCATCGGTGCGCATGATATGAGAGAGCGCGTGCGCCGGCTCCTGACGATCCTTATGATACTCCGCGAGATGCAGGCCGGGACGCAGGACATGGAGACCGGTGAGATCCGGACACATGGGCGGCGCCTGATAGAGCATCTCACCGAAGCGAAAGATGCGGTCAGGGGAGAGAGATCTGCGAAAACGGTCGGACAGAGAGGCTTCGGCCCAGATCAGAAAACGATCCCGTTCCGCTTTTTCCTTTCCCGCTGTACGGAAGCCCGGCGCGGTCGAACGGGAGGAACCGGGCGCCGGAGTGCCATCCCGCGTAAGCAGAGCGGCATAATGGCCCTCACCGGGGACTTCATGCGGGAAGAATTTCTTCTCTTCCGTCAGTGACGCATCCGGATGGCGGGAGAGGAAGGCGGCGATCTGCTCTTCGTCCTCCGCGGGGGCCCAGGTACAGGTCGAGTAGACGAGCCGTCCGCCCGGGGAGAGCATCTCCCAGGCGGCATCCAGGATCCCTGCCTGTCGTTCGGCGCACATGACGACATTCTCCGGAGACCATTCCGCGACAGCTTCCGGGTTCTTGCGGAACATCCCCTCACCGGAGCAGGGGGCATCCACCAGGATCCGGTCATAAAAGGCGGCGAAACGGGCGGCAAGGCGCTCGGGCGTCTCGTTTAAGACAAGCGCATCGGAAATCCCCATCCGCTCCACATTTTGAGACAGGATCCTCGCTCTGGCGGGATGGATCTCGTTGGTGACAAGGAGCGATCCCGGAGGAAGGAGCATGGCCAGATCGACGGTCTTGCCGCCGGGGGCGGCACAGAGATCCAGGACACGCAGGCAGCCGGTAGACAACGTTCTCTCCCGGGAGTCGGTGAGATCGCCCATCAGGAGCATCGCAGGCATCATGGCGCTGGGTTCCTGCAGATAGTAGGCACCTGCCTCGTGCAGGGCATGCTTCCCGGGACGTTCCTCCTCCCGGGCGGCGAGATAATAGCTGTTTCTGTCCCAGGGGACGGGTTGATCGGAGAGTGTGAAGGGGAGATCCTCCCGCGAGATGCCGCGAAGCGTATTGATTTTAAGCGCATACAGCGGCGGAAGGGACAGCGCATGCAGAAAACGGTCAAAGGATCCCTCGTCCTTAAGATCCGTGCGTATGCGGTCCAGGAAGGCCTGCGGAAGAGGAGGGACGGGTCGCTGGTCCATCATCCGGCACCGTGCGCTTTTTTCCAGTCCTTGATGGCCTGAAGCCGCTCCGCATACTCCTTCTCCCTCCCCTGTGCGGTGGGACGATAGTACTCTCTTCCCTGCAGGGAATCGGGCAGGCACCGGAGCGTGGTCAGCTTGTCCTCATAGTCATGGGCGTACAGATAACCCTTGCCGTAGTCAAGATCCGCCATGAGCTTTGTCGGTGCATTGCGGATCTGGAGCGGGACCGGTTCGGCGAGCTGCTCCAGCGCATCTGCCTTCGCCTCGTTGTAGGCAACCTCCATGGCATTGGATTTGGGGGCGAGGGACAGGTAGACCACCGCTTCGGTCAGGTGGACGGAACACTCCGGCATACCGATCAGACGGCAGGCCTCAAAGGCCGCGATGGCAACGCGGATCGCTTCCGGATCCGCCAGACCGATATCCTCACTGGCCATCCGGGTGACGCGCCTGGCGATGTAGATCGGATCCTCGCCGGACTCTAACATCCTGGCGAGCCAGTAGACTGCCGCGTCGGGGTCCGAATTCCGCACCGATTTGTGGAGCGCGGAGATCAGATTGTAGTGTTCCTCGCCGTTCTTGTCGTAGAGCAGGGATTTTTTGGAGGTGCACTGCTCGATGATCTGCGTCGTCACCCGGATCGAGCCGTCCGCCTGCATATCGCCGTTGGTCACGACCATCTCCAGCGTGGAGAGAGCGCTGCGGGCATCCCCGTTGGCAAAGTGCGCGATGAGAGAGAGATCATCCTCCGAGATGCGGATCTGCTGGCCACCGAAGCCCTTCGGATCAGAAAGCGCATGCTGAAGGAGCCGGGTGATATCCTCTGTTGTGAGGGCGTGCAGCACAAAGACCCGGCAGCGGGAGAGAAGCGCGCTGTTTAATTCAAAGGAGGGATTCTCCGTCGTTGCGCCGATCAGCGTGATGCTGCCCTTTTCCACAAAGGGGAGAAAGGCATCCTGCTGGGCTTTGTTGAAGCGATGGATCTCGTCTACAAAGACAATGGTGCGCTCCCCGGCATAGCGGTTGTCCTCCGCCTGCTTCATGACGTCACGGATCTCCTTGATCCCGCTGGTCACAGCGGAGAAGTCGATAAAGGTCGCCCTGGTCCGGTGGGCGATGATCCTCGCAAGCGTCGTCTTACCGACGCCGGGAGGCCCCCAGAAGATCATGGAAGAGATCTGATCCGAGGCGATGAGCTTCGCGAGCACCTTGCCCTCACCGAGCAGGTGTTCCTGGCCGATGTAATCGGAGAGATCCGTGGGCCTGAGTCTCGCGGCCAACGGTTCCGTGACGGTGGTGGAGAATAATGACATCTGTTCCATGATCCCTCTATCTGCCGGCGGCCCGCGCCTGCATGGCCTTATCGGCGATGACGCTTCCCAGCACGAGGTATCCGTGATCATTTAAGTGGACATGGTCGGAGAAGAAGGCATGCCACGTATCCTCCTCCAGTCCGTTTAAGATATCCTCCGCGGGGAGATTCAGTACGTAGAAATCGTGTGCTTCCGCCACCTCGCGTTCCGCTGCCTTGAGGAGGGAGAAGTCATAATACGGTTCGATCCCGGTGTGGGCATGCGGGGTCGGCGGCAGGACCACATAGACCTCCGCGGCGGGATAGAGAGCTGCGATCCGGTCGCAGAGCGCCTGGAAATCATAGGTGAAGGTGCCGGGAGTGTTCACATCTCCCAGAGGGCACTGCTCCCCGTAGAACCAGTCGTTGTATCCGCCCATGAGGAAGACGGCATCGATGCCGGGAAACTCGGTCAGGGAATCCGTGACGGTATAGTTGCCGCCGCTCCAGATGGAGGCACCGCCGCGGCCGTGATTGTAGACAGGGATATTGAGAAGGGCCGAGATCGTCGCCGGATAGGTGGGCATCCAGGGATTCTTCGCCTCACCTGCCTGGACGCCGGCCGTCACGCTGTCGCCGATGCACAGGATGTTACGCCAGGGCTTTTTCCTGACACGGAGATTGGCGATGGCGTGATAGTATGCTTTCCAGGTCCAATTATCCATGGAATCGGCGATCTCATGCAGATTGCCCGCCGGGACGACGGAGACGGTGCAATGCTCCCTCACGATCTCATCGCCGCAGACAAAGGTGTAGACGATTTTCGTGAAGCCCGGGGAAAAGGCGCGCGCCAGTCCGGTTTCACTCACCTCCAGGATCGAGGGATCCTCCGAAGACCAGGTGAAAAGATAGGGATCGGTGGGGACCGGGCGGATGGAAGCACGCAGTTGTCTGGACGTACCGCTCGTCAGGACCAGGATATTGCTGCTTAGCTTGACGGTATGAGACTCCCCGGGAGTCGGAGTGCCGGAGGCCGGTATCGCCATATCGGTTTCTGTGGGGACGGCTGCCGGAGAACTCTCCGCCGCATGGGAGAGCAGGGGAACCGTCAGGAAAAGGGTCAGCACAGTCCATGCGCCTGCCAGGATCAGGATGCCGGGATGCTTATCACAGGTTGTCATAGGCCACTCTCTTTCTGTAAATCTACCGTGGTAACGATAACATAAGCGGCGTGAAGTTGCAAGAATCCGGCGATGAATGAATTCCACTTGACATTTATGTGGGATAGTAATACTATCGAATCATTGGGTCAACATTGCGTAACAGGGAATTCACAGGGAGAATAGATATTATGCGAAATCTTGCGAATGATTTGGAACAGATGGCGATCAAGCGGACGGCATTCATTGAGGAAGCCTACCGTCTGTTTTGTGAGAAAACGATCGCTCCGGTATCGCTGCAGGATATCGCGGATACGGCCGGTTACGGGATCGCCACGCTGTACCGGTATTTTGTCAATAAGCCAAGCCTGGTGGTGGAGGTCGCTGCCCGGAAATGGGGACAATATCTGGAAGAAAACTTAAACCGCAGACCGGATCCGGAATTTAACGGAATGACAGCAGCGCAGGTCTTTTCCTACTACCTGGATTCCTTTCTGGAGCTGTACCGTAACCGGCGGGACCTCCTCCGCTTTAATCAATTCTTTAATGTGTATTTACAGTCGGAACAGATCGATCCGGAGGCAATGAAGCCGTACATGAGGATCATGGAGGATCTGCGGCAGCGTTTTCATATCATCTATCTCAAAGCCCAAGAGGATCACACGATCCGGACCGATGAGCCCGAGGAGCAGATGTTCTCAAAGACCCTGCACCTGATGTTGGCGGCTGTGACGCGATACGCGGTGGGATTGGTCTATATCCCGGAGAGTGGATTTGATCCCATGAAGGAACTGGAATTCCAGAAGAATGCGATCTGGAGAGCCTACTTGTCGGAGGAAGCGCTCTGAGACGGGCATTCCCGGCATCTTTTTTAACGATTCCCGGCAGAAAATAACATATCCGTAGAGAAAGAATAAAAGGGGTTGACACGCTGGTCAACCCCGTGTATATTAACTGTATTAGATGTGATAGTACAGTTTGTTCGGCAGGGAATACGCCGCCGCGATCAAGCGGATGGGAAGCTGTCGGAGAACCGTACCGGAAGAAAGAGAGGTACCCACCATGGAATTGATCGACTGGCGGGACGGAAGACCGATCTACGAACAGATCCTGGAGAGGATCAAGCATCTCATCCTGATGGACGTGCTGCAACCGGGGGAGCAGCTCCCCTCGGTACGGAGTCTTGCGATGGAGAATGCCACGAATCCCAACACTGTTCAGAAAGCCTATGCGGAGCTGGAGCGGCAGGGCTTCACCTATACGGTGCGCGGACGCGGCGTCTTTGTCGCGGAGAGCGGCGTCTTAAAGGACCGGAAGCGGTCGGAGCTCAGGACAGAGATGACATCGCTCTTACGGGAAGCGCGTGAGGTCGGCATCGATCCCGAAGTATTGTGCCGAGAGGCGCTGTCGGGCCTGCAGACAGATGAAGGAGGACAGTTATGATTGAGATCGAACATCTGAAAAAGTCCTTCGGCGACACCAAAGCAGTCAATGATGTGACGCTGAAGATACGGGAAGGAGAGGTCTTTGGCCTGGTCGGTACGAACGGCGCGGGAAAATCCACTCTGCTGCGCATGCTGACCGGGATCCTGAAGCCCGATGAGGGACAGATCCGCATTGACGACCGTCCGGTTTATGACAACCCGGTGGTCAAGCAGGACGTCTTCTTTATCTCCGATGACGCATATTTCTTTCCGAATGCAACACCGCGGACCATGCGGGATTATTACGCATCCCTCTACCCGGGATTTGATACGGGGCGTTTTGACAAACTCTCGGAGGGCTTTCATCTGGATCCCAGGCGTCGGATCGCGGAGTTCTCCAAAGGTATGAAGAAGCAGCTCATGGTGCTCCTCGGTGTATCGAGTGATGCGAAGTACCTGCTCTGCGACGAGACCTTTGACGGTCTGGATCCCGTGATGAGGCAGGGAGTGAAGAGCATTTTCGCGCAGGACATGACGGATCGCGGTCTGGTGCCGGTCATCGCCTCCCATAACCTGAGGGAGCTGGAGGATATCTGTGACCATGTGGGACTCCTGCATCAGGGCGGTGTCCTGCTCTCGGAGGATCTGGCGGATATGAAGCTCAATCTTCAGAAGGTGCAGGTGGTCTTCGCGGCCGAGGAGGACAGGGAAGCGGCGACCGCGGATCTGAACATCCTCTTAAGCGAACAGAGAGGACGGCTGTGGACCTATACGATCCGCGGCGAACGGAGCGAAGTGGAGAATCATTTCCGGAATGTATCGCCGGTATTTTTTGAAGTACTCAAACTGTCGTTGGAAGAGATCTTTATCAGTGAAACGGAGGTGGTCGGATATGACATCCGCAAATTCATCCTTGGATAATTCGGTCCGGACAGAGAATCTGACGGAGGAAAAGCGCGTGTCGTCCGGGGCGGCCGGTGACGGAAAGCCGGTATTCGCGCGAAGAAACGGCTTCTTTAAGGAGCAGCGCGCGATCACGTCACGGCGTCTGCCGCTGGCAGCGCTGTCGATCCTCATGTATTTCCTGTATGACATCTTCGGGACCGTGATGGCAATCCAGCGGGAGAGAGCGGTGAATGACATGACCAGCATCGAACTCGCGGTGGAGACCTTCCCCATGCGCGGCGCGCAGATCGTCTCCTCCTGGATGGGAATGCGAGGGGGCGTCGGATTAGTGATCCCGATCGTCGGCGCGATCCTGCTGGGAATTCAGGGCTTTGCCTATCTGTATCGATCGCAGACTGTTGATTTCTATGAGAGCAGGCCGGAGAAACGCAGCACAAGGTTTTGGAATATCGTTGTAAACAGTTTCTTAATCTACGCGATCCCGTCCCTGCTCGGCGTGATCTGCTCGTTTGTCCTGACACTCTTAAACGGCTGTGCTTTTGGCTGGCTGTTTGGGGAGATGCTCATCACCTGGTGCTATCAGACAATCCTGTTCCTTGCTGTCTACGCCATGAGCACGCTGGCCGCCCTGCTGACCGGGACTGTAGTGACGGCCTTTCTCATGAATTGTTATTTCTTCGGGATCGAAGCGCTCCTTCGGCTCACGATCTACTTCCACCGGTCGGCCTATTATGCCACCTATGACGATGCGGGAGAGGATCTGGTCGTGTCCCGTTTCTACTCGCTTCCGCCGTATCACTATCTGGCGGGACTCATAAGATCCGGCGCCTTTTATGTCCAGGATTCCGGGTATGACTGGCAGACAGCCCGGGAAGCGATACAGGCAGCGTTTCCGGGAGCACTTTGTAATCTGGGCATCTTTGCGGCGGCCATTGCGGGGGCTTATCTCGTCCATCGGCTGAGGAAGGCGGAGTTCGCCGGGAAGGCGGTGACCTATCGCGGGCTGGCGACCTTTATCAAGAGTACGGCGACGATCCTTTTCTCTCTGTGTGCGGGTCTGTTTATCTTCTGGATCTTCGATACGCGCCGCGGGGCGGAGCTGACCGGTGTGATCCTCACGATCATCGTCACGGTCTTTGTAGGCTGTATGATCTTGGAGGCGATCTTCGGCATGAATATCCGCTGTGCCTTGAAGCGTCTATGGCAGGCACCGATCCTCGCGGCTGCGGCACTGATCATCCTCTTTATCTATCGAACGGACGCCTTCGGTTATGACCGCTGGGTGCCGGCGGCGGAGGATGTACAGACGGCTTTCCTGGTGAATCCCATGTACCGTGGGGAATATATGGATGAAAACGGCGGCTATCACGATGTGCGCGATTATGTTAAGGATAATATGTTCCTTAAGGATATTGAAGATATGCGCGTTCTGGCGGAGATCTCCCAGGCGCAGGCGGTGAAGCAGCAGAACAGGAGCGGCGCAGACGTAAGTGACGCGGATCCGGAGATATGGAACAGCTGGTATGCCACGATCGGCTGGCGGATGAAGAACGGAAGGACGATCACCCGCTGTGTGCAGATCCCTTATACGATCGATCCGGCACTGATGGACCGCATTGTCGGCAGTGAGGAATTTGCCGTCGGCGTTTACCGCCTGGAGGGGGTGGATCGTCTTGTGGATTCCTGGAGGGCCAGATATCCCGCAGCCGCTTTTGAGCTCGTCTGTGAATCGGAGCACGGGCGCCGCGCGGCGGACAGTAAGCTGCTGGAGGAATTCCTGGCCGTTTACCGGCAGGATGTGACAGAGCATTACAGTTTTTCGACGGCATCGAAGCAGTCGCCGGTCGGACAGGTGAGTTTGGGAACACGCAATTTCTATGGACCCTATACCGAGCTGTCCTGGCCGCTCTATGAGGGCTATGACCGGTCCCTTGCGTTCCTCGCGGAGCACGAGCTGTGGAAGGGCGGCTTCCTGGAACCGGAGGAGGTCGACTCCGTCAATCTGACCTACACCTGCTGGGGAGCGGATGGGAATGATTACCGGGAAAAGAGGGAGATCGTGACGGATCCCGCACAGATCAGAGAGCTGTTAGATGCCTCTCTGTCGACGACCTACCAGTCCGCATGGTTTCGAACTGACATCTTTGCCTCCTTCGGAGATGATGAATACGGGGAATATCTGGATATCGAGATCTATCCGGTGAGGGATCTGCAGTGGGAGCTTCTGAACCTGGCGTCCGGATATGATGAGGAGGAGAGTTTCATCATGGAAGACCGGGAGCTGAAGGACGGGGAACTGACCTGCTACGACAGGCAGATCCTGTCGGACAAGGTGCCGGCCTTTGTACGGGACTTTGTGGATCGCTCTCATGCGGAACTGGTGGGAGAATGAGAGGACTGTTTACAGCCGGTACGAAGAAGCGGGCAGGGTGATGACACCCTGCCCGCTTTTCGCGGGTGCGCCCGGCGGCGCACGTTTTTGTAAGTCACCGGCCGCCTGACCGCCGGATCAGTGGAGCAATTCTACACTCTTAAGGTTTACGGAGCCGCCTCCGCGATAGGTCAGATACAGTGCGTGCGTTCCGGAGATCGCGGGGAACCGGCAGTCGTCGGCCTTCCAGATGTTGGAGTTGACCAGATCGATCTTTCCCAGCACTTCGCCGTTCCAGGATGTCCGGACCTCCATACAGCCGTTGTGGTAGCCCTTGGTCCGGATCCGGATACCGGTCACCTGTTCCATGGCAAAGTACTTAAATCCCGCCGCACAGCCGTCGCTCATACCGTGGATATAGGAGCCCATGTGATCGCCGCCGGCTTCCTGTACGATCTTCGGCTCGGTCTCCGTCACGTACATCGTATGCTTGTCGGAATAGAGATGGCAGGCGAGGTAAGCCGGGTATTCGCCCCGGTCACAGAGCGGACCGCCGTTTAATCCGCAGGAGGTGAGCTCCGCCTGGATGACGCTGCCGTCGGGACGGAAGGAGAGCTTTTCGGCGCAGCCCTGCCTGCTGTACCAGGTGCCGTTGGTGTGGCGGTGGTAGAAGATGTACCAGTCGGCGCTGATCTGCACCATGCTGCCGTGGTTGTTGGCACCGCAGGCCATGGCCTGATCAGCGGGCTTGTCCGTATCGATCCCGATATCGCAGTTATCGATGAGCACGCCGCCGTATCGGTAAGGACCGCCGGGGTTGTCCGATACCGCGTAGCAGAGCTCGCGCATCACTTCGGAGGAGTAGATAAAGAAGTATTTGCCGTCCTTCTTGCGGATCGAAGGGGCTTCAAAGAACGCGTGCCCCTCAAATTCGGTACCGGTGCTGTATTCGCTGCCGGGGACCACGATGACGGGGGCGGTCTTAATGGTGAGCATATCCTTCTCGAGCACGGTAAACATCGCACCGTGACGGGACTTGTCTCCCCTTCCGCAGAAGCCGGTAAAGAGGTAAGTCGTATCACCTTCCGTCAGTACGCCGGGATCGAACTGCGGCTCATCGCCGTCGCGGTCACCCAGGCGCGTGCCGTCCGGGTAGTGCACATAGCCCAGGAATTCATATTGTCCGGCGGGCGTGTCACAGACAGCGACCGAGACGACTGAGACCTTGTCGAGCACATAGTAGAGATAGTAGCGGCCGTCGGGGCCCACCGTCACGTCCGGTGCATAGAGACACATATGGCCGTCAGGATTCAGGGGGTCCTGCGTCTTCCGGTAGGTCACCCCCTCATAATGCCAGTTGCCGAGATCGGTGACGGGCGCGGACCAGCAGACATAATCTCCGGTGCAGAAAACCTCTCCCTTGTCCTCGTCATGGGACCCGTATACATAGACCCGGTCACCGAAGACATAGGGCTCACCGTCGGGGATGAACTCCCATTCCGGCAGATAGGGGTTGACGGCCTGCTTCCGTCCGGTATCCCCGAGACGGATGCCGCCCTCGGCTTTACAGACGGCGCCGTTTGCCAGATAGTTCATCTCGAAGCGGTTATCTTTCTCGAAGGCGGGCCAGACGGGAAGCGGCTCCCCGTCCCAGCCGGGACCGTTGGGATTGCCGGTCTTGATGAAGTTGGCCAGCTGATCGGCCATGGTCCTGGCCAGTTC
Source organism: Lachnospiraceae bacterium (assembly GCA_017400305.1). Classification (GTDB taxonomy): domain Bacteria; phylum Bacillota; class Clostridia; order Lachnospirales; family Lachnospiraceae; genus Butyrivibrio. The sequence goes on along the minus strand of JAFPTK010000187.1, from coordinate 3,984 downwards.
GAAATGTCTGCCGGTAAAGGGACGCCAGCATTTATGCAGACTTTCAAAGAAGAACCAGAGATCGACGGAATGGAAATTGCCGGGATGATCGCTGCCGGGCATATCGGGATCAAAGCGGTAGTAGTAGAGCGACTGCCTGTCGCCATGCTCCCGGGCGTCCAGGAAGGTGCTCTTGACCGAATGCTCCACGATATTGAAACCGTCCGGGGAAAGGAATTCATCCGAGGTGTTGCCGGCAAATACCGGGACCGGGGCGCGGTCACCGGCGACAAAGCGTTCGATGGGATCTCCGACACAGAACCCGCCGTCCCGGATCGGGAACATCCGCGCGTGTCCGGCTACAAAGTCGTTGTATTTTGTGAAAATCTCCGCGGAGGAGAGCTTCCGCGCCTCCGCGAGGCTGCTTAATCCCGCGTGACGGAAGAATTCTTCCCCAAGGGTCTCGCCGCCCTTGAGGTCGAGAGGACGGAAGATCGTGTCCTTGTCGTCTTTGGTGCGCATCATGCCGCTGAAGATCACGGCCCCCTTGATGAGGGCAAAGTTCTGCTCACAGGTCATCTGCTGCAGGACGCTGCCGCCGCCGGCTGACTGACCGCCGATCGTGATGTGCTCCGGGTCACCGCCGAAAGCGGCGATATTGCGATGGACCCAGTTAAGGCCGGCCTGCTGGTCGAGCATGCCGAAGTTGGAGGGATGATCCGGCGATTCTTTTGTGAGCTCCGGATGGGCAAGGAAGCCAAAGACGTTTAACCGATAGGCGACGGATACGACCACGACACCGCGTCTGGCCAGACGTTCCCCGTCAAACTCCATCTCTGCGGTATATCCCCACTGATAACCGCCACCGAAGAACCAGACAAAGACGGGAAGCTTCTCGTCCGTCTTCTTCGCCGGGGTCCAGACATTCAGATACAGACAGTCCTCGCTCATCGGGATCTCAGGATCCACGTGCCATTCCCTGCAGTAGACATCCGTACCGAGACCGGGGGTGTCCTGCCAGGAGATCGGACCGAAAGCATAAGCCTCTCTGATACCATCCCAGTTTTCACAGGGTTGTGGGGCGCGCCAGCGGTTATCGCCCACGGGCGGCGCTGCAAAAGGGATTCCCCGGTACACCGTAACGCGTGGATCAGCGCCGGGTAAGCCGCGAAGTTCACCATTTTCTACACGGGTCTGTCGGATCATGGAAGGCTCCTTTCTGAAACAGGTTTTTCTGCACGACGGTTCACAGGTCCGCCCCCCATCCGCGGAGACCGTGAACAGCAACCTGATAACAGTATACTACAGGTTTATCGATTTGCACAGAGACGGGAAAAGGGAAGATGGCATATTGACAGGGATACGGAAGAAATGCTATATTTATTTTACCAATCTGGTTAATGCTTTTACATCTCAAACGGGGGGTACCGGCATGATCACGCAGAAGGAGATCGCAAAGATCTGCAATGTATCTGTTGCAACAGTTTCCAATGTCATCAATGGGAAGGCCAAGGCCAGCGAGGAGACGACGAAGAGGATCCTGGAGGCGATCGAGGCGAACGGGTATCGCCCCAACGCCGTGGCGCGCGGCCTTCGGACGAAGCGGACCAATATGATCGCCGTCATCGCCGAGGATGTGGCGCAGTTTACTTCTCCGCCGGTGATCTCCAGTATCATGGATGCCTGTGAAAAGAAGGGATACCGAGTAGTTGTCTACAATCTCCGTCTCTATGACCGCTGGTCGGACACCTGGTATGATCACGAGAATGCCTATCATTCCGTTCTGGATCCTGTCCTGCAGAATATCCGGGCTTCCGGCGCGGACGGTGTGATCTATCTGGCCGGACATGCCAGGAATATCCGATGCTATCCGGAGAAGCCGTCGGTCCCGGTCGTCATGGCATATGCCTTTTCCGTGGATCCGTGGATCCCGTCGGTCGTGATCGATGATGAGAAGAGCGCCTTTGAGATGGTCAAGTATCTGATCGGGACCGGTCACCGGCGGATCGCGTTCATCGGCGGCCGTGCGGACAACCTGCACACCCAGCATCGTCTGGAGGGTTATCAGCACGCACTTTTTGAGACCGGGATCCTGTATGATCCGAGTCTGGTCTATTACGGCAACTGGACGAGGGAATCCGGCTATGAGGGCGCGAAGGCGCTGATCACCAAGGAACCGGATGCGTTCTTCAGCATCTCGGACCGCATGGCGGGCGGGATCTACGATTATCTGGCTGAGACGGATCTGGTGATCGGCAGGGATATTTCGGTAGCGGGATTTGATGATGAGAGTATCGCGGCATTTTTCCAGCCGCAGCTCACCACGACGGCGCTTCCTCTCTCGGAGATCGGCGAGATCGCAGCGGAGCGGCTCCTGGAAATGCTGGGGAGCGGATCGGATGAGGATGAGGGGGAAGAGACCGTGTCGACATCGGAACCGGTCGTCATCAAGGTTCCCTGTACCATGGTCATTCGTCATTCCGTCAATCAGGTGTGACAGAAGGGATCTTGCGGTTATCGTTTGGGATCATGAGAAAGGCGGGTAGATGAGCAGGATATTCGGAGCCCTGGAAGCCGGCGGGACCAAAATGGTATGTGCGATCGGAGAGGAGACGGGCAGGATCCTGGAGCAGACCTCCCTCCCCACGACGGTGCCGGAGGAAACGATCCCGCGCATCATCGATTATTTCCGTGACAGATCGATCGAAGCCCTCGGGATCGGGTGCTTTGGACCGGTGGATGTCAAGCGCGGATCCGCGACCTGGGGGACGATCCTGATGACACCGAAGCTCCCCTGGCGGAATTACCGTATCGTCGACGCACTCCAAAGGGAACTGAAGGTCCCGGTGGGGATCGATACGGATGTGAACGGTTCTCTTCTGGGAGAGGTGACCTATGGCGATTCTAAGGGACTTACGGACGTCGTCTATCTCACGATCGGTACCGGTATCGGTGCCGGCATCCTGACGCACGGAGAGCTGCTTCACGGTACCCTGCATTCGGAGGCAGGACATATCCGTCTGCAGATCCTTCCCGGTGACACCTATGCCGGGAAATGCCCCTATCACGGAACCTGTTTTGAGGGACTGGCCTCGGGACCCGCGATCGAAGCGCGATGGGGAAAACCCGCCGCGATGCTCGCAGACAGGGAAGAGGTATGGCAGCTGGAGGCAGGATACATCGCACAGGCGATCACGACCCTCACGATGATCTTAAGTCCGGAGCGCTTTATCTTAGGCGGCGGTGTCATGCATCAGGAACAGTTATTCCCGCTGATCCGGGAAAAGGTCCGGGAGAACATCGCCGGCTATCTGGATACCCCGCAGTTAAACGATCTTGATCACTATATCGTACCGGCATCTCTTCACGATGATCAGGGGATCATGGGTGCGATCCGGCTCGCGGTAGAGGCATGCGAGGATCCGTAGAGGATCCTGTCATCATCCGGGACCGGGGAGATCGTTCCCTGCCCGGCAGGGCGGAAAGTGATGAGAAAGGAGTAGATGGATGAAACTGAAAAAAGGAGTGAACCTCGGGGGCTGGATGTCCCAGTGTGATTACAGCAGGGATCGTCTGGACAATTTCATCACGGAGGCGGATTTTGAGAAGATCGCTTCCTGGGGGCTGGATCATGTGCGGCTTCCTGTGGATTACAATGTGATCCAGACGGAGGAGATGGGATTTCGCGAGGACGGCTTACAGCGTGTGGATCGTGCGATCGCGCTGGCAAAACAGAACGGATTAAAGCTGGTCCTGGATCTGCATAAGACCCTCGGTTATTCCTTTGACAAGGGAGAGCAGGAGAGCGGCTTCTTCGAGAATGAGAAGTACCAGGAGAATTTCTACAGGGTCTGGGAGAACTTCGCGGAGCGCTACGGCGATAAGCCTGAGCAGGTCTATCTGGAGCTCTTAAACGAGGTGACCTCCGAGCAGTATCTGGCTCCCTGGAACCGGATCTGGAAGACCTGCCTTGAGAGGATCCGCACAAAAGCACCGGATTCGATG
>JAFPTK010000186.1 GCA_017400305.1 Lachnospiraceae bacterium | reverse complement strand
TGTGTTGGTCTGCGGCCGGCTCAACCGCATCCTCTCCTCGTATACGCATATCAGAGCATCATCCGATAGATCTTCGCACAAAAATAGCAAAGAGCGAGTAGGACAGTCAAGGGGAGTCACTCACTACGTGGGAAATCCTCAGAAACGCCAATTTCCCGCGTAATCAGTCCACAAACGCTGTCAGTTCCGGGCCCCGCCGGCCGCCCCCACGCTGAGCCCGCCGGGGCCCGCCGGCCGCCCCCGCGATATCCGTCCGCCGGGCCCCGCCGGACGGATATCACGCCGAAGGAAACGCGACGATCCTAAGAACGTCTCCGCGACATGGCCTTCGTGACATGAGACAAAAAACTGCCCCCGACCACGCCATCCCGTGGTATAATGATTGGTTGACAGCGTCATCGGATCATATACAGGAGTTGACCTATGCATAAACGATCGATCGCACGATCCTTCCTCGGGATCATCCTCTGTACCACCCTGCTGACCGGCTGCGGAAGCGGCGGTGCGGAAGTACAGCCGGAGCCTGCCGCAAACCCGGAAGAGAGCGCGACCGTCACCGAGGCGGCGACGGAGGAACCGGTGAAGGAGGAGACCGAACCGGCGGCCCCGGCCGACGGGGAGACGGAGCCGGAACCGGCTGCCGCGGAGACAGGGATGAAGCGGGCGGACCGCCTCCTGCCGGGATACCAGATCCTGTACGAAGTGCAGGACGACGGGACACTGAAGAAGCTTCTGGACGTGGGTGAGCAGGAATACATCATGTATGCCGACGCCTCGGACACGGGCGCCTATGTCGTGACGGAGAAGCGAAGGGAATCCGAGGGACCGGACAAACTCTACTACGTGGACGACCAGGGCATGGTGCACGACACCGAACTCTACCGCGGAAAGAGCGGAAATACCTTCCAGCCCCATTCCTTCGCCGTCTGCGAGGGACGGCTCGTCTATCACCTAAACGGCGATGATCCGACGATCTACGCCTATGATCCCGAGACCGGCAAGATCTCGGATGATCTGACCCTCACGGGACTCCAGACGAAGCTGGGCAAACTCATCGACGATACCAAATGGGCGCTTGTCTACAACATGTCTGCGCCGGCCATGCTCGAACGCAGCGGCTGTCTGATGCTCACCGACAACGATGGCCATCTATACCGCTACGACGCGGAGGGCAAGGAGATCGAGATCTGGAACGTGTTAAAGCCCTCGGCGTGGTACGTGCCCTACGACCCGCACAGCGTCGTCGGCATGGACGTGGAGATGCAGGATTACGGCAACATCGTTCACGGCTGCCTCTATGATCCGGAGGGACACACCATACGAAGCTTCACACCGCAGACGATGGATAACCCCTACGGCGCCTTCGTCAGCGTCTCCCGTGACGGAAGATACGTCTATTACCAGAATCAGGAGACCGATACGGACAAAATGCTGCGGACCCTGTACCGGATCGACACGGATAATCTGGAAGCGGGAGAGACGGAGGTCTTCTCCGTGGAACCGCCGCCGTCCTTCTCGGAACCCTATACCACGAATGAGAGCGGTGTCCTCCTGTCACCGGGGCGCGTCCGTTTCGTTGACGATGACGTCTATTACCTCGACTATCAGGATGGCGAAGGCTTTGTGTGGATGACGCGTCCTCTGAACGGGAGCGCACCGGCTAAACCGGCGGGCGGGACGGACAGCGATCTCCCGTATGCCGCTTACGGCAAGGTCTTCCGTGAGACGGATGTCCGGAAGAATGAGGAAAAGGGCGACAAGATCTACTACACCGGCGAGTATGAGGGCTTCCTTCTTAAGGGCGACTACCCGGGGGCGGAAAAGATCAACGCCGGGCTGCAGGACATGTACCACAGCTTCTACGAGCAGGGGGAATCCATGGCGGAATCGGCGGAGAATGATTTCTTCGGTGAGGATGCCGATGAATACATGAGTGAGATCCCGGGGTACTCCTTTACCTTCAGCTTCTCCGACGTGAGCGAACCGGTGAAGAACTACCTGCAGATCTGCTTCGACGGCTATGAGTACTACGGAGGAGCTCACGGGATGCCGTTCCAGGTCTTCTGCCTCTTTGACACACGCACCGGAGAACGCAAGAAGATCAAGGATCTGTTCCCCGGCACCGAGGAAGCCTTCCGGGATATCGTCGCGGACTATACGCTGGAGGACTGGAAGAAGGACGGCGAACTGTACTATGAGAGCTATACCGCCGGGGATGAGGAGCAGGAGAAGACACAGCGGGCAACCTTCCGGGAATCGGCTTCCTTTGACATGGATGTGTCCTTTGGAAAGGATGGGATCACGGTGTATTATTCCCCGTATGCCGTAGGACCCTATGCGGCGGGCTTTATCCCGGTCGAGATCCCCTACGGGGCGCTGGGCTTTACCCTGCAGTAGAGAAGCCGGATGCCGGTGGGATCCGCTTCGGCGGGGGAGACACGGGGATCGGATCCGGGCAGGAGAACCGGGAGAACAATCAATCGTAAAGGAGAGGATCATGAACAGAGCGGAGATCAATGAGATCAAAAAGAACCTGACCGGGGATCGGCTGGCGATCGACCGGATCAGCGGATGCTACGTGGATTATGAGAAGAATAAAAAGGCGGAGTTCCACAAGGCCTTCGGCCAGCTGCCCGAGGAGGAGAGCTTCAAGTACTATGAGATCTTCAAGCAGACCTTCGCGGGCACTCCGGGGAAGAATCTTATCTCCCTGGAATTTCCGATGGACCAGGAGGCGCCCGGCGGGACGCAGGAATTCCTCCTAACCCTCCGCAACACGGGGCTCAAGGAGGAGGCGCTCGTGGAGCAGTTCTTCGACCGCGTGATCGACAGCTATGAGGAGGCGGAGAATTATTACATCATCCTCATCCACGGCGTCTACGACGTGCCGGGGGTGACCATGGACAAGATCATGAATGATGACGCGTCGGATACCGTCTATGATTTCATCCTCTGCTCGATCTGCCCGGTGAAGCTCTCCAAGGCGGGGCTTTCCTATCACATCAAGGAAAAGATGATCATGGAGCGCATCCGCGACTGGGTCGTCGACCCGCCGGTCAAGGGCTTCCTGTTCCCGGCGTTCACCGACCGGACGGATGACATCCACGGGGTACTGTATTTCACGAAAAAGGCGGACGATGTCCAGCCGGCCTTTGTCGATGCGCTCTTCGGTGCCGAAGCGCCGCTGTCTGCGCCCGAGCAGCGGGAGACCTTCCAGACGATCTTAGAGCAGACCATCGGTGAGGACGGCGATCTGACGGTGGTTAAGAACATCCATGAGATGCTCTCCGAGATGGTGATCGGCAATGCCGACAACCCGGAACCTCTGATGATCGGGAAAAAGGAGATGCGCCAGGTGCTGGAGGATGCCGGTGTATCGCCGGACCAGATGGAGCAGTTTGACGTGGCGTATGAGAATGCCCTGGAGAGCGAGGATGAGCCCCTCATGGTCACCAATATGGCGGATGTCAAGAAGCTCTCCATCGAGACGCCCAATGTCGTCATCCGCGTCAAACCGGACCGGGCCGACCTGGTGAGACCCCGTCTCATCGATGGACAGGAGTGCCTCGTCATCGTGGTGGACGATCACGTGGAGGTCAACGGGATCAACGTCAGGACCATCTTTAAGAAATAGGAGCAGCTATGCTTAAGACACTGGCAAAACAGATCGGAGAATTCAAACTGACAGCCATCATCTCGCCGCTGTTTATGATCGGTGAGGTCATCTGTGAGATGATCATCCCCGTCCTCATGGGACAGATCGTGGATCGCGGGATCTACGGAGGAGATATGCGCTTTATCGGGACCACCGGGATCCGGATGATCATCGTCGCCCTGGCGGGCCTCTTCTGCGGCATGATGGGGGCTTACACCAGAGCAAAGGCCAGCGCCGGGCTCGGCAGGAATCTCCGCAAGGCGATGTATGACAACGTGCAGACCTTTTCCTTTGCCAATATCGACAAGTTTTCCACCTCCGGTCTGGTCACGCGGATGACCACGGATGTGACGAATATCCAGAATGCCTTTCAGATGCTGCTTGCCATGGCGGTCCGTGCACCGGGCTCCATGATCGTCGCGATGTGCATGTCTTTCTACATCAGTGCGCGTCTGGCAAGCATCTATCTCGGAGCGGTCCTGTTCCTCTCTCTGGTGATGGTCCTCCTCATGGGTTCCACGACCAAGTATTTCAAGAGGGTCTTTGAGAAATATGACGCGCTCAATGAGTCGGTGCAGGAAAATGTCTCGGCGATCCGGGTCGTCAAATCCTATGTCCGGGAGGAGCATGAGATCTCGCGATTTGAGACCGCGGCGCTCAATATCTACCGGATGTTTATCTCCGCGGAGAAACGGGTGGTGACCGTCGGACCGCTCATGTCCGCCACGGTCTATACCTGTATTCTTCTCATCAGCTGGATGGGAGCGCACATGATCGTCGGCGTGAACGGGGTCAGCAGTCTCACCACCGGCGAGCTCATGAGTCTGCTCACTTACTGCATGAACATCCTGATGAGCCTCATGATGGTCTCCTTCATCTTTGTCATGCTGACCATGTCGGAGGCCAGCGGACGACGGATCGCGGAGGTGATCGGGGAGGAGAGCTCTCTGAAGAATCCGGAGAACCCGGTGATGACCGTGAAGGACGGCGGGATCGTGTTCGAGCACGTGAACTTCTCATATCACGCGGACTCCGCCGAACCGGTGCTCAAGGATATCAATCTCTCGATCACGTCCGGAGAGAGCATCGGGATCATCGGCGGGACCGGCTCGGCCAAGTCCTCTCTGGTGAACCTGATCAGCAGGCTCTATGATGTGACGGCCGGGAGCATCCGCGTCGGCGGCGTGGATGTGCGCGATTACGATATGGAGGTCCTGCGGGATCAGGTGGCGGTGGTCCTGCAGAAAAACGTCCTCTTCTCGGGGACCATCTACGAGAATCTCCGCTGGGGAGATCCCGACGCCACAGAGGAGGAGTGCCGGCGTGCCTGTCAGCTGGCCTGTGCCGATGAATTCATCGAGAAGCTGCCGGAGCGGTATGAGACCCGGATCGAGCAGGGGGGCAGCAATGTTTCCGGCGGTCAGCGCCAGAGGCTCTGCATTGCCCGTGCGCTGTTAAAGAAACCGAAGATCCTGATCCTGGATGATTCGACCAGCGCCGTGGATACCGCGACGGATGCGAAGATCCGCAGCGCTTTCGCGGAGATGATCCCGGATACGACGAAGATCATCATCGCACAGCGGGTCTTAAGCGTCCAGGACTGCGACCGCATCATCGTCATGGATGACGGCAGGATCGACGGGATCGGTACGCATCAGGAACTGTTGGAGCACAACGCGATCTACCGCGAGGTCTATGAATCCCAGACCGGCGGGGACCGGGATTTTGACGAAAAGGAATAAGATCCTATGGCAGAAGAAAAAACACAGGAAATCAAGATGGGGCCCGGGAGGCGCGGGATGCGCGGGATGCCGCGCCCGAAGATCGAGAATCCGGGAAAGATCCTTAAGAGGCTGTTTTCCGTCCTCTTTAAGACCTATGCACTCCAGATGGTCCTGGTCGGCGTCTGCATCGTAGTGAGTGTCCTGGCCAACATCCAGGGGACCCTTTTTACGAAGACACTGATCGACAGCTATATCACCCCTATGATGGGATCGCAGGATCCGGATTACGGACCGCTTACGGCGGCGATCCTGCGGGTGGCCTGTTTCTATGCGCTGGGTGTGGCGGCTGCCTATGTGCAGTCTCTTACGATGGTCTACGTGACGCAGGGGACCTTAAACCGCCTCCGCATACAGCTGTTCACGCACATGGAGAAGCTCCCGATCAAATATTTCGACACGCACGCCCACGGAGATATCATGTCGGTCTACACCAACGATATCGATACGCTCCGTCAGATGATCAGCCAGTCGATGCCGCAGCTGTTAAACAGCGCGATCACGATCGTGAGTGTCTTTGCCTCCATGGTGCTGCTCAATGTCCCGCTGACGATCCTGACGGTGCTCATGGTCGTCGTGATGCTGGTCGCGTCGGGGCTTGCCACCAAGGCCTCCGGCAGGAATTTCATCGCGCAGCAGAAGAATCTGGGGGCCGTGAACGGTTATATCGAGGAGATGATCACCGGCCAGAAGGTGGTCAAGGTATTCTGCCACGAGCAGGAGAGTATCGAGGGCTTCGACCGGCTCAATGAGGCACTGTATCAGAGTGCTTTCCAGGCACAGACCTATTCCGGCTTCCTGGGACCGATCAATGCACAGCTCGGCAATGTGAGCTATGTGCTCTGCGCACTGGTCGGCGGCGCCCTGGCACTGACATCCGATCTGACGGCGGGCGGTGCGGCGGCATTTTTCCAGGCGCTAGTGCAGCTCTTCGGCGTCCTGTCCGTGGGATCTCTCGCCAGCTTCTTAACCTTCAACAAGAATTTCTCCATGCCGATCAATCAGATCAGCATGCAGTTCAATTCCATCATCATGGCGCTTGCCGGTGCCGACCGCGTCTTTAAGCTCATGGATGAGGAGCCGGAGACGGATGACGGCTATGTCATGCTGGTGAATGCCAGGGAGCAGGACGGGGCACTCACGGAGACGGAGGAGCGCACCGGACGCTGGGCCTGGAAACATTACCACAAGGCGGATGATACGACCACCTATGTGCCGCAGGAGGGGGACATCACGTTCCTGGGGGTGGATTTCGGCTACACGGACGACAAGATGGTCCTGCATGATATCAAGCTTCATGCCACGCCCGGTCAGAAGATCGCGCTGGTGGGCTCCACCGGGGCCGGGAAGACGACGATCACCAATCTGATCAACCGCTTCTATGATATCCAGGACGGGAAGATCCGCTATGACAACATCAACGTCAACAAGATCAAAAAGGCGGACCTCAGGCGCTCTCTCGGCATGGTGCTGCAGGATACCCATCTGTTCACCGGTACCGTGAAGGAGAATATCCGTTACGGGAGACTGGATGCCACGGATGAGGAAGTGATCGCCGCGGCGAAGCTCGCCAATGCCGACAGCTTCATCCGCAGACTCCCGCAGGGATATGACACGATGCTCACGGGAGACGGGGCCAATCTCTCCCAGGGACAGAGGCAGCTTCTGGCCATCGCCCGTGCGGCGATCGCGGATCCCCCCTGCCTGATCCTGGACGAGGCGACCAGTTCCATCGATACCCGCACGGAAAAGATCGTGCAGGACGGGATGGATAAGCTCATGAAGGGGCGCACGACCTTTGTCATCGCACACCGACTCTCGACGATCCGCAACAGCGATTGCATCCTCGTGATGGAGCAGGGAAGGATCATCGAATCCGGAACCCATGACGAACTCCTTGCTCTGAAAAAGAAGTATTATCAGCTCTACACCGGCAATCAGCCGGAAAAGACTGCCTGAATGCGGAGGTTTCTATGAAAGTCTGTCTGCTGAACGATTCCTTCCCGCCGGTGATCGACGGGGTGGCCAATACTGTGATGAATTACGCGTCGATCCTGACAGAGCGGAAGCTGGCCGAGGTGGAGGTGGCGACACCGCGCTATCCGGAGGCGGATTACTCCGGTTATCCCTATGAGGTGGTGCCGTATTCGAGCTTTTCCATCGGCAATAAGGTGGCGGGTTACCGCGCCGGCAATCCGCTGGATATCAAGGCACTGGATCAGCTGGCGGAAGCGGCGCCCGATATCATCCACTCCCATTGCCCGGTCGTATCGACGATGATGGCGCGGAGTCTCAGGATGCGCACGAAAGCGCCGATCATCTTTACCTATCACACCAAGTTTGATATCGATATCGCCCGCGCGGTGCGTTCACATTTCATCCGCAAGGAGGCCGCGAAGGCGCTGGTGGACAACATCGAGGCCTGCGACGAGGTGTGGACCGTGAGCCGCGGGGCGGGAGAGAACTTAAAGGACCTGGGCTTCACCGGGGAGTACCGGGTGGTGGAGAACGGCGTGGATTTTCCCAGGGGCCGCGCGGAGGAAGCACTGATCACACAGGCGACGGAGGGTTACGATCTCCCGGAGGGGGTGCCGGTCTACCTGTTTGTCGGGCGTCTCATGAAGTACAAGGGACTGGGGATCATCCTGGACGCCATGCGGCAGTTGAAGGCGGAAGGGATGGATTACCGCATGGTATTCATCGGCGGCGGCGGAGATGAGGAGGAGCTCCGGGCGACCGCGGAGCAGTACGGTCTGACGGACCGGGTCTTTTTCACCGGAGCGATCCATGACCGGCAGATCTTAAGGGCGTGGAACACCCGCGCGGATCTCTTCCTGTTCCCGTCCTCCTACGACACCAACGGGATCGTGGTGCGGGAAGCGGCCGCCTGCGGCCTGGCGAGCGTCCTGATCCGGAATTCCTGCGCGGCGGAGGGGATCACGGAGGGAAGGAACGGATTCTTTATCGAGGAAAATGCGGAGAGCCTCGCGGCGCTCCTTCGGGAGCTTAAGGATGACATCCCGCGGATGCGGGATGCCGGCGAACACGCCATGAACGAGATCTACATCTCTTGGGAGGACAGCGTCCGTCATGCCTTTGATCTCTACGGGGAGGTGCTGGACAAAAAGGCCGCCGGAGCCTATCAGTCAAGACTCCGCCAGACACTGGAGCAGACATCGGAGGCGATCCGTCAGTCCGAGGAGCACATGCGGGAGACGCTTTCGGGCCTGCGTCAGCTTCCGGATGAATTCCACGGCGGTATGCTGGAGGATATGAGGCAGCTCCGGGAAGGTGTGAAATGGGCCGGAAAGCGGGTGGAAGAGATCGGCCTGAATGCGTGGACCTACGCCAAGGAAGTATGGAATGACAAGTAGAACGGAAGAGGGATCGGAGGAGAAATGGTATCACCGGGCCTCCCTTTATCAGATCTGGATCCGCAGCTTTGCGGACGGAAACGGCGACGGGATCGGTGATCTGTACGGGGTATACGGGAAGCTGGATTATATCGCGTCCCTGGGGGTGGATGCGATCTGGTTCTCTCCCATCTATCCGTCTCCCAATGCCGATTATGGCTATGATATTTCGGATTATCGGAATATCCATCCTGATTACGGCGATCTGGACCAGTTTGACCGGGTCCTGCACAGAGCGCACGAGCTGGGTCTTAAGATCATCATGGACCTGGTCATCAATCATACCTCGGATGAGCATCCCTGGTTTCTCGAGAGCAAAAAGGGAGAGGAAAATCCCTATCGCGATTACTACATCTGGCGAAAGAAGCCGAATAACTGGAACTCCTTCTTCGGCGGCAGCGCCTGGGAGTATGAGGGGACCAGAGATCAGTATTATCTCCACCTCTTTGCCAGGAAGCAGCCGGATCTCAATATGGACAATCCGCGGGTGCGGGAGGAGATCAAAGGGATCATCCGTTTCTGGCTGGACCGCGGTGTCGACGGATTCCGGATGGATGTCATCAATTTTATCTCCAAACGGGAGGGCCTTCCCGACGGGATCCCCTGGATCCCCGCCGTCAACGGCGTCATGCATTTCAAGGACGGTCCGCATCTTAGGGAATATCTCTCCGAATTCCGCGCGGTCTGCCGGGAATACGGCGATATCGTGCAGATCGGCGAAGGCCCGCTGACCTCGGCCAGGACAGCCCGCTCGTACATCGCGGGGGAGCATCCCGTGATGGATATGATGATCTCCTTTGACCACATGATGGCGGACTGCCTGTTTACGGAGTACCTTCCGAAGCCGTTTTCCCTGGTGAGCATGAAGAAGGCGATGACCCGGTGGCAGATGACGATGGCGGACGGGGGGTGGAATTCCCTGTATCTGGAGAATCACGACCATCCGCGCATCATCAGCCGTTACGGCAGTGAGAGCCACTGGAAGGAGAGCGGCAAGGCGCTGGCTGTGAGCTATCTCTTCCAGAAGGGGACACCCTTCGTATATCAGGGACAGGAGATCGGCATGACCAATATCCGCTTCCGGTCGATCCGGGAGTATCTGGATATCGCGAGCATCGAGAATTTTGAGCGCTTCTTCACGGGGCAGCCTATGCACAAGCGGTTGAACCGGATCCACCACTCCAGCCGGGATTCCGCTCGGACGCCGATGCAGTGGGACGGATCGGAGTACGCCGGCTTCTCCCGGACCGAGCCCTGGTTCAGCGTCAATCCGAACTATCACGCCATCAATGTGGCGATCGAGGAGCAGGATCCGGACAGCATCCTGCAGTTCTACCGTCTGTGCCTGGCGCTCCGGAAAAAGAGCCGGACGCTGTTGTGGGGGGAGTACCGCGAATACTATCCGCGGGATGACAGGATCTTCACCTACACGAGATCGCTGGGGAAGAACCACTACCTGATCCTGTGTTCCCTGTCCCGGCTGCCCTCCTTCGCGAGGATCCCGGAGGAATACCGGGGCAGGACGGCGAGACTGGTGCTGTCCGATCAGGAGCCGCTAAGCCGCTTCGCTCATCTGGATCCCGCGCACTATGAGAGGGAGAAGCTTCCGGGGGTGATCCTGTTCCGCCCGTATGAGGCAAGAGTATATCAGGTCAGGTTTGGGTGACGGACAGCGATGGATCATACACTTTATACCGAAAACGGAATAAAACTGCGGGAGGATCAGACGATCATCCCCTGGAACGAGCATCCCAGGCCGCTTCTTGTAAGGGACCGATGGCTCTGTTTAAACGGCTGGTGGGAGTTTTCCGTACAGGATAAGGGGATGCCTGTCGATGCGGGGGCTGACCGGATCCGGGTCCCGTTTCCTCCGGAATCGGCTCTGTCCGGGATCGGACGGCATTTCCCGGAGGGGGCGGCCCTTCGGTATCGCAGGGAGGTGACCCTGCCGCGGGAATGGGGGACAGATCCCTCCCGGCATCTGATCCTGCACATCGATGCGGCGGATCAGCATGCGGCTGTCTACATCGACGGCAGAGAGATCGGGCGCCATGACGGCGGGTATGAACACTTCTCCTTTGATATCACGGGAGCCGGAGAGCATTTTGCTCTGACCGTGGAGACGACGGATGATCTCAGGGATCTGCGAGAGCCCTACGGCAAACAGACCATGCGGCGGGGCGGGATGTGGTACACGCCCTTTTCCGGCATCTGGCAGAGCGTCTGGCTGGAGTGTGTCCCCGAAACATATGTAGAAAGGATCACCGTCCGGACAGATCTGCATGCCGCCGTGATCGACACCGGTGACCATCGTCATCAGGGGGAGATCTCGGTGGAGGGACCGCGGGGGAGTGAGCGGTTTGCGCTGCGGGACGGTCACGCCGAGGTCCGGCCGTCTGAGCCGCGTCTCTGGTCGCCGGAGGATCCGTATCTGTATCATTTCACGCTGAAGCTGGACAGCGGAGATGAGATCCGTTCCTACTTTGCGCTCAGGACCATCGGCATCGAGGTGTCCGGGGGCGTCAGGAGGCTTTCCCTAAACGGGAGGCCGTATTTCTTCCATGCGCTGCTGGATCAGGGATACTGGAGCGACGGACTCTGCACACCGGCGGGGCCGGCATCCTATGAGGAGGACATCCGGACGGCGAAGCTGCTCGGTTTTAATACACTGCGCAAGCATATCCGCGTGGAGCCGGATCTCTTCTATCACGCGTGCGACCGGCTCGGCATGGTGGTCTTTCAGGATATGGTCAACAACGGTGACTACTCATTTCTGCGGGATACGATCCTGCCGAATCTCGGTTTCGTCCGACGGGATGACCGCAGACTTCACCGGGATCCGGAGACGAGAGCGCGCTTCCTCCTGCGGATGGATCAGACGGTGGCGCAGCTTGGCTCCTTTCCCTCCATCCTGTACTGGACCATCTTTAACGAGGGCTGGGGACAGTTTGATTCCGCTGCGGCATATGATCATCTGCATGCGCTGGATGACACCCGCATCATTGACGCGGCATCCGGGTGGTATGACCAGGGGGCCGGCGACGTGACGAGCATTCATGTCTACAATCACCCCTACCGGTTTGAGCCTTCCTCCCAGCCGGTGGTCCTGTCGGAGTGCGGCGGATATTCGCGGGTTACGGAGGGACATGTCTTTGCGTCCGGGAAGACCTACGGGTACGGCGCCATGAAGTCGGATGAGGCGCTGATCGCCAGGATCGAGAGAC
>JAFPTK010000185.1 GCA_017400305.1 Lachnospiraceae bacterium | reverse complement strand
TCCGTCAGCCTCCCCCTCTTGGTCAGGATCTCAATGGGTACACCGATCTTGCCCACATCGTGCAGGAGCGCCGCGAAATAGACCTTGTCGCACTCCTCCTCATTCATCCCGGCCTGCAGAGCGATCTTGAGGGAATACTCCGCAACACGGCGTGAATGGCCGTTCGTATAGCTGTCCTTCGCGTCGATCGCGCTCGCCAGCGCCTCGGCTGTCTGTTCGAACTGTTCGCGCGCTTCCAAGTGTTTCTTCTCAATCGACCGCAGCCTTTTCTTAACATACAGGCGCACTCCAAACACAAGCAGCAGCAGGAGAAGGATCAGCACCGCCAGGCAGAACCAGGTCGTTTCGTAGAATCTCTTCTCCTTGACGATCCGGACGGACATCGTCTTACTGCCGCGTCCCATGGCATCCCTGATCTGCAGATTAAAGGTGTAGGAACCGCCGCGGAGGTTCGTGTAGTCCGCAGGTACGATCTCGCTGCGCGCGATCGTGGTGCTCTGCCGGTCAAATCCCACGAGCTGATAACTCACCTGCGGATTGCTCAGGGAATAGTTGAACACAAAGCTGGGGATCGTCAGCTTCTGCGTGGTCGAGGGGACCGTAAACACGCCCTCTTCGTCCTCGTAAACCCGCTCCCCGTCCGCTTCCACATAGGGAACCGTCACCTTGAGGTCATTCACGTTCTCAAAGGGAACCTCGATATTGACCTTGGCGACGCCGGTACTCCCCGCGATGTACAGGTCACCCTCCGGCGTCAGCTCGCTGTAGGAATTCGCGGTCGTGATACAGGGCAGTCCGCCGGCCGCGTTGTAATGCACCGGATCGATCTCCCCGTTGGCAAGGAGCTCGTCCGCGGGCACGACATAGATCCCGTTGCTGCTTAAGACCCACATATCCCCCTTGCTGTTTTCATAGAGATCAAAGTTGTTCGTGTAGGGGAACTGCTGCACGGTGGTCACCTGATAGTCCGGCGTCATATAGGCAATGGCGCTGCTGGTGACGATCCAGATCACATTCCGCTCCGTATCCCGTTTCAGCCGCATCACGATATCGGAGGGCAGGCCTTCCTCGACATTGATCGTCCGGAACCCGTCGTCGCTTATGATATAAATCCCGCCGCCGTTGCTGCCGACAATGATCTCCCCGTTCAGACCCTCCGCCACCGTGAGGGTCTCGATGTTGACGATGCCGACCTCCTCCCCGTAGGACGCGGTGACGCGGTCTCCCTCGATGACATCCACGCCGCCGGTCTCTGCGACAAGGATCCTGCCGTCCCGTCCCTCGGAGACGGTCCGGAAGCTGCCAAGGCCGCCTGCGATCAGACCGTCCTCCTCCGTATAGGCCGTCACTTCTCCCTTGTCGTAACACAACAGACCGATCGAACGCCAGGTCGAGATCCATGCTCTCCCCTTGCTGTCGCGGATGATGGAGCGGATGCGGCTTCCGTCCAGCAGCTCGATCAGATCCGTGGCACCGAGGTCGGTGCCGGATGTGGAAACCGCCTTTTTCAGCGGGACCTTTGACACCGGTCCTTTTTCGTCAAGGACGATCAGGCCCGCGTCTGTCGCGACAAAGAGCTGTCCGTCACACATACAGGTGGAATTCACCACGGTCTCCGGGAGGCCGAAGCGTTCGAACAGGTCGGAGAACTGATTCGGCACCACCTTCATCACACCCTGTCTGGTGGAGGTGAACCAGAGATTGCCGAGATAGTCCGTCATCACATGGCCGACGTTGTTGTTCATCGGCAGATTCTCAAGCAGCGTGAACCTGCCGCCGTCCAGGACGCCGACGCCGTTCCCTGCGCAGATCCAGATCTTGCCGTCGATGTATTCCATCGCCTTGATATATTTTAACGGTTCAACCTCGATCTTCTCCTGTACCTCGAAGCCGTTATTCAGATCCACCAGATAGAGGCAGAAATCAGGCGCCTCATGATAGATCCTCCCGGGCTGCAGCGGATCCGGCATGATGCATCCCACTCCCTTTAAGGGGTTCTCCTCGGAGGAGATGTAACCCGCGAGTACTCCGTCACGGATCATGATCACGTCGCCGCCATCCGTCGTCCCGTAGATCGTACCGTCGCTCCCGGCCCTGAGCTCACGCATATTTGCCTCGGCGATGGCAGGGTCGTCCATCGATGACAGGTGATACTCCGGATCGATCGTCATGATCCCGGCGGTGGTCGCGATGTAGATCGTCCCGCTGCCGTCCTCCGTGATCGCCCGCGTGTGAGCGGAACGCATGCCGTCCAGCTTCCCCCACATCCGGAACGAACCTTTCTCCATCACGGCGACACCGTTGTCATTGGTCCCGATCCACAGGCGGTCCCGGCTGTCTACATAGAGACACTTGATACTGGCGATCCCGCCGGTGGAATCCAGACGCTCAAAGGTATTGCCGTCGTAGCGGATCAGACCCGCGTAACTGCCGATCCAGAGAAAGCCGTCGCTCGTCTCGGCGATCGCGTTCGCCTCCGATGTCGGCAGTCCGTTGCTGTTGTCGTAGAGCACCGCCGAGAAGCCCTCGCTGCGGCCGGTGGGATCCACGGAAACGCTCCGGTTCACCGCACCGGACG
>JAFPTK010000184.1 GCA_017400305.1 Lachnospiraceae bacterium | reverse complement strand
TCACGCCTGGAAGATCGCGATCCTGGGCGGTGCGGTGGTCAATCTGATCGCCCTCATGGCCGGTGATTTCCTGTATGATATCCAGCTGTCGTTTGTGAGCGTGGTATTCGGGACGCTCTTTTCGGCACTGCTGTGCTTTGTTCTGGAGTTCTTCTTCTTCCAGCTGGATTACACCCGCACGGAGCGTGTCCAGTTTGAGGATGACGAATATTACTACTATGTCAAGGCGGTGCCGAAGGTGACCCTGGCCGAGCCGGAGCGCAAGGTCAAGAGTATCAACCGGGCGCACCATCCGCGCAAACCCGCGCCGCATCCTGCTTCCAGAGAACGGGACGAATCGGATGACGAGGAGGTCTTAAAGGAAAGGATCCCGTCCCGCAGTGCCTCCCAGCAGGCGACGAGACAGGCTGCCGCACGATCGGCCAGGCCCAGACCTGCCGCTGCCGCCGGGCGCCCTACCCCGCGTCCTACCGTGAGCGGTGCGCGAAGTGCCCAGATACCGCGATCCGCCGTTGCGGTCCCCACCGACGACACGATCCCGGACCGCGTACTGCGTGTCCCGAAAGGCAACGCAACCGACACAAAGCCCCCCGGGACCGGCGGACGAACGGAATGACAAAACGGTGTAGATCGATATGCAATTTCTTCAAAATCCGCTGGATCTGAATCTGGCAAATCTGCATATGCCGACCCCGCGATGGACGGACATCCTCGAGATTCTGATCATCGCTTTTCTCTTTTACCGCATTTTGGTGTGGGCGAGATCCACACGCCTCTGGTCCATGCTCAAGGGCATCGTGATCATCATCCTCTTCATCGTCTTTGCGGTCCTCTTCGACATGACGACGATCCTGTGGATCGTGCGGAATGTCTTCTCCATCGCCGTGATCGCCATGGTGGTCATATTGCAGCCGGAGCTCCGCAAAGCCCTGGAGGGTCTGGGCAAGCGCAGGTTTATCTCCTCCATGCTGCCCTTTGACCTGCGGCAGACCGGGGAACGCTTCTCGGACAAGACCATCGACGAGATCGTCCGGGCCTGCCTGGAGATGGCCTCCGTTCGCACCGGGGCACTGATCGTCCTCGAGCAGGAGATCTCTCTGACGGACATCGAACGCACCGGGATCGAGATCGACGCGGTCGTGACCAGTGAGCTGCTCATCAACATCTTCGAACACAACACCCCGCTGCACGACGGAGCGGTCGTGGTCCGCGGAAACCGCGTGACCGCCGCCACCTGTTACCTCCCGCTCTCGGAGCGCACGGACATCGGCAAGGAAATGGGGACCCGGCACCGCGCGGGCTTTGGGATCTCCGAAGCGACCGATGCCCTCACCATCATCATCTCCGAAGAGACCGGCGCCATCAGCGTCACCTACGGCGGAGAAATGGAGCGCGGCTTAAATGCCGAGCGTCTCAGGGAGAGACTGCGCGCGGTCCAGAATAAGACCGAGCAGGGGGAGAATAAGAACCAGAAGGGCAAGGGAATCTTCAGTCTGAGTCCCCGTCGTGCCAGGGAGAAAGGGGGCCGCTCATGAGTACCGTAAAGCGGATCCTCACCCAGAATATCGGTCTGAAGCTCCTGGCCCTCATCCTCTCGGCGGTCACCTGGTTTCTGGTGACAAACCTGGATGATCCGTCAGCCACGGTGCGCTTTTCCAACATCCCGGTCAACATCCGCAACACCAACCTGATCACCTCTCAGGGCAAGGTTTACGAGGTACTCGACGGCACGGACGTGATCTCCAGCGTATCCGTCACGGCACCGCGTTCCATCGTGGACACCTTTACCAAGGACAACATCGTCGCCACGGCCGATATGAGCAATCTGTCCAGCCTGGACACCCTCTCCATCGTCCTGACGACCAACAAATATACCAACCGGATCGAGTCCATCACCGGATCCATCGATACCGTGCGGCTCTCCATCGAGGACAGGAAGAACAAGACCCTGGCTCTGACCGCCACCACGGCGGGCTCTCTGCCGGAGGGCTACATCATCGGAACGGTCTCCACAGAGCAGAATGTCCTGCGGATCGAGGGACCCGAATCGGCGATCGACAGCGTGGCGACCGCCTCGGTTGACGTGGATGTGACCGGATTTACCACCGACATCGACACCGACGCCGAGATCAATCTGTACGACAAGGACGGCAACGAGGTCAACGACAGCGGCATCCGCAAGAATATCAATGATGTCCGCGTAAACGTCTCGATCCTGCAGACCAAGCGGGTACCCATCCGTGCGGTGATCACGGGAGAACCCGCCGACGGCTATCTCCTGACAGGTCAGACCGAGATCTCGCCCGATACCGTGCTGGTAGCAGGCAAGGAGAGCAGTCTCCGGAATATGGAGGAGCTCGTCATATCGGATGAGATGCTGGATGTCACCGGTCTCTCCGGCAACCTGGTACTGAGCCTCAACACGAGGAACTACCTCCCGAGCGGCGTATCCCTGGGAGACAGTGATTTCGGCGGACAGATCAGCATCCAGGTGGAAGTCGCGGAGACCACCTCCAAAGAGATCGACCTGCCGGTCTCCCAGATCACCATCGAGCATCTACCGGCCGGCATGCGGGCGAATATCCAGACGATGGATCTCAACGACGACGGAGAATCGGACGGGCTGGTGCAGGTATCGGTCCGCGGTCTGCCGGAGAGGATCTCGGCGATCGATGCCAGAGATATCAGCGGTACCATCGATATCTCGGAACTGACGGAGCGGCTGGGGGTTGAAAAACCGGCCAACGGAGCATATACTGTACCGGTGAACCTGAAACTCCCGTCCGGTGTCAGTGAGACGCAAAAGCTTCGTGTAAACCTGTATATCGAAGAAGAATCGGCACACAACGGATAGAGAGATGGTGTGAATCATGCTGGAACAGAGAGTAACGATCAAAAATGTGACAGGTCTGGATCTGGGGCCGGCGGGACAGCTCTGCAATACCGCGATGCAGTTCCGCTCCAGTATCACGTTTGCCTATGAGGGCGGCAGCGCCAATGCCAAGAGCATCTTGAGCGTCCTGGGCTCCACGATCGCATGTGGGGATGAGATCACCCTGCATTGTGAGGGACCGGACGAAGAAGACGCGATGAAGGCCATAGTGGCTGCCATCGAAGGCGGCCTCGGCGAATAACGGCCGCGGTCGGGGAGGAAGAAGAATGAAAAAAGCACAGTTGTTGGCGCTGGGATTGCTCCTTGCGTTCACGGTCGCCGGTTGCGGCGCCGGCAAAGAGGAAGAGAGCGGTCGGACCGGCGTCGTCTTTGAGAAGGTGGAGGCTCCGGTCGCGGCACCGGTTCAGGAGGCCCCCGTTGAGGAGGAGCCGGAAGAGGAAGAGGACCCCGATGTCCCGCCGAGAGAGGGGATGGTGCGGGATTTCTTCTCCAATGAATGGGTGGAGGGAGACCAGAACATCAAGCGTCCCCTTGCGGTCATGTACCCGATCAACAAGGAGGCACAGCCCCAGTACGGACTGGACAAGGTCCGGGTCTTTTACGAGATCATGGAAGAGGGGACCATGAGCCGTCAGATGGGGATTCTGGAGGAGTGGGAGGATCTTAATAAGATCGGGAACCTCCGCTCGATCCGTGATTACTTTGTCTACGCGGCTCTGGAATATGACCCGATCATCATCCACTACGGCGGCCCGGAAGTCTACGTCAAGGACATCCTGACCCGGAGCGATGTCGACAACCTCAACGGTGTCGGCGGTGTCATGGGACCGGACGGCGGCGCCTTTTTCCGTGATCCGCCGGGATCCACCTCGGAGCACACAGCCTATACCGACGGCGCGCGTGTCACCAAGGGCATGGAGAAGCTCGGTTTTCAGGCCAATCACAAGGAGGAGTACTCCGGCGTCCCGCACTTCACCTTCGCACCGGTCAAGGAACCGAACACGCTGGAACAGTACGGCTCGGAGACGATGTCCGCCGAGAAGATCGATATGACCGGCTGCTACCCTGTGACGAAATCCGCCCTCTCCTATCACGCGGATGACGGTCTGTATTACAAGACGCTGTACGGAAATCCGCAGGTCGACGCGGTGAGCGGCGAACAGCTGACTTTTGCCAATATCATCGTGCAGGGCACCTACTGGGAAAAGAGAGACACC
This sequence comes from Lachnospiraceae bacterium, assembly GCA_017400305.1. Taxonomy (GTDB): domain Bacteria; phylum Bacillota; class Clostridia; order Lachnospirales; family Lachnospiraceae; genus Butyrivibrio. The sequence goes on along the minus strand of JAFPTK010000184.1, from coordinate 3,698 downwards.
AACGGCTATCTCGCCTTCCGGATGCACGACACGACCCATGACGGATACTACATCACCGGCGGCAAGATGATCCACATCACCTGGAAGAAGACCGCCGACTACGAGCCGACGAAGTACTATGATGACAACGGCGAGGAGATCGAGCTCAACACCGGCCGTACCATGATCTTTGTGGCAAGAGATTCCGACACCTTCACCGCAGACGGTACGGAATACACCTTTAAGAGTGAGAAGCACTGATGAAGAAACTGATCGTAACAGGATCCGGCGGACAGCTCGGAAGGGCGATCCGGAAACGCCTGGACGGACGATATGAGCTGATCCAGACGGATATCTTTGACGACGAAGCCGCAAAGATCCGCAAACTGGACATCACGGATGTGGATCAGGTGACGTCGCTCGTACGGGCGACCGGACCGGACGGGATCATCAACTGCGCCGCTTACACAGCGGTGGACGCACAGGAAAAGGATGTGGATAATTCCTGGAAGATCAACGCTCTGGGGCCGCGAAATCTCGCGATCGCCGCAGAAGATGCCGGGATCCCGCTCGTACATGTCTCCACGGACTATGTGTTCGCCGGAGACCAGCCGGTTCCCTACACGGAATTTGATACGCCCGGCCCGGTTTCCGTCTATGGGAAGACCAAGCTCGCGGGCGAACAGTTTGTCCGGGAGTTCTCCCGCAGACACTATATCCTCCGGACCGCATGGCTGTACGGCGAGGGCAAGAACTTCGTGAAGACGATGCTCCGGCTCGCCGAGACCCATGAAGAGGTGAGCGTTGTGGACGATCAGATCGGCAACCCCACCAGCGCTGCGGATCTTGCGCGTGCGATCGACTACCTGCTTCCCACCGAGAATTACGGACTATTCCACGCAACCTGCGAGGGCAGCTGCTCCTGGGCCGATTTCTCCGAGGAGATCTTCCGGCTCGCCGGCAAGACCACCCGGGTGACGCGGCTTACCAGTGAGGAATACGCCGCCCGCAACCCGCAGTCTGCGCCCCGGCCGAAGTATTCCCATCTGGAGAAGCTGATGTTTAAGCTGACCGGTGATTTTAGGATGTCCGACTGGCATGAGGCGATCGAAGCCTACCTGAAGGGGTAATGATTTGGACTACGTGATCGGATTCTTTACCAATGAGATCGTCATCGCCGCAATCTTTTCCTGGGCTGTTGCGCAGGTTCTGAAAGCGGCGATCTTTTTCTTCGTCACCCGCGACTTCCGACTGGAGCGCCTGCTGGGTGACGGCGGCATGCCGAGCTCTCACACCGCCACCGTCATCGGGATGACGGTCGCCGTGGCGATGCGCGAAGGCGTCTCGAGCTCCCTCTTTGCCGTGGCGTGTGTCTTTTCCCTGATCGTCATGCACGATGCGACCGGTGTGCGCCTGGAGACCGGGAAGCAGGCCGTCGTATTAAATGACATGATCCGGCTGTTCACCGATATGGGGAAACCGATCCCCGCGGAGGACAAGCTCAAGGAATTCGTCGGACACACCCCGTTGCAGGTGTTCTTCGGCGCGCTGACCGGGCTTGCGGTCGCCCTGTTCGTGCACTATACCATCTTTGCGGCCGCCGGCCTCTGATCCGCCATGCTGCAGACCGCTTTGGTCCTCCTTGCGATGGGGATCACCTGCAGTCTCCTCGGTTACGGTATCTTATCCCTTCTCAACAGACCGGGACTCCTGACCGAAAAGCCTCTTCCGATCCGACAGCCCCTGCCCTGCCTGCTCGCAGGCACGGTCGCCGCCACGATCTACGCGCAGCTCTTCAGCCTGTTCCACGGTGTGGGCCTCGCGGCCGATCTCGGTCTGGCAGTGATCTGTCTCCTCATCCTGTGGGGGATGCGCCGGCAGATCACGGAGGATCTCACGACCCTGCGAAGCTCCCTGTCCCCCGGAAAGACGCTCTCCCTCTTACTCCTCTTCCTGGCGGCCGCCTATGGGACCTCCCACGGGATCATGCATTATGACACCGGACTCTACCACGCGCAGAGCATCCGCTTTGTCGAGGAATACGGCGTCATACCGGGGCTTGCCAATCTTCACTCCAGGCTTGGATACAACAGCGCCGTCTTTCCGCTGACGGCCCTTTACAGCTTCTCCTGCCTGTGCCCGACGTCCTCCCTGCACGTGACATCCGGATACTTTGCCTTCCTGCTGGGGCTTGCCTGTCTGCCCATCGGTCATCTCCTGAAGCGGGAACGGCCCGTCCTGACCGACTTTGTGCGGTTTGCGGGCCTCTACTACCTCTTTAACATCTTCAAGGAGATGGTGGCCCCCGCATCGGATTACGCCCTAAACTGCTTTCTCTTCTGTCTCCTCATCCTGTGGGTGGACCTCGAGGTCCGCGGGGAACGTGAAGTGCTTCCCTACGCGCTTCTCTCCTGCGGCGTCGTCTACGCCGTCACGATCAAGCTCTCCGCCGCCGCTCTCCTCCTCCTCGCGATCCGTCCCATCGTCCGGATCCTCCGGGAACGGACCGGCGCAAAACAGGCCGCGAAGTTGATCGGCCGCTATGTCCTTCTGGGGATCCTCATCGCGCTGCCCTGGTTTCTGCGGAATGCGCTGATCTCCGGATGGTTGCTGTACCCCTCGACGGTGATCGGCATCCCCGGCGCTGTCTGGCAGGTCCCCCGCGACCTGGCGGAGGGAGACGCAGCCGGGATCCGCGCCTATGCCCGAGGAACCGACGGCTCCCTCTTCTCCGGCGGTAACCCCGCCTTTCCGACATGGTTTCCGGTATGGCTCGCCGCACAACCCACGGTAGCCCGGCTCCTGCTCCTCTTTGATCTCGCTGCCGTCCCCGCCTGTCCGATCATTCAATTGATCCGGACCATCCGCGGGAAGAAAACGCCGGCGTTCCCGTTCACGGAAGGCGTCCTGCTCCTCTCCTTCCTGTTCTGGTTCACGCAATCCCCCCTCATCCGTTACGGGTTTTTCTTTGTCTGGGCACCGGTATTTGTGATCGGGGGGCGTCTCTTCCTCATCCTCTTCGACCGGCTCTCGGAGCGGTCCGCTGCCGCGGTCACTCGCGCCCTGGCCCTGATGTTCCTCGCCTTTATCCTCTACAAAGGCGTGCGGCTCGTCCTGACCGACGGAAAGCTCATGCGGCCGCAGTACCTGCTGACCCAGCAGGAATATGACCGCTTTGACGTATTTCCGTATGAACGGGACGGCGTCACCTTCTACCGCCCCGTATCCGGCGATCAGACCGGCTATGCCGGCTATCCCGGCGGACCGTACGAGGCGGACATCCGCCTGCTGGGGAAGAATCTGCGGAACGGACTGACCTGTTCCTCCACGGATCGCAGTCCCGATCCCCAACACAAGCCGATGAATGATTAACTGCGGGATCGCCGTTGTTACTTTGTTATGGCAAATTCCCCCTCCTCGTGCTATCATACTATCATTGAAATTGGATCTGTACCACATAGACAACGAAATCTGGGAGGTTTTCAAATGGGCAAAAAAGCACTGATCACCGGGATCACGGGACAGGACGGATCGTATCTGGCGGAGTTTCTGCTGGATAAGGGATATACGGTCTACGGTACCGCCCGGAGATCCAGTCTCCCCAATACCGCCCGGATCGATCATCTGCTGGCAGAGAACCGGATCACGGTGCTGGATGCGGACCTGTCGGACTCCAGCAGTATCCAGCGGGCCGTCTTCTCGACGAAGCCTGACGAGAT
>JAFPTK010000183.1 GCA_017400305.1 Lachnospiraceae bacterium | reverse complement strand
GACTGCGGGACCTGCCCAATGTGTTTTCCAGCTGGGTCAGGACACTGGTGCCGGAAGAACGGGACGGCATCGTCAAGCTGTTCTGGGATTCGATCCGCAGGCATCGCGAGCTGCCGGACATCACCCACGCCACTTACCGCATGCAGCGGAAGGACGGCAGCATCATCTGGGTCACCGGCGCGGGGAGATTTGTCAGACGTCCGGATGACGGTTCTCTGGAGATCTATATGGGCTGCTATCGTGACATCACCGCCCAGAAGGAATTGGAGGAGCACCTAAAGATCATCGAGGCCATCGGTAAGGTTTTCAATTTCTCCCTGTTTATCGATGTCAGCGATATGAGTTACCGCATGATCAGCACCAACGAATACGTGGAAGCGATCCCGAAGGATCCGAATGCGATCACGTTCCTTAAGAATAATGTCGCCGCCTCGGTGGCCAAGAGCTTCCGCAGGAGTCTGTATGACTGGCTTGACAGGGACAGGATCCTCGCCGCGATCGAGGAGCACGGATCGACGAGCATGGAATTCTACAGCGAAGGCGCTCACCGCTGGTTCGAAGGGATCTTTCTGGTAGGTGATCGGAAGGAAGACGGCAGCATCGCGCACATCGTCTACGGCTGTATGGATACCACGGATGCCAAGCTGCAGAGTCTCGCCCAGCAGAAAAAGATCTCCGAATTCGAGGTCGAGATCTACATCGATTCTCTTTCCAGGGTCCGGAACAGAAAGTTCCTGGATGAAAAGCTGATCTATGAGCCCTGCCATGCCGTAGTGATGGCGGATATCGACCGGTTCAAGGAGGTCAACGATACCGTCGGTCACCGGGGAGGCGATGAAGCGATCCAGAAGGTCGCGAAGATGCTGACACAGGCCGTTCGAAAAGAGGATGTGGTCATACGCTACGGCGGCGACGAGTTTATGATGGTATTCTTTGACATCACCAGAGAAGATCTGGAGAAAAAGCTTTCCCATATCCTGACCGCGTCAAAAAAGCTCACCATCGAGGATCACCCGGATGTTCAGATCACCATGAGCTTTGGCGGCGCCTTCGGAACAGAGCTTGTGAACAACCTGATCGCGACCGCCGATAAGGCCCTTTATCAATCCAAGGCCAAGAGGGATACCTATACGGTGATCGAAATATAAGCGTTTCCTGTCCTGTTCTTTTTCATTTCCGCTTTCCGTCTGCCCTGTTCAAACGGAAGTCCCTTTTTGTCGAAAACCTGCTATAATGTGGGATGACTCTGTCATTTAGCTTCATTGGAAAATGAGTCAAAGAGAACCGTCCCCTTTGACTCACTTTGACTCAAAAAGGAGGGAACATGAGAGTATTGGGTAATATCCTTTGGATCATCTGCGGCGGATTGCTGAGTGCCATCAGCTGGTGGTGTGCCGGCATCATATGGTGTATTACGATCGTCGGGATCCCGATCGGGATCCAGTGCTTCAAGCTGTCCTCCATTTCGCTCAATCCCTTCGGAAAAGATATCGTTGACGAGGGCGGCGTGGTTTCGTTCCTGTTAAACGTGCTGTGGTTTCTGATCTCCGGGCTCGCGCTTGCATCGGCCAACTTCCTCATCGGATGCATTTTGTGCGTCACCATCGTCGGGATCCCCTTCGGAAAGCAGTTCTTTAAGATCGCCCGCTTATCCCTCTCACCGTTTGGCGCAAAGGTGGTGCGAAAGGAAATCTTTTAAGACCTGACAAACGTTGACAGAACAGGAGGGGGCAATGGAGATCCTCAGGATCGAAAATGTAGAAAAGTATTACGGCAGGGATGACAATATCACCAAAGCCGTTGACGGGATATCCTTAAGCGTGGAGGCCGGAGAATTTGTAGCCATCATGGGCGCGTCGGGAAGCGGAAAGACCACACTCCTTAATTGTGTATCCACGATCGATACCGCTACCGGCGGACATATCTACCTCGAGGACACCGACATCACCACACTCAGAGGGAAGGCCCTCAACGAGTTCCGAAGGGACAAGCTGGGATTCATCTTCCAGGATTTCAATCTCCTCGATACGCTTACCGCCTACGAGAATATCGCCCTTGCTCTGACCATCCGGAACACTCCCCAGGAAAAGATCGAACCCGCCGTGAAAAAAGTCACCGAGCAGCTTGGCATCACCCAGGTTCTGGAAAAGTACCCGTTCCAGATGTCGGGCGGACAGAAACAGCGGATCGCAGCAGCCAGAGCCATCATCACGGACCCCAGGCTCATTCTTGCAGACGAGCCCACCGGTGCGCTGGACTCAAAATCTTCCAGAATGCTTCTTGAGAAACTGGAGGAACTGAATCAGCAGCTGGGCGCCACGATCCTCATGGTAACGCATGACAACTTCTCCGCAAGCTATGCCACCAGAGTCATCTTTATGAAGGACGGTCACATCCTGAACGAACTGCGCAAGGGAGAGGATGACCGCAAAGCCTTCTTCGAGAGGATCATCGAGATGGTCACGGCTTTCGGAGAGGAGGCGTGAGATGCTTTTTAAACTTGCCGTTAAGAACATCAAAAACAGCCTCCGCGACTATGCGATCTATTTCTACACCCTGGTCATCGGAGTGGCCATTTTCTACTCCTTCAATTCCGTCACCAGCCAGAAATCGCTGCAGGAGCTTACGGGCTCCAGGGGACAGACCGCGAGCACCCTGGGCATGCTCACTTCGGGCCTGAGCATCTTTGTCGCCATCGTTCTCGGGCTTCTGATCGTCTATGCCAGCAGCTTTCTCATGAAGCGCAGAAGCCGTGAATTCGCGGTCTATATGATGCTCGGAATGGGAAAGGGCAAGGTGTCCGCGATCCTCCTGATCGAGACGGTGCTGACCGGTCTTGTCTCACTCATCGCCGGACTGATGATCGGTATGGGGGTCTCTCAGCTCATGGGGATCCTCACCATCAAGCTCTTCCAGGTGGATATGAGTGCCTACCGTTTCACGGTTTCGGTCAGGGACATCCTGAAGACGATCGGCTTCTTCCTGGTCATGTATCTTGTCACCATGATCTTTAACAGCCTGGTAGTGGGAAAGATGAAGCTGATCGACCTGCTGCAGTCCGAGAAGAAGACGGAGACGATCAGGCTCCGAAACCCTGTCCTGTGTGTGGTCATCTTCGTGGCGGGCGCAGTGATGCTGGGATTAACCTATTACACCCTCACCGTTACCGCCAGAGAGATGGAGATTCCAAAGCTGTCCGCCTGCGTTGTTGCGATCGGCGTTGCTACGTTTCTGATCATGTGGTCCGTATCGGGGATGTTCTTACGCATCGCGCTGAGATTCAAAGGTGCCTATTACTCCGGCATCAACACCTTCACCATCCGGCAGATCACCGGCAAGATGGGGACCATCGTTTCCTCCATGACGGTCATCTGCCTCATGCTGTTCCTCACACTGGCTTTTCTGATCACCGCGTTTTCCATGCGCAAAGGACTGAATGACGGCATAAACAACTGCAAGGCCGACATGCAGTTAAAATACCATGAGATCGTCATCGGCAGGGAGCCGGCGACACAGAAGTTTGATGACATCGTAGCACGCTATCGCACCTATGGCTACGACCTGACCTCCCATTTTGACGATTATGTACATTTCCATACCTATTTTGACCCCGGCCTGGCGTGCGGAGACATTACCGGAAAGGACTTCGGCAGGCTGGACTCCGCATTGCCCTTTGACATTGTAAAGCTCAGCGACTACAACACCGTGGCCGGATTCTACGGTGATCCCGGGGTCACCCTGGCAGACGGGGAGTTTATCCTCATGTGTACCTACGCACAATATATCCCCATCTACAATAAGAGCCTTGACCGGGACGATACGATGACGCTGTTCGGGCATACGCTTGTGTCCAAGTATCCGACGGTTCAGAAAGGGTATATCCGGATCGACGGATACAGCACCAACGCAGGACTGTTTATCGTCCCCGATCCGGTTGTCGACGAGGCCTGGGCATTTAAAGACTACTTCATCGGCAATTACAGGCTGGAGGAAGGCGAGAAGCGTGAGGACCTGGACGCCCTGTGCAGAGATGAAAAAGACATGGTCGAGGAACGGCTGAATGACGATCAGGAGAAGGGGCTTGCCGACACGGACCATTTCCTGCAGATGTCCACCAGGACCGAAACCATCGAGGGATTTCTCGGCTTTACCGCCAATCTCACCATCGTCGGCCTTTACCTCGGGATCATCTTCCTGATCGCCTGCGGCGCGATCCTGGCGCTCCGATGCCTGTCCGACTGTGTGGACTCGGTGCCCAGATACACGATCCTGCGCAAGATCGGCGTGGAGGAGCGAACCATCAGCCGATCCCTGTTCGCACAGACAGCGGTCGTGTTCCTGCTCCCGTTAACACTGTCCGTGCTTCACGCCGTATTTGCGGTCGGCGCCCTGCTTCCGCTCATATCCGTGATGGGAGTGACCGGGATGTCGTTTTCGGTCTTCCTGACGGCAGGCGTGATCCTCCTGATATACGGCGGGTATTTCGCCATCACCTACCGCTGCGGCAAGGAGATCATCAGCAAGGAGCGGACACAGCGGACGGCCGCGGAAACCCGGGCCGGTGTCAGAAGGGCCGCCATCGCCTGGGCGGTGACCATGGCAGCGATCGCTGTTCTGGTCGTGTTCACCGCCAGAGGGAGCAGGGAGGACTACTCCACCGGCACCCCGTGGCTTGCACCCGATGTGGATGGCAACGTCACAGAGAAGACCCCGGCTTCCGCAAAGGATAATTTCGCGCTTTACGTCAACAAAGAGGACATCCTGCAGCTGGAGATCCCGAAGGGAGAATCCTATGCCGGTCCGAGGGCTGATTTGGAGGCAGAGAGGACCCGGGATATCCGGGCGCTGTTTGAAGGTGATAGACCGGAAGGTCACGATCCGCGACTGGCCTATGATATGTACCGGCTCATGAACGACTGGGCCGGAAGAGACGCCCTTGGCGCTTCCCCGTTACAGAAACTCACGGATCAGGTGGAAGCTCTCTCCTCCATCGAAGAACTCTCCGACTATCTGTCCATGACACCTCCCGAGGAGACCCTGGCCGGTCTGTGGAACTGCGCGATACAGTCGGATCCGATGGATGCGGACCGGTATATCATCACCGTGAGTCCCTCCGGTCTGTTCCTGGAGGACAGTGCCGAGTACCTCAATCCGACAAAAGAGGGGCGGCAGCTCAGAGGGGAGAAGACCGCCCTCTTCCTCCATCTCATGAAAAAGATCGGCTACACGGAAAAAGAGGCCGAAAGGAAGATCGAAAACTGCATCGCATTTGAAAAGATGCTCGCCGCCTCCTGTCCGACGCAGGCAGAGAAGGCCAGCCCCTCCTACCGACGCCGGACAGCCAATTATCTGAGCAGAGAGGAACTCATCGCGGCACAGAAGGATCTGCCCATCCTGCAAACCATCGAAAACGGGTGCGGCTTCCCCGAGTCTGATACATTCCGCGTGACCTGGCCGGCGTATCTGGATAAACTGAGCGAGGTGTACACGCAGGAGAATCTCCCGCTGATCCGGGATGCGCTCATCGTAAACGGAGCCGATGCCGCGCTCGCCTCCCGGCTTGACCGTCAGTGCTGCAGCTGGAGCATCCGGATGGATGATCCCGACAATAAGGACCCGCTGGCCGACTACGATAAAACCAGCGTTTCGCTGGTATCCGGCAGGCTGGTATGGCCGGTGTCAAAGCTGTATGCGGACACCTGGCTGAAGGAGGAGGACAGGGAGACCGTAAGCGCTCTGGTCGATGAGATCATGGCGGAATATCACGGGATCATCGAAGAGGCGGATTTCCTTTCCGAAGCCACCAGGAAAGAGGCTCTGGCGAAGCTTGAGACCATGAAAAAACATGTCATGTATCCGGATGACTGGACGCCGTTTTGTTATGATGATCTTGACATCACCCCTCCGGAGGAGGGCGGCACTTTCTGGGACGCCTATATCGCCCTGGAGAGATACGACAGATTAAAGAGCATCGAGGAATATCAGAAGCCTGTCAACAAGGAACTCTGGTCCTCCGCGCCGGACAGTGCTCCCACCAGCACCAATTGCGCTTATGATCCGTCCACCAACAGTATCTATATCTGCGGAGCTTACGTGAAAGCCAGATACCGCAGTGACTCTTCCAAAGAAGAGCTCTACGCACTGGTGGGAAGGACCATCGGCCATGAGATCGGCCACGCCTTTGATTACAACGGTTCGAAGTACGATAAGGACGGCAACCGTAAGAACTGGTGGACCGATGAGGACGCCGAACGATTCCGGAAAAAGAACGAGAAGCTGGCGATGTACTTAAGCAGCATCCATCCCTGGGAAGGGAACTACACCAGAGGAAATATCAAAACCGGCGAGGCCGCCGCAGACATGACAGGCATGAAATGTATCCTGCGCCTTGCCGAAAAGGATCCCGCCTTTGATTACGACCGTTTTTTCCGGGCCTATGCGCACGGGTGGCTCACCAGGGAAACGCCGGAAACCGCCAGAATATACCTGGATGATCCGCACCCGATGAATTATCAGAGGGTCAATGTGACTTTGCAGCAGTTTGATGAGTTCCTCTCTTTTTATGACATCAAAGAAGGGGACGGCATGTACCTGGCGCCGGAGAAAAGGGTATCCATCTGGTGACGGGATATTGTATAATATTTTCTGTGGTTTTTTGACGGATGAAGCATATATCATAACAGATCACGTTTCTAAAGAAGTTTTGTCGCAGTGTTCGACAGGACAGGAAAAGGAGCCGGATTATGAAATATTCCAAGAAGACACTTGAAGAAATGAAGAGGATCATTGACCGGGTTGCGCGGGTATCCCAGCAGATCAGCGGTTCCGTTGAGATCCAGAATCATCTGGATGCCCGGGGACGGAATAACAGTCTGACCCCGGAACAGCGCAAGGCCGCCACTGATCTGAAAGATCAGATGGGACAGTTTACCCAACTGGGATTAAATGCACAGCGAGCCTCGGAAAATATCCAGAAGCTGCTCGACGGCAACGTACAGAATACCCAGCAACTGGATGATCAGATCTACGATTTCATCGAAGCGATGAAAAATAACGCAGGGCAGTTTTTGCCTGCGATCGAACAGTATTTCCTCTGGGATGACCACGACAAGACTCCGGGATTCAGTGATCCTGCATGGCCCCTGTACAATCTGACCAAAGAATATGACGACGCCTGTAAGAATCTGGAAACGCTTCAACTGGCCGACGGTATCCATAAAAGCAAGGAGCTCAAAGAACAGTTCGATGAGGAGATGACATACCTTTCCGCGATGAGCTGTGACGGCATCGATCTGGCGGAGATGCCTGTGCTGCTGCAGAACGCCAAAAATGAGGCGGATGAGGCGAAGAACCGGCTCGAAACGCTGAAAAGTGAAGAAGAGAAGCGGAACTGGCAGCAGGAGTACACGAATGCCACTCAGCGCATCTCACAGATCCCGAATGAGATAAAAAACCTCGAAGATCGACGGAAGGTCCTGGACAATACGCTGAAGGATGCGGAAAGAGATCTGCAGGATGTGAAGAAGAAGCATAAGGAGTATGACGATACCCGCAAAGAAATTGAGGAGGCCGAGCGGCGCGCGGACGGGCTCGCAAAAGACATCGAGGCATATCAGAAGGAGCTCGACGCTCTGACAAAGAAGACGGCCACTTCCGCCACATTTTATGAGCAGGAGATGTCTGCGTATGAAAAACGCGGCGGCGCGCGTGCGCTTGATTTCTTAAAGCCCTATGTGCAGGACAGGACGAACGCTCTTAAGTGGCAAAAGGTTCAGGAGCTGGCCGGCAAGCTGTCGCAGATCATCTGGGAAGATTCCGAGAAGATGAAGCTGTTCTCAGCCGAGATCGCGAAATATTCCCGGAGCCTGTCAGAGGGGGAACTGCCGGAAAACGGACAGCAGAGAGGGGACGTGCCGGATCAGGAGACGCAGGCGAGACTTGACCGGATCGGCGGGATCGTCGCGCAGATGATGCGGATCGCCCCTGACAAGAGCCTTCTTGACGATCTCCTCGTTCCGAAGGAACCGGTGAACGATGCAGGTAAATATGTGGATAACCTGACCAGCAATCTGCAGGAACTGATCGAAGGCAGCGTAAAAAATATCACCGATAACGTGCTCTTCCAGAACACACAGCAGAAGAAGGAAGAGATTTCGAAGACGGTACAGGAATATGAGCAGAATGCCCGCAAACAACAAAATGGTAATTTTCTCAATAAGAAAGAAAAGAAAGCCATAGAGAAAACCAACAAGAATCTTTCAAAGGAGATCATAAAACAGCATAAAGATATCGCGGTGGATGCCGTCAATACGGACGAGCTCGACGCAGTGATCAAGTTTCAGATCGACTATCTGGCGGAGCAGGCGGCCGCCGATGCCAAGATGGATGTACTTAAGGAAAAACAGAAGGACAGTCTCAAACACGCCGAAAACCTCGGGAAGAAGCTCAATGCCATCCGCTCGGACACCGAACTGAGTTACTTCACGTATCAGCTTGGCAAAAAGGACGAAGCGCCGCAAGGACAGGACAAATACTTCGAAAATCTGGAGAATGCGATATCCCGCTCTGCCGAGCAGGATCGAAACCGCAGGGACAATGAGATCCCGCAGGAGATCGAGCGGTTAAAGACTTCGCTGGAGGAGCAGAAGGCAAAAGCGCAGGAGCATAATCTGGATAGCTATAAGTCAGAGCTGGTCAGGGTCCAGGTGATTTCCGAGAGGAAGAACCGCGAGTATCAGAAGCTTCTGGCGATCAGCAAACACTTAAAAACCGCCAGAGATCTGTATAATACCAGAATAGATGAGATGGCGAAAGCCTCATCCTCCCTGACAAAGGAGAAGCAGAGGATCCTGGACGGGATCGATGCTTTCCTCAGGGATTTTGACAAGAACAAAAAAGCCGATCATGAAAACAGCGATGAATACAAGGCGATCAAGACTGCGCTGGAAGAATTCAAGAAAGACAATGCGCAGGAGATCACACCGGCGAAATTTAAGGATATGCTTAGCACCCTCAAGCAGAGGACCACTGCCTATAAGGAAAAAAAGAATAAGCAGTGGTTTCACTGGAGACCGACCGGGCAGCGGAAGTTCCGTCTGGATCAGGCTGACAACATCGAGCGCTTCTGTGACGAGCACACGGCCCTGATCGATTCGATGGGCCTTGATGAGAAAACCCTTGCGGAGATCAAGCATTTCGATGACACCCAGCCGGGCCGCCTGTCTCCCGAGGAGATGAACACAGTCATGCAGGAAAGGAAGACGCTGTACGAAGATAAGATCAGCACATTCCATACGATCGTCCTCGAGACGAAAAACATCAAAGACAGGACTCTTAACGGCGAAGCCGAGGTGACCGATGAGGCCAGAAAGAACTTCGTGATCGATGCGCTTGTGAACAATGAGGTGGAGAAGAAACTGTATCAATACGATCCCGAGAAGGTATCCCTCGGCAAGCATGTGCTTGATATCAAGCAGTTCAGATCAGAGGCGAGGGCGAATATCGAGAAAAAAGGTTCCAAGATTATCAGTACGATGATGGAACTCAGCAAAGATAATCCCACGTGGAAGGCCGGCGATATCGCCTTTGTCAGAGAACAGGTCGATGCAGTCAAGCAGTACGATAATTTCAAAAGCTATGATCAGAATCTTCGGGAAGTGGTCCAAAACGGCGGCGATCAGATGAACCGGGGCGCCAATCAGGAAGCGATGAACAACAACCGAGCCATGGTTCCGCAGTAACTTCGCATGAAATATCCGATATTCTGATAAACTCCGCGCCGGGGCGCTCCCCGTCTGGCGCGGAGTTTTTAGTGTACTCGAGACATCTATCGGTTGCCATATGTCATGTCAATATAGATCCCACAGGGATGGTCCCCATGTCTCCCCTACTCCTCCGGGATCGTTCCGTAGGCGGCGACCGCTTCATCCACGGTCATCGTCCCGTTGCCGACCGCATAGATCGCAGCCCGGAACTGCCTGACCGCCGGATCCATCAGACCGGTCTCTTTGTCGCTGAAACGCCTGTCAGCCGGTATTTCCGCGAGTGCCGAATATACCTCGTCAGCCGAAAAATCGTCGACCGGCGTGATCAGACGCTTTAATCCGGCCATGTTGCTCAGCTCCTTCCTGCTGATCAGAAAGCGCATGAATTCATTGGCCATGTCGATGTCCCTGCTGTGTTTGTTGACGGAAAAGCAGATGCTGATGGAATTGATAAAGTATCCGCCGTCGTCTCCCGCAGGGGCGGTATAGAATCTGTACTTAAACGGATGCGCGGAAAAAGCATCCGACTTGCTCTCCCTCTTGGCCGTTCCCGAGACCACATCACCGGCGGCGAGCATCATCGGCACATCGCCTTCGAAAAACCGCATGATCACCGAGTCATATTCGTCCGTGATCTCCTCCTGACACTTTGCCAGATCGATGCAGTCGGAGTTGACAAATTCGTAAAGCCTTTCCAGTGCGGGACGCATCAGCTCTCCCGAGGACGGCTCAAACGCGTTGAGGGCATCCACCTGATCACTGTTCTTGATGACATTGTAGGCAAACATCGGATAGACAAAGCAATTAAACAGGCCCGATCCGCTGAACCGGTCCGTCCCCATCATGGGCGAAGCGTATCCCGCGTTCTTAAGCTTCCCGCAGACGCTCACGAGCTCCTTGAAGTTGCCCGGAACCTTCAGGCCCTCTTTTTCAAAGATATCCATATTGACGAGCATCCCGTAGGAGGTGGTAAAGATCGGCAGCATCACGACATCGCCCGAATCCGTGGTACGGATCAGGGAATCCCGGATGCAGGAATAATCGATATCCAGCGAGGGATCGGACAAAACCTCACAGGCCTCAAACATGTCGTCATACTTTTCATTGCCGATCATCGCGCTGCTCGTCGTAAAGATATCCGGCGGCTCGCTGTTGATCAGAGCGCTCGAGATGACATTATTGTAATCATCCATGGTCACATACTGGAGGCTTGCGTTGGGATAGTACTCGTAAAAGCGCTCAAACTCCGCTTCCAGTGACTCAAAGTTGGAATAATTGCCCGCCACCGTCAGAGAGAACTCCGTCTCTTTGTCGTACTTCGGCGCAAACGGCGCATCCGCGTTCTTCGTGCTGCCGCATCCCTGTAATAGGAGCGCGGCTGCCATGCTCAGAGATAATAGTGTTTTCAGTTTCTTTTTCATCCTCATTCCTCCTGCTCGTTTAATGGTGCAAGATCTCTGGCCAACTGCCGGTATCTGGCAAGCAGTTCGCCAAGCTCCTTTTCCAGTGTCTCCTGATCGCCGCTGTTTCCGGCCTCTTCCAGCCTTGCGGCAAATTCTCCCAGCTTAAGTGCGCCGATCGAACGCGATGAGCTCTTGAGCGCATGCACCTTTACGGTGGTGTTCTTAATATCTCCTGCTGCCCAGTATTTCTCGATCTCATCCGCCTTCTTTTCCGCACCGCCCAGATAGATCATGAGCGCATCCATATAGGACTCCCCGTCGCCGCAATAGGACAGACCGGCGCCCGGATCGATCTCCTCAAGATGATACAGGAGATCAGGAAGCGCATCCTCATCCGTGTCATCGCCATCGGCATCGGCCACGAGCGTCACCTTATCCCCGGGAAGATACTGTAACAGCATCATCTCCAGCCGTTCGGCATCGATCGGTTTGGTGAGATAGTCGTCAAATCCGGCTTTGGTGTACATCTCGCGCATGCCCGATATCGCATTGGCGGTGAGACAGATGATCGGAGTCCCTGTATTCGGCGTATCCGTGAGAGTCTTCATCTCCCGCAGGGTCTCGATCCCGTCCTTCCCCGGCATCATGTGATCCAGGAAGATCACATCATAGTGCTCTCTGGAGAAAAGGGCTATGCCTTCATCGCCGCTCTCCGCCGTATCGATCTTCAGTCCGGTACGCTTGAGCAGGTTGACAAACACCGTAAGGTTGACCGGTGTGTCATCCACCACGAGCACTCTTGCCTCAGGCGCCGTGAACTTCTCGCGGTAATCCATCCGCTCACTTAAGGAACGACGGAAGGCTTCCTCGAAGTCTCCGATGGGCTCCCACTTCACGACCTTCTGCTCGAGCTCAAAGGAAAAGACCGACCCCTTGCCGTACTCGCTCTCCACCGTGAGATGACTGCCCATCATATCAAGAAACTTCTGGGTGATGGCCATTCCAAGACCCGTACCCTCGATGTTCCGGTTCTTTTTTTCTTCGATCCGTTCAAAAGCGACGAACAGCCGGTCAAGGTCTTCGGCCTTGATGCCGATCCCGGTGTCCGCCACACTGACCCCGAGCATGACGGAATCCGGCTTGTCCGGGAGCTTGCGCGCATGCACGGAGAAGGTCACGGTTCCCTGCTGGGTATATTTTACAGCATTCGAGAGCACATTGATGATGATCTGCTTGATCCGGATCTCGTCTCCGTTCAGGGTCATGGGAATATCCCGGTCGATATTCAGATCCAGGGAAAGACCTTTGTCCTCCGCTTTCTTCTGCACCATATTGACGAGATCATTCAGGAGGGAGGCAACACTGTAATCCACGTTGATGATCTCCATCTTTCCCGCTTCGATCTTGGAAAAATCCAGGATATCGTTGATGATGCCGAGAAGTGTACTTCCCGCTGACCGGATGCTCTCGGAATACATCCTGATATTATCGTCCCGGGAATCCCGGAGCACCATCTCGTTTAAACCAAGGATCGCGTTCATGGGAGTACGGATGTCATGCGACATGGTGGAGAGGAAGTAGGATTTGGCCTCATTGGCCTGATTGGCCTGCTGCGCAGCCTCTGAAAGCTCGCGGTTGTAGTTCATCATGACGATCGAATTGAATATCAGGAGAAGCAGGAACCCAAACGACGCGATCCCAAGGAGCAGCCAGTCGATCGACCGGCTGGCCACCAGATCCTTCGCCGGGATATAGGCCAGGAGGAACCAGGTCGTCATCGTCTCAAGCGGGGTGTAGTACAGGACGCAATCCTCACCCTTATAGTTCTTGATCGTCATGGTGCCTGTCCCGCCGGCGATCTCCCGGATCACGTGCTCATATTCCTCTGATGTGGCCGCGTTATAGGACTTGAAGTACTCAAAGAAATTGCTGTTCTTAAAGGACTTCCCGTGGACAACGTAATTCCCCTCCTTGTCCACGAGGCTGATCTCCACATTCTCGTACTCCCCCTTCAGGAAGACAAACTTCTGCTCCAGACTGCTCAGGGGGACCACCCGCATCAGAAGCGCTTCCCTTGGGCCGTCGGTTTCCTGATCAAAGACCGTCACATCATGATAAAACGCGATGGACTGCACGCCGTTCATGGGATTGGTATAGGCTCTGGTAAGATTGACCGCTTCGTTCGGATCCCCCGTGCCTTCGATGTTGTCAAAGATATTGATATTCTTGTATGAGATCGCATCATCATTGGGATCGGACACCCTTGCCGTCGTTGAGACGCCTGCCCGTTCCGGATTGTCCAGGAAGATCAGATGCCCCTCGATCTCCGGGGATATCTTTGCCTTCCTGACAAAGGAGATCGCCTCCTTGGCGGTCATCATGTCGCCTTCTTCCGCAGAGCTGTTGATATAGTCCGCCCATATATCACAGAGATGCTGCTCATCCTCAAGGTAGTTGGCGATGATCTGATTGGTCGTCATGGTCATCTTTTCAAACGCCGCAATCTCATTCCGGTTGCTCTCGACCGCCTTGATATTCGCGTAACTGACGATGATGAAGAGTATGAATCCCATTATCAGAAGATTGGATATGATGATCAGTCTTCTTTTCAACCTCCACCCTCCGGTTTACAGGAATGAACCGCCTTTCCCGTCATACAGGTTAATGATGCTGTCGCTCTGTCGTGCATTATACCACGTATCGCATCATAATGCGAAATGAGTCGAACAGAACTGTCCCCTTTGACTCCATTCATCATGTTGTGCTCACGGAAGAAGACGTCCCATATGTAGTAGTTGCAAAAATCGAACGTATGTTCTATCATGTGCATACAGGGAAAGACGCGCGTCTCCCGACAGTATCGGCGCATCAGTGACATACACGGGGAGGTGTTTCTCTATGGAAAACAGGATAATTGCCGTAGACTTTGACGGAACGCTCTGCTTCAGCGAATGGCCCGCCCTTGGCGAACCGAACACACCGTTGATCAACTATCTTAAGGCATCCAGGCAGCGCGGAGATAAGCTGATCCTCTGGACGTGCCGCGCAGGCGACGCATTAGCCTCCGCTGTTTCATGGTGCCGTGATCAGGAGCTCGAATTTGACGCGGTCAATGACAATCTCCCGGAGATCGTCGAAAAGTATGGCAACAACTCCCGAAAGATCACCTGTGACTATTATATTGACGACAGGGCCATCCTTCCGGACAATGTCTGCGCATGAACGACGAGAGCTGCTTTATCGCCATCGACATGAAGAGCTTCTACGCATCCGTCGAATGCGTGGCACGGGGGCTCGATCCGCTGAAGACCAACCTTCTGGTCGCGGATGAGAGCCGCTCCGATCAGACGATCTGCCTTGCTGTCTCTCCGGCGCTCAAGGCGATCGGCGTCCCGGGGAGACCCAGACTCTTTGAGGCAAAACAGGCCATCACCAGCTATGAGAGACAGCATCGGACCAGGATATCCTATCTCATAGCGGCCCCGAGGATGGCGGAATATGAGCGGGTATCCGCCGCGATATACGCAGTATACCTGAAATATGCCGCTGCGGAGGATATCCATGTGTACAGCATCGATGAGTGTTTCATAGACTGTACCCATTATCTGCACCTGTACCGGGAGGAAGCGGCGCGGATCCACCGGTCAGCCGCTCATACCATGGCGATGACCATCATACGGGATGTGCTCGCCACTACCGGTATTACCGCCACGGTCGGGATCGGGACGAATCTGTATCTGTCCAAGATCGCCATGGATATCGTTGCCAAAAAAGCCCGACCGGATAAGGACGGTGTCCGTATCGCCGAGCTTGACGAGGACACCTACAAGATCCTGCTGTGGGATCACAGACCCCTGACGGACTTCTGGCAGATCGGTTCCGGTAAGGCAAGACGTCTTGAGCGCGATCACATGTACACCATGGGCGATGTGGCAGAGCGCACGCAGATCAACGAAGAATGGTTCTACAAAACCTTCGGTATCGACGCCGAGATCCTGATCGATCACGCCTGGGGCGTTGAGCCGGTCCGGATGTGTGATATCAAGAATTACCGGTCCGATAACCATTCTCTCTCCAACGGACAGGTACTGCCCCGTCCGTATGTGTATGAGGAAGCACGCAATGTATTCTGCGAAATGATCGATGTGCTCTGTTGTGATATGTATAAAAAGAATCTCATCTCCCGGATCTTTACCTGGTGGGTGAGTTATGACTATAAGAGTCTGGAGTACTGCCCCTCCTATGACGGTCCGATCGTCCTGGATTATTACGGCAGACTGCATCCGAAGCACTCCAACGGTACCGTCAGGGCCATGGAAGCCACCAGCTCCCCGAGAGAGGTGACCCTGCTTCTCTCGACCGATTTTGATAAAAAGACAGACCACCGGCTTTTGTACCGCAGACTTGGCGTATGCGCCTGTGAAGTGATCGATCACAACGGGATGTATCAGTTAAGCCTGTTTACCGATCCGGAGAGAGAAGATAAGGAACGGCGTCTTCATGCCGCGATGCTGGAAGCGAGAGCCAGATACGGGAATAACGCGGTCATCAAGGGGATCAACCTGCTGAAAGGCGCGACGACCATAGAGAGAAACACCCAGATCGGAGGTCACAGAGCATAAGCCTCCCGCCTCCGATCCGGGATAAGCCAGGAAAGGAGTGCCTGCCATGAACCCTCTTAACAGCACGCTCGTACCGGAAGGCTTCCGTTACCGGGAGGTGTTCAGACGCGGCAAGCCTGTTCATGAGAAATATGACAGTTTCTCCCTCCGGCACCCTTCGATGCCGCTCGAAAAGAGAGCGAAGATCTTCTCTCCCTTTGACGCCCTGAAGGGCTTTGGGGAAGCCATCGCCTCCAAAGAGATCCTCCCGGAACACCGACGGACTCTTTCGGAGGAGGATCTGCGGATCCTTGACCAGAAGCTGGATCTGTTGCGACAGCTCACCATAAGCAGCGGATCCCCCCGCCCCGAGCCGGTTCCCGTCGAGATCTGTTTTTTCTCCGCACTTGACGGCTCCGACGATCCGGAGCCGGCAGGCATCTATCGTACCGAACGCGGAAACCTGCGGAAGGTGGACGACTTCGCAAGAATGCTGATCCTTGATGACGACACCGCGATACCGGCAGATGATATCGTATCCATTAACAGTCCGGTGCTGGATCCCCTTCTCCCGGACTGAGATGCGCGTGAGATGCGCGTTTTTTCGAAAGCCGCCTTTCCACGCGGGGATCCATTCTTTTGCAGAAAAAGAAAAATAGACACGGCATTTTTATCGAATCCGGTGTTTCATCCCATGATCCGGTGCGCTATACTCTGTTATATCAAGCGGATGAGTGTTGATTCCGCAGGAAGGAGCTTATCATGTTGACGATGATCATTTTATTAGCGGTGGTTGCCATTTATCTTCGGATCCTCGGGGTTGGCCTTCGTATCTTCGGGAGGATCATCGGCTGGCTGATCGGAATGGCCATTGTGTTTTCCATTATCGGTGGCATGTTCGGACTGATCGGTGCCCTGACAGGACTTGTGGTGAAGATCCTTCCCGTTGCGATCCTGATCGGCATCGGCATCCTGATCGGGCGCAGCTTAAACAGCCGGGGCAGCACGGGCAGTGATTTCCGGCATCAGGCGCAGGACGCCATCGATGGGTTCCGGACCCGCGCGCAGGATCTCTATCACGGCTCCCGGTCCAACGAGCAGGAGATCCTTGACGCCAACGGCAGAGTGATCCGATAAGCAGGCGATGTGGTAAAATACTTACGTAACCATCCAGCCCTTACGAAAGACGATCAATATGAGTGAACCTGCCCGCGAAGTGCACTATGACGCGTTTATCAGTTATCGGCACTGTGAACTCGATATGGCCGTGGCCAGAGAGCTGCACCGGAAGATCGAGCGATTCCGGCTCCCCGGCAATCTGAGGAAGAAATATCCTAAGGAAAAATGGAGTATCCGGAGAGTCTTCCGGGATCAGGACGAGCTCCCGCTCGCATCCAATCTGTCCGATCCCATCGAGGAAGCCCTCAAAAATACCGAATGGCTCGTCGTCATATGCACGCCAAGGCTCCCGCAGTCCCAATGGTGTCGGAAGGAGATCGAGACCTTTAAGGCACTGCACGGGCATGACCACATCCTGGCCATCCTCGCGGAGGGCGAGCCCGATGAATCCTTTCCCGAGGGGATCAGATACCGGGAGACCGCCCGCACCGATGAAGCCGGCAATACCGTCACGGTCAGAGAGGAGGTCGAGCCCCTTGCGGCAGATGTCCGCTCGACAGATCCGCGCAAAAGGAGCCGGCTGATCGATGATGCCGTCCTCCGCCTCGCGGCCCCCATGTACGGACTCGGATACGACGATCTGAAACAGCGTCACCGCGAACAGCGGATCAGGACCATCGCGTCCATCAGCGCGGTCTGTGCCACCGCCTTTCTGATCTTTGGCATCTGTATGACCGCTCTCGCCATGAAGATCAACACCCAGAAGAGGACGATCGAAAGCCAGCACGAGGAGCTGCAGGAACAATACACCCTTTCCAGGAAAAAATACGAGGAATCGATGACGCTGGTCTCAAAGGAGCTTTGGAAGCTCGGCCGGAAACAGGACGCGGTCTATGCGATCAGGAGTGCGATGCCCTCGTCGCGGGAGGAAGATCCGGCGCTCTACTCCTCCGCCGCGCAGTACGCGCTCACGAACGCGCTGGGCGACTACTGCGTCGATATGCTGGTGCCTGACGGGGTGATCGATCTGCCGGAAGATGATTTCTGGGGCGATGCCGGCGATTATCTGTATCTTGAGGACTATATCGGAGGACAGCAGATCCTGTGTGCGGAAGCCTTTGATGCCGACCATGTGCTCATCGTGACGACCG